>JANMBJ010000199.1:0-9230 GCA_031360335.1 Candidatus Nanopelagicales bacterium
GTCCCACGAGGCGGCCGCCTCAGGCGGATAGCGCCGGTGCACAGCTGCGACGACGTCGCCGACGGAGGGCATTCGCGAGTCACTGGTCACCCCACGAGCCTAGGCCGCCCCGGCACGGACCGGCGGTCCGGAATAGCCTGGTGGGCTGGGTGGGTTCTCTTCCTGGGACGGCTGAGTCCCGTATCCGCAGCAGACAGGGAGTGCACTGTGTCCACGA
Source organism: Candidatus Nanopelagicales bacterium (assembly GCA_031360335.1). Lineage (GTDB taxonomy): Bacteria > Actinomycetota > Actinomycetes > S36-B12 > CAIYMF01 > Longivirga. The sequence goes on from JANMBJ010000199.1 coordinate 218, forward strand.
TCGACATCACCGCCGAGACCTTCGACTCGACGGTCTCGGACAACGACATCGTGCTGGTGGACTTCTGGGCCACCTGGTGCGGCCCGTGCCGCAACTTTGCGCCCGTGTTCGACAAGGCCTCGGAGGTCCACGGCGACATCGTGTTCGCCAAGGTCGACACCGACGCCGAGCAGCAGCTCGCCTCCGCCGCAGAGATCACCTCGATCCCCACGCTCATGGCGTTCCGCGAGGGTGTGCTGCTCTACTCCCAGCCCGGCGCTCTGCCTGGTCCGCAGCTCGAGAAGCTGATCGAGGCCGTCCGCGGCGTCGACATGCTCGCGGTGCACAAGAAGGTCGCTGAGCAGGCCGCGGGCGCCGACCACGAGCACGCCGGCCACGAGCACTGATCGGAAACGACGAAGGCCGCCCCCGTGACGTGGCGGCCTTCGTCGTTCACGGCATGGTCGTACGGCCGATACCGTGCGACCTGGTGCTGGTTAGCGGTTGCCGCGCCGCCCGCCGGAGCCTGCAGAGAATGCAGCGGCCGAGGTGCTGCCGGAAGTTCCGGTACGACCACGTGAGCCCCCGGACCCTCCTGAGCCGCCCGAGCGCTGGCCCGAACCCTGACCCGATCCCTGGCTACGCCCTCGGCCCTGTGACTGCGCGCCGCTCTGGTTGCGACCGCCACGCTGCTGCGGACGACGCTCCGGCTCAGCCACCGCCGTCTTCGAGGGCGTCACGTAGTCGGCCTTGGGGCCGGTGAGCGTGAGCACGTGCTCGGCTCCCGGACGCACCCGCACACTGGTCGCCTTGATTCCGGCCTTGCGGGTGAGCTGCGCTACGTCCGAGCGCTGCGCATCTGTCATGACCGTCACGACGATGCCCGAGGCACCGGCGCGGGCGGTACGGCCCGAGCGGTGCAGGTAGGCCTTGTGCTCCGCCGGCGGGTCGACGTGCACGACGAGCGCGACGTCGTCGACGTGGATCCCGCGAGCGGCGATGTCGGTAGCCACGAGGACGCGCACCTCGCCGCTACGGAACGCCGCGAGGTTACGGTCACGAGCGTTCTGCGCGAGGTTGCCCTGCAGATCGACCGCAGGCACTCCGGCCAGCGTCAACGTGCGGGCCAGCTTGCGGGCGTGGTGCTTGGTGCGCGTGAACATCACCGTGCGGCCGAGACCGGAGGCCAGCTCCTGGACGACGGCACCCTTGTCGCCCTCGTCGACGGTGAGCACGTGGTGCTCGATGTCGAGCTCGGTCGTCGCGTCGGAGTCGACCGAGTGGGTGATCGGGTTGACGAGGTAGCGACGCACGAGGACGTCGACCCCGTTGTCGAGCGTCGCCGAGAACAGCAGGCGCTGACCATCCTTCGGCGTTCGGTCGAGCAGTCGCTTCACACCGGGGAGGAAGCCGAGGTCGGCCATGTGGTCGGCCTCGTCGAGGACGGTGATCTCGATGTCCTCGAGGCTGCAGTGACGCTGGCTCACGAGGTCCTCGAGGCGGCCGGGGCACGCCACGAGGATGTCGACCCCGGCACGGAGCGCCGCAACCTGGGGGCGTTGGGAGACACCGCCGAACACGGTCGTCGTCGTGAGACCAGCGGCCTTCGCGAGCGGAGCGATGGTCGCGTGCACCTGGGTCGCGAGCTCACGGGTCGGGAGCAGCACGACCGCGCGCGGACGACCCTGACGGACGTTGCGGCCGCTGGCCGCGAGCCCTGCGACGAGCGGCAAGGCGAACGCGATGGTCTTTCCGCTGCCGGTACGACCACGACCGAGCACGTCACGACCCGCGAGCGAGTCGGGCAGCGTCGCGGTCTGGATCGGGAAGGCGGAGTCGATGCCCTGCGCGGCGAGAACGGCGACGAGGTTGGTCGGAACACCGAGCTCGGTGAACGAGGTGACGGGGGGCTCGGTGCTCACTACCGCCGGCGGAGCGGCCGCAGCCGGACCTGCAGGCTGAGACGTTGTCGAGGGCGTCGAGGGCGTCGAGGGCGTCGAGGGCCTCGAGGACGCTGAGTCGGTGGGTCGCTGCTGCGCCGGACGCCGTGAGTCACCCGACGGGCGACGCGCCCCGCGGTTGCGCGGCGGGCGACCCGACGATGCACGGTCAGCGGGGGCACGGTCTGACGAGGCACGGTCTGACGAGGCACGGTCTGACGAGGCACGGTCTGATGAGGCCCGGTCAGTGGACGCGCGGCCCGAGCCGGAGTCAGCGGTGGGACGACGTGAACTGGACGAACTGGACGGGCTGGACGGGCTGGACGGGCTGGTCACGCAGGAGGTCCTCTCGGGACGTCTGTGGTCGCATCGACCCGCTCGCCGAGGTCAGGAGGACCTCGCTGGACGGGGAGCACGCCTGCACCGTGACCATCAGGTCGACATAGTGAGCCGGGCATCGGGACGACCGTGGTGCATCCCTGGCAGGGGCACCGCAACCGGTCACTGAGCCGGGAGCTCGAAGCCTGGCGCAGGAGTGCGCGGCTCCGATCGTCAAGGGCCCCCACGAGGAAGGCCCGGATTCGATCGCCGCGGGGTCAGTGCCACCCGTCGGTCGGCGACGTGACTCTAGGTTACCGGACCCTGGGTCGATCTCCGACCACCTCACGGCCACGTGCCGCCCCACGGCCACGTGCGGCGGCCACGACCCAGCAGCGATCGCCGCCGAGACGTGGGATGGCTCACTGTCCGTCCTCACCGGACCACCTCCTGTCCGTCCTCACCGGACCACGCGACACTCGGCGTGGCTTCACTAGTTAGTCCAGATGCGTCAAGCAATCTTGACAAGCGTCAAGTAACATTGACACATGTGCCAAAAGGACCCGGGTGGTGGAGCGCTTAGCGAACTCACGTCGGTCGCGAGCAGCGCGGGTCCGCTCGAGGGACTTCAGGCAGCCTCGGCACTACGACGGCTCGCCGAGCGGCTTGAGGCGGCCCAGGTGGCACACGCCCGACGTGTCGGGTGGTCGTGGCAGGACATCGCCGAGGTCCTCGGCGTGAGCCGGCAGGCCGTGCATCAGCGCTACGGCCCCGCGGAGAAGGACCAGGCTCGCACGAACGACCCGTCTCGCACGAACGACCCGTCTGGACCCACCGCGTCATCAACCACGCAGCCCTGGTGACCCGGCGCTGCACCGAGAGGGCAACCGTTGTTCCAGCGCCTCACGACCCCCGCGAGGCTCGCTGTCGGCTACGCCGAGAGTGCAGCTCGGACGGTTCTGCCCGCCGGTCCGGTGGAGGGTCGAGCCCGTCCCGAGATCGAGCCGGTGCACCTCCTGCTCGGCCTGCTTCGGGACGACGAGGGGAACGCGGTGCGGGTGCTCACCGACCACGGGATCAGCTATCTCGACGTTCTCCACAACCTGATCACGCGCAGAGCGACCCGCGCTCGCGGACCTGTGTCTCAAGGAACGCACTCACGAGGGCCGGACTTCAGCGAGGCCGACGAGGTTGCCCTGCGTGCCCTGGGGATCGACCTCGCCGAGGTGCTGGCCCGCGCAGAGGCCACGTACGGTCCAGATGCGTTCGCCACCCCTCCCCGGACGGACCGAGGCCCGCGGCCGAGCAAGCCACGGCTGTCCCGGTCGTCGAAGGCTGTCGTGTCGTCGGCCGTCACGGCGGCGCGCACTGTCAGGTCAGGATCGATCAGCAGCGAGCACCTGCTCCTCGGGCTGCTGCGCGTCGACGACCCCGAGGTGCACGAGTCCCTGCTCGCTCTCGGCGTAGAACCAGACACCCTGCTGGCCGCCACCGTGCGTACCATCGGTGAGGCTGCCTGACGCGACGGAGGATCCACGCACGACGCGGACGCCAGTCGACAGGAGATCCCGGGCTCGCCACGACGCGGACCGGGCGCCATGGATTCCCAGGAGTCATCTGTGCTCATCTCGCTGCTGCGTCGCTATCTGCAGCCGTACAAGACCGCGCTCGTCATCGTCGTCGTGCTGCAGTTCTTCGGCACGCTGGCAGCCCTCTACCTCCCGACGCTCAACGCCGACATCATCGACAACGGCGTCGCCAAGGCAGACACGGGCTACATCCTGCGGATCGGCGCCGTGATGCTCGCCATCACGCTGGTGCAGGTCATCTGCTCGGTGGCCGCCGTCTACTTCGGTGCGCGCAGCGCGATGGGCTTCGGGCGCGACACCCGGGCCGCGGTCTTCCACCACGTCGGGTCGTTCTCCGCGCGAGAGGTGACGAAGTTCGGCGCCGCGTCGCTCATCACGCGGACGACGAACGACGTCCAGCAGGTGCAGATGCTCGTCCTGCTCACCTGCACCATGATGGTCGCGGCTCCCATCATGTGTGTCGGCGGAATCGTCATGGCGCTGCGCCAGGACATCGGCCTCGCCTGGTTGATCGTCGTCAGCGTCACGGTGCTGGTCGCCTCGATCGCGATGATCGTGTCGCGCATGGTCCCGCTGTTCCGCAAGATGCAGAAGCGCCTGGACAACGTCAACCGCGTGCTGCGCGAGCAGATCACGGGCATCCGCGTGGTGCGTGCCTTCGTCCGCGAGCCGGTGGAGCGGGAGCGGTTCTCGTTCGCCAACGCCGACCTCACGGAGACCTCCCTCAAGGTCGGGCGCCTCATGGCGCTGATGTTTCCGATCGTCATGCTCGTCCTGAACACCTCGAGCGTGGCGGTCATCTGGTTCGGGGGGCAGCGCATCGACGCCGGCCTGATGCAGATCGGCTCGCTCACGGCCTTCCTCAGCTACCTCGTCCAGATCCTCATGTCGATCATGATGGCGACGTTCATGCTCGTGCTCATCCCTCGTGCGACAGTCAGCGCCGAGCGACTGGCTGAGGTGCTCGACACCGAGTCCTCCGTCGTCCCGCCCACCAACCCCGTCTCGGAGGTCGTGGAGCGCGGAACGGTCGAGCTGCGCAACGCCTTCTTCCACTACCCGGGCGCCGATGACCCGGTCCTGTGCGACATCTCCTTCCGCGCGGTTGCCGGACAGACAACGGCGATCATCGGCAGCACCGGCTCGGGGAAGACCACGCTGCTCTCGCTGGTGCCGCGCCTGTTCGATGCAACCGGCGGCTCGGTCTACGTCGACGGTGTCGACGTACGCGACATCGACCCCGACGTGCTGCACGCGCGGATCGGACTCGTGCCGCAGAAGGCCTACCTGTTCACCGGCACCATCGCGAGCAACTTGCGCTACGGCCGAGCCGAGGCGAGCGACGCCGACCTGTGGGAGGCGCTGCGCATCGCCCAAGCCGACAACTTCGTGGCCGCGCTGGCTGAGGGCCTCGAGGCATCGGTGGCCCAAGGGGGCACGAACTTCTCCGGAGGTCAGCGCCAACGCCTGGCGATCGCGCGCGCCGTCGTACGCCGACCGGAGATCTACCTGTTCGACGACTCGTTCTCCGCGCTCGACCTGGCGTCCGACGCGCGGCTGCGCGCCGCACTCAGACCGACGACGCACAGCTCGACCGTCGTCGTCGTGGCGCAGCGGGTATCGAGCATCATCGATGCCGACCAGATTCTCGTGCTCGACGGCGGGGTGATCGTCGGGACGGGCACGCACGAGCAGCTGCTCGAGAGCTGCCCGACCTACGCCGAGATCGTCTCCTCGCAGCTCCCGGCGGAGGTGGCGGCATGAGCACGCAGACTCCTCCCGCCGGAAAGGCGAGTGGTGCACCAGGTTCGGGCCCCGCGCGGATCGCCAACCGCCCGCAGGGCGGTGCCATGCGCGGCCCCGGCGCGATGATGGGTGCCGGGATGCCGGCGGAGAAGTCGCTGACGTTCTGGCCGTCGGCCAAGCGGCTGTTCGGCCAGCTGCGGCCCGAACGCGGGTTCGCGATGCTCGTCGTGCTGCTCACGGTCGCGAGCGTGTCGTTCAGCGTGGTCGGGCCCAAGATCCTCGGCAACGCGACCAACCTGATCTTCGAGGGCATCATCGGCAAGAAGCTGCCGGCGGGGATCACCCAGGATCAGGCGATCGAGGCGGCCCGCGCCGCCGGAAACGACGGGTTCGCCGCTCTTCTCTCGGGCATGACCATCGTGCCGGGGCAGGGTATCGACTTCGACCGTCTCGGCCGGGTCCTCATGTTCGTCCTCGGTCTGTATGTCCTGGCGTCCCTGGCCATGTGGGCGCAGGCGTATGTCCTCAACGGCGTCGTGCAGCGCACGGCGTACCGGCTGCGCAGCGACATCGAGGACAAGCTCCACCGGCTCCCGCTCAGCTATTTCGACACCGTGCCCCGCGGTGAGCTCCTCAGCCGTGTCACCAACGACATCGACAACATCCAGCAGACCATGCAGCAGACGTTCAGCCAGCTGCTCAGCTCGATCCTCACGCTGGTCGGAGTCCTCGCCATGATGCTCTGGATCTCGCCGCTGCTGGCCCTCGTGGCCCTGATCTCGGTGCCGCTCTCGATGGTGGTCACCGCCGTGATCGCCAAGCGGTCACAGCCGCTGTTCATCGAGCAGTGGGCGCAGACCGGTCGCCTCAACGGCCACATCGAGGAGGTCTACACCGGGCATGCGCTCGTCAAGGTGTTCGGCCACCAGCAGGAGGCCGAACAGACCTTCGAGGAGCGCAACCAGGCGCTCTACTCCGCGAGCGCCGGTGCACAGTTCCTGTCCGGGATCATCATGCCGGCGATCCAGTTCATCGGGAATCTCAACTACGTGTTCATCGCCGTGATCGGCGGTCTGCGGGTCGCGTCGGGCAGCATGTCTCTCGGCGACGTGCAGGCGTTCATCCAGTACTCCCGCCAGTTCAGCCAGCCACTGACCCAGGTGGCGTCGATGTCGAACCTGCTGCAGTCCGGCGTGGCCTCGGCCGAGCGCGTGTTCGAGCTGCTCGACGCACCCGAGCAGTCACCCGACCCCGCCGAACCGGTGAGGATCACCGCCGCTCGAGGCCGCGTCGCCTTCGAGGACGTGTCGTTCCGCTACGTCGCCGACACCCCCCTCATCGAGCACCTCTCCCTGGTCGCCGCACCGGGACAGTCAGTCGCCATCGTGGGCCCGACCGGCGCCGGCAAGACCACCCTCGTCAACCTCATCATGCGGTTCTACGAGCTCGACAGCGGTCGGATCACCCTCGACGGCATCGACATAGCGACGATGACCCGCGACGACCTTCGCGAGGAGATCGGCATGGTGCTGCAGGACACCTGGCTGTTCGGCGGAACCATCCGCGACAACATCGCCTACGGCCGCCCGGGTGCCACCGAGGAAGAGATCCACCAGGCCGCCCAGGCGACGTACGTGGACCGTTTCGTCCGTGGCCTCCCCGACGGCTACGACACCGTCATCGACGACGAAGGAAGCAACCTCTCGACGGGCGAACGCCAGCTCATCACCATCGCGCGGGCATTCCTCTCGGCGCCGTCGCTGCTGATCCTCGACGAGGCCACGAGCTCGGTCGACACCCGCACGGAGGTCCTGGTGCAGAAGGCCATGACCGCGCTCCGCTCGGACCGGACGAGCTTCGTCATCGCGCACCGCCTCTCCACCATCCGCGACGCCGACCTCATCCTCGTGATGGAGCACGGCCAGATCGTCGAGCAGGGCACCCACGACGGTCTGCTCGAGCGCGGCGGCGAGTACGCCACGCTCTACAACGCGCAGTTCGTCGGCGCTGTCGACGACGAGGAGCTTGCCGCCTCGGTCTGAGCAGAGCCCTCCCCGTCATTACCGGGAGTTGAGGGTTGCCTTTGTTAGGGCACCCTAAGTCGGTGCTACGCTCACAGCGTGACCTTGGACGACGCGCCCACCGGCGTCCCCGCCCGCGTGGGCAGCACCGACGTCGAGCCGCTGCTCGCCCGGCGTCTTGCGGAGTTGGGCATCCGGCCCGGCTCCGTCGTTACGCCCCTGCATCGCACTGCCGGTGGCGGGCGGATGCTCGCGGTCGCCGACACGCGCCTCGCTCTCGCACGCACCGTGCTGCGCCGGGTCGCCGTCGACGTGTCCGAGGGCGTCGCATGAGCGCATCTCGGCAGGCCGCGCGTTCCGTGCCGTCGTGCCACGCCGAGGCAGCCTCGGTCGAGGCTCCCGCGGGCGTCCCCGTTGTCGCACTCGTCGGCAATCCCAACGTGGGCAAGTCCACCCTCTTCAACGGGCTCACCGGGCAGGGACGCGATGTCGGCAACTGGCCGGGCACCACCGTCGCCGTCGGCCGAGCCCTCTGGGTCACCTCCACTCTCGGCCAGGTCGTGCTGGTGGACCTCCCCGGCGCGGTGAGCCTCGATCCGCAGTCGCCCGACGAACAGCTCACGCGGGACCTGCTCGTGGACCAGCCTGAGCACGAGCGCCCTGACGTCGCGGTCGTCGTGGCCTCGGCAGTCCACCTCGCGCGAGGGCTCTACCTCCAGCGTCAGGTCCACGAGGTCGGAACGCGCAGCGTCGTCGCGCTGAGCATGGTCGATGTCGCCCGGCGCAGGGGGCTCACCATCGACCCTGCTGCCCTCTCGGAGGCGATCGGAGTGCCCGTCGTCGTCGTCGATCCTCGACATGACACGGCACACGAGCAGCTCGTCGACGCTGTTGCCCGTCAGCTGGGAATGCCTCGCCCACAGGCTGTTCCCAGCTATGAGGATCCGACCGTGCAGCTCGCTGCGGCCGAGGCCCGATTCGCCGTCGTGAGCCATGCGGTCGAGTTCGCAACCCACCACGACGACTCGGGTCGGTCCTCCTGGTCCGACCGGCTCGACCGCCTCACGACGGCGCCGTTGGTCGGCCCGTTGCTGTTCCTCGCGGTCATGTGGGTGGTCTTCCAGGCCACCACCTCGCTGGCGGCTCCACTCCAGGCAGCCCTCGACACACTGTTCACCGGCCCGGTATCCACAGCTGCGACCGCGCTGCTGACTGGCGTCGGGCTCGGTGAGTCGTGGGTGCAGGGACTCGTGGTCGACGGGCTCATCGCAGGTGTCGGCATGCTGCTGACCTTCGTGCCGGTCATGATCGTGATGTTTGCCTTCCTCAGCGTCCTCGAGGACTCCGGCTACATGGCCCGAGCCGCTGTCGTCACCTATCGCGCGTTGCGCGCGATCGGCCTACCGGGGCGCGCGTTCCT
>JANMBJ010000223.1:0-8604 GCA_031360335.1 Candidatus Nanopelagicales bacterium
CCCCCCCCCCCCCCCCCCCCCCCCCCCCCCCCCCCCCCCCCCCCCGCCCCTGGCGGGGGGGGGGTTTGCGCCCCCCCCCCCCCAACACCCCCCCCCCCACCAACCACACGGCGGTTCTGGGGGGTGACGGGTGTCTCAGCCTGTGGACCCGAGCGGCTTCGCGGTACGGCGGTTCCTAGGCTGGAGGTTCACTCCTGACGCCGTACCAGTGAGGGCCAACCGTGAGCGAGACGCCGCAGATCGTCATCCCCGCCGAGCTCCTGCCTGCCGACGGTCGCTTCGGCGCCGGGCCGAGCAAAGTCCGGCCGGAGCAGGTGGCCGCGCTCGCTGCCATCGCTCCCTCCTTCCTGGGTACGTCGCACCGCCAGAAGACGGTGAAGTCCCAGGTCGGGCGTCTGCGCTCGGGCCTCGCCGACCTCTTCTCGCTGCCCGAGGGCTACGAGGTCGTGCTCGGCAACGGCGGGTCCACTGCGTTCTGGGAGGTCGCGGCGTTCGGCCTGGTGCGCGACCGCGCGCAGTTCCTCACCTTCGGCGAGTTCGGCTCGAAGTTCGCCTCGTCGGTCACGGACGCGCCGTTCCTCGGCGAACCCACGGTGAGGAACTCCGAGCCCGGCACCGCGCCCTCGTTCGAGGCGGAGGCCGGCGTCGACGTCTACGCCACCCCGCACAACGAGACGTCGACCGGTGTCGCGATCACTCCGAAGCGGGTCAGCGGCGCCGACGACGACGCGCTCATGCTCTTCGACGCGACCTCCGCCGCCGGCGGTCTCGCGGTCGACCAGGCCGAGTCCGACGTCTACTACTTCGCACCCCAGAAGTGCTTCGCGTCCGACGGTGGTCTCTGGCTCGCGCTCATGTCGCCGAAGGCGATCGCGCGCACCGCGGAGATCAAGGCGAGCGGTCGCTACATCCCTGCTTTCCTCGACCTGCAGACCGCTGTCGACAACAGCCGCCTCGACCAGACCTACAACACCCCGGCGCTCGCGACGATCCTGCTCATGGCCGAGCAGGTCGACTGGTTCAACGCCAACGGCGGTCTCGACTGGACCGTCGCGCGCACCAAGGAGTCGAGCGACGCGCTCTACGGCTGGGCCGAGGCCTCGACCTACGCCACTCCGTACGTCGCCAACCCGGCGCTGCGCTCTCCGGTCATCGGCACGATCGACTTCGACGACTCGATCGACGCGACCGCCGTCGCGAAGGTCCTGCGCGCCAACGGGATCGTCGACACCGAGCCCTACCGCAAGCTCGGCCGCAACCAGCTGCGCGTCGCGATGTTCCCGTCAGTCGACCCCGACGACGTACGCCGTCTCACCCGCAGCATCGACCACGTGGTGTCGGCGCTGTCGTGACTCTGCCCGAGCCGACGACGCCGTGACCGAGCCGCTGCTCGCGGCAGTCCGACCGTCGGTCGTGCGTGATCGTGCGACGTGGTTGGCCTACGTCCACATCGGGCTCTTCGGCTATTTCCTCTACGCCTTCGGCCCCAGCATTGCGCTCCTGCGCGACGAGCACGGCTACTCACGCACCGTCTCATCGCTGCACGGCACCGCGCTGGCGGTGGGCTCCGTCGCCGTGGGGTTCCTCGCGGTCCACGTCGTACGACGCGTCGGCCGCGGGCTCTTCCTGCGTATGGGGTCGGCCACCCTGGCCATCGGTCTCGTCGTCTACACCGGCTTCGACCCCCTCTGGGCGACCTTGGTCGGCGCTCTCATCGCGGGCGGAGGCGGCACGGCGATCATGGTGGGCGTCAACGCGTTCCTGCCCGACCACCACGGTCCGGCGGCGCAGCGCGCGATGAGCGAGGCCCACGGCCTCGGCGCGACGATGGGGCTGCTCGGTCCGCTGGCAGTCGGTCTCGGAGTGGCGATCGGCTGGGGCTGGCGTCCTGGCATCCTCGCCACCGTGGTCGGCCTGGTCGTGCTCGAGATCGCACGGGGCACGCACCTCGAGTCGTTCGACGCGACACACGGTCATCCCGACGACGAGCCGGGACACGCGCCTCGAGGACCGCTCTCCCGGCGGTTCTGGCTCTCGTTGGTGGTGTTCGGCGTGTGTGCCGGCACGGAGTTCTGCCTGACGCTGTGGGGCAGCGACCTGCTCCGCGACCGCGCCGGTCTCGGCGGTGCGGCGGCCGCTGCCGCTCTGGTGACCATCGTCGGGGGCATGGCGTTCGGCCGCGTCGGCGGTGCGCCCCTCGTGTCGCGCATCGACCCCGACGTCGTCCTCGTCGCCTCGATGGGGCTCACGATCGTCGGCTTCGCCCTCGCCTGGCTGTCGATGTCAGCCGTGCCCATGCTCGTCGGCTTCGCGATCACCGGCATCGGCCTCGGACTGCAGTCGCCGCTGTCGATCGGCCGCGCGGTCATCGCCGCCGAAGGTCAGGCCGACCGAGGGGCGGGCCTCACGTCGGTCGCCGCCGGAACAGCCAGCGGTCTCGCACCCTTCGCCCTCGCCGCCGTCGCGGACCACGTCGGCGTGCACACCGCTTTCCTCATCGTCCCGGTTCTCATGCTGATCGGGATCGCCCTCGTGCGCGCCGCCCCCGTGCCGCTGCCCGGGGGGACGGATCCCACGAGCTAGGCCGACCCTGCGGCCTCAGCTGCAGGGGCCGTCGAGTGGCGACAGCGACGGGGTGCCGGGCTCGCTGAACTGCGCGTCGGTGAAACGCCGGACTCCCGACGACCCGATGCTGCCCTGGACGCAGAACTTGCTGGTCGAGATGTCCCACCGCATCGTGTAGCCGGCGGGCACGTCGACGTTCCCGACGTAGGTGTTGGTCGTGAGGACGCGCGAGCCGGTCACGGGTGACGACGCGTCGAGGACGCCCCGGGACAGCGCGATGTTCACCCAGCTGCCGAGCGCGGTGAGCACCCGGTCGAGCTGGTCGGTCTCGGAGCCAAAGTCCGGTCGAGCGCGCTCGTAGTCGGCGAACACCGTGCGACCGACGTCCGTGACGAGGTCGGCGGGAATCGCGCGATAGACCGACTCGACGTCCAGCGCAGGGTGCGCAGGGTCGGTCGTCGTCTGGACGTAGGCGAGCTCCTCCGCGAGCAGGCCCTGGGAGCTTCCGCTCGGTGCGGCGACGACCATCGACGGCGCAGTCACCGGGTCGCACGACGTCACTCTGGTCGGCCAGCCGACGACGAGACTGATCGCCTGCGGCCCGATCGGCATGCCGGTCGCGAGTCCACCCGAGCCCATGATGGCGCTCGGCGACGCCAGCACCCAGGCGCGCTGCGTGCCCTGCGGTCCTTCGGCGTCGGCCGTGGCGCTCGTGCAGTTGTAGGGCGGCAGGTTCCAGGTCACGTGCACCCCGACGACACCGGTGTCTGGATCCGTGCCCCCCAGCCCCAGCGACGACCCTGTCCACGCCGTCACGAAGGTGGCGTACTTCATCATCGCGTCGACCTGCTCGGGCGAGGTCCCTGCGGGAATCGCGTTGTGCCGGAAGCGATCCGGGAGCAGGCGCACGACCGGTACGGTGACCAGGGCGAGCACCACGGCAGCCACGGTGGCGACCACGAGCTGCCTGCGTCGGTGGCGCACGGCCAGCTCGACGAGAGCGACGCGGTTCGGCGCCGGAGGAGGCGCTGATGTCGTGCGGCGCAGCGACTCACGCAGATCCTGCTCGGTGTAGGACATGTCAGCTCACCTCGTGTCGGGGTCGGTCGGCGGTGAGGCCGTCGTCGACGCGCAGGGCGGCGAGGGCCTTGCTGGTCTGGGACTTCACGGTCCCGACCGTCTCTCCGAGGATCGCGGCGCACTCCACCTCGGACAGGTCGTCGAAGTAGCGCAGCACGACGACCGCGCGCTGTCGTCGTGGCAGCCGGCGCAGTGCTGCCTGGATCTCGTCCTCGTCGACGACGTGGCTCGTCGCGTCGTCGACCGCCGTCTCGGGCAGCACCTCGGTCGGGCGCTCTCGCACCCAGAACCGTCGGGTCCAGGCGAGGTAGGTGTTGACCATGACCTTGTGCACATAGGGCTCGGGATTGCCCGAGATCCTCGACCACTTACGCCACGACGTCGTGAGCGCCGTCTGCAGCAGGTCCTCGGCGCTCGCCCAGTCACCCGTGAGCAGCCGCGCGGTACGCAGCAGCGCGGGCGAACGCGTCGCCACGAACTCCGCGAACTCCGGCCGATCGGCCATCAGTGTGCCCCTCGCACTGCCGACCGCGACGCGGCCCCTCGACATGTGTAGTGGCTGGACCCCCGGAAAGGTTGCCTCCGGGCGCCCGGCTCAGCGGGTGGCGCGCTCGCGGGCGGCGTCGAGCTCGGCCGCGATGCGGCTCTCGAGCGCGGGATGAAGGCCCCACTCGTCGATGAGGGCGCCGTAGTCGGCGAGGTCGCTCTGCACAGGCGGAGCGCCGGTGCGCACCGCGCGGAGCAGCAGGTTGCGCGGCGTGTGCTCGTCGCTCACGAACTGCACGGTGTCGACGCGGTAGCCCACGGCGCGCAGCAGCGACGCCCGGAACGCATCGGTCAGCACGTCGACGAACCGCTCGCGCAGCAGGCCGTGGCGGGTCAGCAGGGAGTAGGGCGACGGAGCCGGCCGGTCGCGGTCGGCGAGCTGGGCCTGCAGATCGTGGTGGCAGCACGGCGCTGCGAGCACGACCGGGGCCTCCCAGTGCACGGCACGCGCGAGGGCGTCGTCGGTCGCGGTGTCACAGGCGTGCAGCGCGATCACGACCTGGGGTCGCGGTTCGGACGCGGCGTCGGCGATGGTCGCGGCCTCGAACGTGAGCTCGTCGGCCCAGCCGAGCTCGGCGGCCCGCGCCGAGTTCTGGTCGCGCGAGGACTCGCGCACGTCGATCCCGTGCACCCGCACCGGAAGACCACGCACGCGGGCGAGCCAGACGTAGGCACCGATCGTGAGATAGGCGTTGCCACAGCCGAGATCGACCAGACGCCAGGGGTTTTCGGGTGTCGGATCGGGGAGCACACCGGCTGTGCGAGCGTCATCGACTGCCTTGTCGAGCAGCTTCACGAACTCCTCGACCTGGATGTACTTGTCCTGCCGGCTCGGCTTGACAAGTCCCTCGCGGTCGGCGACGCCCACCGCGGTGAGGAACGCCCGGACGTCAGGGTGCGCGACATCGAAGAACCGGTGCTTGGCGCGGTCATGGCCCGGGGTCGCAACCTCGACGGGGGCGTCTCGCCGCGACCGGTGCACCTGCGCGTCACCCTTCTTGGTGATGCGCACCTGGACGACCTCACCGGTCGTCTCGACGTGCCAGTTGCCGAAGCCCTGGTCGAGCAGAGCGTCGACGGCAGCTGGCGCAGCACCGTCGTCGTGGTTGGTGGTGTGCGCCTGGGCGTCGTCATAGGCAGTCACCTGCAGGCGAACGCCGCCCTTGATGCCGACCGGTCGCAGCTCGACCCGGCGCCACTTCAGCGGCACCCCACGGCGTCGACCCGCACCCACGGCACGAACCAACGACGTCGTGTCGAGCAGCGCAGCACGCACCTCGGTGCGGACGTCGTCCCACGACTCAGGCACGCGACACCGACGCGATCACGTGGCGAGCATGACGAGACGCTCGCGCAGGAGCTCGAGCGCGGCGTTGTCGCCACCGGTCGCGATGCCGTGCTCACCGGGTCGTCCCCACAGGTGCAGCAGCAAGCCGGACGGCTCGCCCGCGACCAGCGCGACCGCGGACTCGCTGCCCCCACCGACGACCTCGACCTTCGTGGGATGGAGCGTCACGGTCCACGAGTGGTCGGCGGTGGAGACCAGCACCGACTGGCCGGTGGCAGCCGGCTGCGGGACCTCGTCCCACGGCCAGGTGAGCCAGCCGAGCAGCTCGTCGACGCCATCGACCGCGAGGTCGTCCTGGATCGGGTCGGCGCTGTCGGGGCCGTCGACCGCCGACTGCGCGTCCCACCGGTGCACCGCGGTCTCCTGCGCCATCCGGCGCTGCCAGAAGCCGACCGTCTGCTCGGCGGGCCACCAGGCATACGTCGCCGCCGACGCGTCGCGCGCGGTGAGCCGCTGGCGGAGGGCGGAGTAGTCCTCGCGCAGGACGTCACGCGGATCCGCGCCATCGGCGATGACCCCCCAGGAGTCGAAGCCCTGCTGCTCGGGCTGAGCGTCGGTGTCGAGCGCGACGATCTTGTGGCGGTAGACGCCGACGACGTGCGACAGCAGGTCGCGCACGGTCCAGTCGGGACAGCCAGGGACCGTGGCGGCGAGGTCAGCCGAGGCGTCGAGCAGCGCCGCGACATCGGCGTCGAGATGCTCGAGGTAGGCCTCGGGCGTCAGCCGGGTGCCGTCGATGCTGGGATGCGGGGTCATGCACTGATCCTGCCACCCGTGACCGACACTCCCTTCTCGCGCGGGACTTCATCCCACGGCCGACCTAGGGTGGGGCTGTGATGCAGCGATCGCACGACCGTGGCTCCATGCCCGCGGGGGCGATCGTGCTCGTGTCCCTGGCCATCGCCGCGGTCGTCGGCCTCATCGCCGGCGCCGTCTGGGGTCAGACCGGGTCCCGCGGCTCGACCTCGTCGTCCTCGTCGCCGACCACGGGCACGACCACCCCCGACCCGTCGGCGAGCACCTCACCGACCACCGGTGCGTCCGCGGCGACGACCCCGCCCACCACGCCCACGAGCGCGCCACCGACAGGTGCCTCACCCACCGGGGTCGCACCCGCCGCACCGGCGACGACCACGACGTCGGCCGACAGCTGGCGCCTCGGCTCGTGGCGGATCACCAACACCGGCTCCCTCGGCGTCGACACGACGGCACGCAACACGGCGACGGGCACGCGCAGCGCCACCCTCGTGCTCTACGTCTACGTCAACGGTGCGCTCATCGCGACCACCACCACGGTGGTGACCGACGTGCCCGCCGGGGCAACCGTGCCCGTGCACTTCGCCGGGACGGACCCCTGGCAGGCCGGCACCAAGATCCTGTTGCTGCAGACCGCGTAGGACCCGTGCTCGCGGGTGTGATGGCCTCGCACGGTATGACGGCGTCTCACGGTGTGACGGCCTCGCAGGGCGCGGTCGACCGACAGCGGCGAGACTGAGCCGTGACCGCGCTCGCGAAGGCTGCCGATGCGCTGTTCCGCGACCACGAGACCGGCCGGATCGTCATCGCGCAGTTTCCCAACCTCGCGTTCCTCGTCTGGCTCGTGGCCACCGTCGTCGGGCTCGTGACCTCGGGCACCGCGAGCTCGGTCCTCACCTGGGTCGGCACCGGCGCGCTCGCGTTCTGGGCGGCCGACGAGCTCCTGCGTGGCGTGAACC
Source organism: Candidatus Nanopelagicales bacterium (assembly GCA_031360335.1). Lineage (GTDB taxonomy): Bacteria > Actinomycetota > Actinomycetes > S36-B12 > CAIYMF01 > Longivirga. The sequence continues at coordinate 7,255 of JANMBJ010000223.1, forward strand.
CGTTCCGCCGCATCCTCGGAGCGGTGGTCCTCGTGTGGACCGTCGTGGGCCTCGCCCACACCTGAACCCGAGAGCGGTGCCCGTACAAGGTCAGCGTTCGTCGGGGCGTACGTCGAGCCCGAGCGCGGTCGCGAGCTGGATCGACTGGCTCACGTCGATGACCGCCTTCGCCAACGTCACCGCCGAGGGGTCGAGCGTGGAGAGGTCGGACCCGCGCAGGTCAGCACTGGTGAAGTTGGTGAGCTGCATCCAGGCACCGGTCAGGTCGGTGTCGCGCACGGTGGCGTGCTCGAGGCGGGCCTTGGTCAGGTCGGCCTCGCGCATGCGTACGCCGTGGATGGACACCCGGCGCAGGTCTGCGCCGGAGAGGTCGACGAACGACCAGTCACCGCCCTCGATCGTGAGCTGCGACCAGGTGCAGGTGTCGAACCGCGACCCGAGCAGCTTGCAGCCGACGAACCTCGCATCGAAGAACGAACAGCGGACGAACGTGCAGTTGAGGAACGCCGCGGTGGTGTGCACCGACGCGTTGAAGCGCACCCCGCGAAACACGCAGCCGGTGAAGGTGCATCCCCGGTCGACCAGCTCGGTCATGTCGACGTCGATGAAGGACACGCTGTCGAAGGTCTCGCTCACGAGAGTCCGACCGTCCCAGTCCTCGCCGCGGAGCTCCGACTCGGTGGGCGGCAGCGCGCGACGCGGCTCAGCCACGGCCGAGCCAGGCCGCCACGACGACCATCACCACGCACAGGCCGAGCACCCCGAGGGTGACCATGCGCCGCGTCCGAGGATCCACGTCAACAGCGTACGGCGACCCGCAGCGGAGGTAGCCTCGACCCGTGACCGAGCCCAGCGCCGCCGCAGCTGAGACCAGCGACCCGTCGTCCATGGGCGCAGCGGCGGCCACCAGTGACGCCTCGGTCATGGGCGCAGCAGCGGCCACCAGCGACGCCGCGTCGACGGCCGGAGCAGCCGCGGCGGAGGCGACCGCGCCGCTCGACGTCGACGGTGTCGGCGCAGTGGCGGTGGGCACGATCCTCTGGACCGTCGCGCTCGTGCTCTGCCTCGTCCTACGCGGACCGCTCGCCGACGCCGGACGCGGGTGGTGGACCTGGGTCTGCCTCACCGGAGCACTGCTCGGCGCTGCCGGCTACGCCTTCGTACGCCGCCGTCGCACCGCCTACGCCGCATCCCAGCCCACCACCTGAAGACCCGCGTGATCTTGGTCGTGCGGCTGCTACACACCCCCGGAAGCAACCACACCACCAAGATCACGCTGGCCGTACGGCACCGTAGACCCGCGTGCTATGGGGCGGACGGCTGCTAAACGCCCCCGGAAACATCAACACG
>JANMBJ010000269.1:0-7754 GCA_031360335.1 Candidatus Nanopelagicales bacterium
TCGGCGGTGCCGGCAACGACTCCATCGCGGGTGAGGCGGGCAACGACACCGAGAGCGGTGGCGCTGGCAGTGACCACCTCGACGGCGGCACCGGCAACGACCACATCGACGGCGGCACCGGGGACGACGTCGAGAACGGCGGCGAGGGTGACGACGCAGTCACCGGTGGCACGGGCAACGACCACTGCGACGGTGGCGTCGGTGATGACGTCGTCAACGGCGGCGAAGGCTCCGATCACGTGGCCGGCGGCACTGGCTCCGACTCGGTCGACAGCGGTGACGACGACGGCGACGTCAACGACGACTCGGCCGACGATGCTGGTGACGACGCGTCGGTGACCCCGCCGGCCCCGCCGGCAGCACCCTCCGCCTGACCATACGGCGGACCATGAACGGGACGACGGCGAGCGGCAGCCACGGCGCTCACCGCAGGTCCTGGCACGATCGCACTGAAGAACGACCGCACTGAAGAACGACAGCACTGCATCGCACTGATATGCACAACCCACAACTGAACAGCTCGCCACACACACCCGGAGGGGTGGTTCGGACCGGGGGTCGCGAACCACCCCTCTGTTGTGTGTGCCCGTCGATCACGGTCCGCGGAAGGTCACGAGGCGTGCGACGACAGCGACTCTTCAGCGGAGGCGACCGGGTGTGTCGCCCAGTGCGGCGAGCAATGTCGCGTGGGGCAGCGCGGGCGAGCGGTGGTCGTCACGGCCGACCATGTCGGCGTTGACGACGAGGGCGTTGAGCACAGCCTCCTCGACACACTGCACGACCGCCTCGTAGAACGCGTCGAGTCGTCCCCAGGGGATGAAGGTGAGCGACTCGTAGTCGTCGTCGCCCGCCGGCCCGAGCGGGATACGACTCGTGAGCGCGCCCGCGTTGGCGGTGGAGAACGCCAGGAAGATGTCACCGGAGAAGTGGCTGCCGGATGTGCCGGTGCGCGCCAGGCCCAGCGGCACGCGTCGGGCGAGGGCGGCGCACTGCCCCGGCAGCAGCGGTGCATCCGTCGCCACGACGACGATCACCGAGCCGGCACCCGCGACCCCGGCGCGCAGTCCGTCGCGCGCGAACCACTCTCCATCTTCCATCGGGTTGTCGGCTGCGAGAGCCTCGCCCACGTGCACGCCGGCGACGGTGAGCTCGTGCCGGCTGCCGAAGTTGGCCTGCAGCAGCGCACCCACCGTGTAGGTCGTCGAGCCGTGGAGCACCTGACGCGACGCGGTGCCGGTGCCTCCCTTGAAGCCGTAGCAGTTCATCCCGGTGCCGCCGCCGACGGAGCCCTCCGCCACCTCGCCCGACGTCGCGCTCTGCAACGCCCGCACGGCATGTGCCGGCTGTACGTGGTCGCCGTTGATGTCGTTGAGATATCCGTCCCACGTCTCGGCGACGACCGGGAGCACCCACTGGGCACCGACGTCGGGTCGCGTCGAGAGGACGAAGTCGATGGTGCCGCGATGGCAGGCACCGACCGCGTGCGTGTTGGTGATCGTGATCGGCGTCGAGAAGCACCCGGCCTCGGCGATCCACGCCGTCCCGGTCATCTCCCCGTTGCCGTTGAGCGAGTGGACGCCGGCCGCGCACGGCACTCCGATCCCGTCGCGGCCCCGAGGCAGGATCGCCGTCACCCCTGTGCGCACCGGGCCGGTGCCCCGCCGGAGCTCGCCGTCGCCTTGGACAAGCGTGACCATGCCGACGGTGAGCGCGGGCACGTCGGTGATCGCGTTCTCCGGCCCGGGAGTCCCGGGGAGGATGAGGCCGAGTCCCCGGGCGCGCGGTCGCCCGTCGGCGGTGCGGGTCTGCGTCATGGCGGCTCGGTCTCCCGTGCTGGTAGGTGTGCGTGTCAGACCTGGCGGGCAGCGAGCACCACGAGACCGTAGGCAACGGCCCAGCGATGGCCGAGCATGCCAGCCACGTCACCACGGCCGGGCACGGCACTCGGCAGCGCGCGCGCCACGCAGTCGAGAACCTCATCGTCGCCGGCGGGACCGCCCACGACGATGACGTCGCCCGTGACGCCGCCGGCGCCCCCGCGTGCGACGTTGTCGCCGAGCACGGCGCGCTTGAGCCGCAGGCGCAGCCCGCGCCACTCCGCCGGGGAGAGCCGTCGGTCGAACGGCAGCGATCCGGCCGGGCCCGGCACGACGAGCCACCCGACCGACCCGGCCGCCGCTGGGACGTCGAGGAACCGGCGGGTGCCGTCCTCGTCGACGAGTACGTGCGGACCCTCGACACGTGCGCACGGCCCGCGCTTGACCCACTCGGCCTGACCTCGCGCGATGTCGAGCAGCACCGACGTGGCGACCGTGACCAGATCACCCGCACCGGCCAGCTCACGGGCGCTGCCGTCGGCCAGGACGACGTCGACCGTGCCAACGCCGACGTCGAGCACGGTGGCGTCGGGCGAGCAGGCTGGCGTGGTGAGCGCTCCGGCCCGAGCCGCCGCTGCCTCGCTCGGCACGGTCATCACCGGGCGACCCGAACCCGCCCGGGCCAGCTCGGCCAGGTCGTCGAGGCTCGCGGCCGAGGCCGCGAGCGTCGCGATGACGATCGATCGCTCGTGCACCGATCCTGGGCGGACGAACCCCTCCTGCGCGAGGGCGGAGAGGTCGACCGCCCAGACGTCCTCGACGTCGCGATCGAGCACCGTCCCGCTTGCGTCCGGCACGGCGATGCGTCGGACGTCGTCCCAGACCAGTGGGTCGACGACCGCCCCGATGAGGTCGTGACGGGCGCCGTCACCGGTCTGCACCCACGAGCCGGGTCCGACGGGGCGACGCGGTGCGGGTCCGTCGAGCAGGGCGACGGCGATGTCGCCGGCACCACGCACGGCGCGTGCAACCGCCTCCGCGTGGCGGTGCTCGTCGGGCTCGAGCCCGAGGACCGAGGCGAGGTGCACTGCGTCGCTGAGCCGTCGTGCCGGACGCCCTGGAGCGGCGACCTCGACGGCGAGGAGGCGGGCGGTCGACGCCAGCGCGGTGTCGACCTGGTCGAGGACGGGTACGTCGGTGGTGAGCCGGCGGGACACGAGCACCGCCTCGTCTCCGGCGAGGAGCACCCCGACCACGTCGGCGCCCGCGTCGATCCACGTCTGCACACGTTCGCTGGTGGCGCGATAGCCGAGCGGGTCGCTCGCCACGAGCACCACGGGGCCGACCACCGTCGAGGGGTCTGCGGAGACGGGGACCGGGCGACCGACCCCGCTTCCCTGGCCCGCAGGCGTGGCTCGCCCTGCGCTGAGCAGCGCCAGCCGTCCCGTGTCAGGGGGAGGCTCGGCCACCAGCGTCGTCGCCGTGTCGACGGGACGTTGCGGAGCCAGGACCACGACGTCAGCGCGGACCGACGCAGTCCGCTCGATCCGGTGGAGCAGGTCGACGGCTGCGGCCATCGCGCCGACCGACCCCTTCCGCCCGCGGGTGGCCGCGCGGTCCCACGCCACCGGGGTCGGTGGTGTCGTCGAGGTGTCAGCGATCACGATCTCCGTGGTGGCGTTCCCCACGTCGATGCCGGCTACGAGCGTCATGGCCGGATCGCCGTCACGGCGGTGCGGGGGACAGCATGCAGCCCCGGGCAGCAGCCTTGGTCAACGGAGCATGCCCCGTCGTGCGTAGACCTCCGCCGCCTCGCGCACCAGGGCCGCGTTTCGGGAGTGGCCGCGCGACTCGAGCGACTTCGCGATCGCGGCGAGCTCGTCGTGGGACGACCGCCGCGGCCGCAGTGCGTCGTAGATCGACAGCACCTCGTCGTCGGCGAGCTCGGTCAGCTCGGCAGCGCGTCGCAGGTTCGCAGCGAGCTGCGGGTTGGCGTGGGCCTCGGCGACCCGTGCCTGGTGCTCCAGGGTCTCCGGATGGATGCGTACGTCGTCGGCAGTGAGCTCGCCGCGACGCAGGGAGTCGAGCGTGAGCGCATCGACAGGAGTGCCCGACCGGGACCTGGTCATGCCGGGCTCCGCACGATCTCGAGGTCTTCGGGTGCCAGCGCGCTGTCGACGCATGAGCGCTCGATGGCGACGAGCGACACCACCTTGGTGTGGTAGCGGGCCTCGATCGCCTCGTCGGAGTAGGGGTTTCGAGTGGGCTCGGGCGTCGAGCCCTTGGCGTGCCGGGCTGCATTGATACCGAGCTGTCGATAGAGCTCGCGCGTCACGGTCGGTGCGACGCTGTAGAGCTCGAGGTTGGCGAGAGGCGGGAGGTCGCGGCGGGTGATCAGCGCCGTCCCCTTGGCCTGCAGCCCGATCGCGATGCCCGACCCGGACAGCCGTGCGGCCGTGAGGCCGATCCAGCCGAGGTCGACCGTGTCGTTGACCCGCACCACGCGACCGACGGCGCCCTCCTCCTCCAGCCCGGCGAGGAGCTCGTCGAGGATCTCGGTGACGGTCAGCCCCGACAGCGACGTCCACAGCGCGCGGCCCGTCGCGGCCGACACCCCGATCACGACCTCGCGCGGGTCGTGGCCCGCTGCGGCTGGGCCTGTCGGCAGCAGGCTGTCGTCACGGCCCCCCGCCTGCTCGGTGCGCATGTCGCCGACCGATCGCTCCTGGCGGATGCCGTCGATCTCCTGCTGGCGCTCGGGTGTGGGGGAGTAGCCCGTGCCCGGGCCCGCGTAGTCGTTGGGGTCGGTCACGAGGGAGAGCACGCGCATGTCCTCGGTGAAGATCGCCGACGTCTGGAGGTAGTCGCCCTCGACGCGCGCCCGCAGCATCGCGAGCAGCCGCTCAGCCTCGACGACGTAGCCGAGACCGTCGAGCGCCGACACGACGTCCAGCATCGTGATGCCGGTGTCGCGGATGATCCTCGACGCCGACAACGGAGTCATGAGATCGGCGGCGGGCACGTCCTTGGAGCCCGCTGCGTCGACCGCCTGCTCCAGCCAGACGTCGTCGAGGTCGCCGAGGCCGAGGTGTGCGTAGACGTCGCGGACCGCCTCTGCCGCACGGCGTCGCAGCCGTGCCACCTCGGGCTCCTCGGCGGTGCGCAGGCCGCCGTCTACGCCCCAGTCGCGCTGCATGGCGAGGAAGTCGTCGATGTCCTCGGCGTTCCACTGGCTCGGGCCGAACATGTTGTCGTAGCGCTGGATCGAGCCGAACCCGCTGCAGATGAAGTCCGAGCCACCGATGAAGATCGGGTGCGTGCGCGAGGTGCGACGGACCTCCGACTCGCTCATCAAGGCGTCGTTGCCCGTGCACGACTCGAGGTTGCGCAGCATGACCATGAGGTTCTCGGCCATGAGCGAGCGGACCCCGCGCGGCACCGAGCCGGCGACCGACGCGCTGTCGATCCCGCCGTTCTGCACGCCCTGAGAACCGATCGCGCGCGCAAGCGCGACGCATCGAGCCTCGAGGTAGAACATCGAGCAGCCCTCGGCGCCGCCCATGAGCGCCTCGGCACCGCCACCCGAGGTCACCCGCATCTTGATGCCGCGGCTCGCGTAGGCCGAGGTGAGGAACGCCTTCGACCACGGGGTGTCGTCGCCGTCGACGAAGATCTGCTCGGTGCCGTACAGCGACACGGTCTCGGCGTACGACACGAGCCCCCGCATGCCCATCTCGAGCTCCATCGCCTCCTCGACCGAGCACTGCACGAGCACGCCGGGAGAGCCGACCGCCGCACCGATGCTCACCGCGATCGCGTTCGACGGCGCGTCGCCCAGCACCGGCACCGTGGTCTCGATCTCGCGGAAGCCGAAGGCCGCCGCGGTCGCGGCGTCCGCGGCGAGCAGCAACGGGTCGTCGGACCGGTTGGTGACGTGGGCCTGGTTGGACGGCGTCCGACGGGCACGTGCCTTGGTCATCGCGATGACGAGTTCGGCAGGTCGCAGCAGGGTGAGCGCGCGCGCCAGCTTGGCGGGCGTCATGCCGGCAGCGAGACGCACGACCTCCGACCGCGGGGTTGCGGGATCGACGACGAGGCGGGCATATGCCGTGTCGTCGAGCGCCATCGACTCCTCGGCGACGCCGAGGTCGAGCCCGTGCCGGGCGATGAACTCGTCGAGGACGTCGAACTCCGCCTCGGGCCTCCCGTCCATCTCGACGACCCGTCCGTCGCGCACCACCAGCGAAGGGTGGGGGTCGTGCGGCGAGGCGAAGGCGATGAGGCCGAGGTCGGCGTCCTCGACCGCGAAGCCGTCGAGGTTGACACGCTGCGCGTCCATGAAGCGGAATCGGCCGATCGTCATGACGCCGCCTCAGCCTCCGTCCACACCGCGAGCGCGGTGACCGCCGCGTCGACGTCCTGGTCGGACGTGCCACCGCTGACGCCGATGCCACCCACGACACGGTCGCCTGACCACAGGGGCACGCCACCGCCGAAGGCGATGTAGCGCCCTCCGTCGGCGGAGTTCATGCCCGCCAGCGCGGCGCCCGGAGAGACGAGCTCGGTGAGCTCGTCGGTGCCGCACCGGTGTGCCACCGCGGTGTAGGCCTTGTCGCGGGCGAGCACCGGACCGGCGATCTCGGCGCCGTCCATGCGGGTGAAGGCCACGAGGTGGCCGCCGCCGTCGACGACCGCGACCGAGACCAGAGCGCCGTGCGTCGCTGCACGGTCACGCGCGACCTTGGCCATCCGGAGGGCGAGGGCGAGGTCGACCTCCATGCGTGTCGCCCTCACGAGCCTGCCCCGGCCAAGGCCGCCGCGCGACGTCGCATGCGGGCGTGCATCCCCTGCATGACGTCGACGTCGCCGAGGATCTTCTTGGGCAGCTTGCAGGTCATCGTGTAGACCGTGTCGACCACGTTGGCGACCGGCGACAGCACCGCCTGCGACACCAGCTGGTAGGAGTCGAGGGTCGACATGCCGGTGAGCTCGGACACCCAGTGCGTCATCTGCTGGTGCGAGATCCGGAACGCGTCCTCGAGCGGCTTCGTCGAGCCGGTGGTGATGATCTCGTGGTCGTTCTCGATGCGTGGCCACGGCGTCGGCACACCCTTGACGAGGTCGACGATGACCACGGTGTCCATGGCGCACTCGACCGCCACGCCGCAGGTCTCGCCCTCGCCCTGACGGGCGTGGCCGTCGCCGAGGCTGAACATCGCACCCTCGACGTTGACGCCGAGATAACAGGTGACGCCGGCCCGCATCTCGGGGGTGTCCATGTTGCCGCCCCAGTCACCGGGTGCCAGCGACGAGCGGACCTCGCCGAGGGCGGGGGCGACTCCCACGGTGCCGTGCATGGGATCGAGGGGGAGGGCGGCGGTGAACGACGTGTCGCGTGCGGAGTAGTGCACCTGGCGGCCGACCGCGTCGATCTCGTAGATCCAGGTGCGCTCCTCGAGCGCGGCCTGGAGCGTGGCCGTCGTCGCTGTCGAGGTCAGCGACCCGAAGAAGGGCACCGTGGCGCTGACCCCCCAGTCCTCGCGCGGCTCGATGGAGACGAAGTGGACCGCGAGGGTGTCGCCGGGCTGGGCACCCTCGATGTAGAACGGACCCGTCTGGGGGTTGAGCATCCGGGGGTCGCAGACCTCGCTCGCGAGGTCGGAGGTCGACCGCACCCGACCACCGAAGCAGTCGAACGTCCACGTCGAGAGCACGGCTCCGGGCCGCAGCGAGGCCACCGGCGCGACGCCGCCGAAGGTGTAGGTCAGCCGCGCCGGATCACCGTCGGGGTCGGGGCCCCAGACGATGGGTCCGGGGGACGGAGTGTCGGTCGGGGAGGTCACGTCTGCAGGCTCCCACCTGTCGGGTCGTGCCGTCAGGGCTTGCTCGGATCAGCGGTGGTCATGGGTCCGGGGGTGGGGGGGGGGGGGGGGGGGG
>JANMBJ010000270.1:0-3836 GCA_031360335.1 Candidatus Nanopelagicales bacterium
TGGACGTGACCGGTGACCACCAGGCCCTCGTGCTGCGCGGCCACCTGCTGCACGACGAGGGCCAGCGACCGCTCGACGGCCGCGCCCACCTCGGCCAGGCTGGGCACGGTGCCGGGCGCCGCGCCCGCCTCGGCCATCGCGTTCGACAGCTGCCACGCCCGCACCAGGTGCAGCGGCAGCGACCGCGTCGCGGCAGCGTCGGCCGCGAGGTCGACGGCCTTGCGCGAGGGCGCCGAACCGTCGTAGCCGACCACCACGCCCCCCTCGATCGGCGGGTCGAAGGTCAGCTGCTGCTCGGTGCTCATGGGGTGATCCTGCCAGGGCGATCCTGCCCGTCGGCCGCGGTCACCTGACGCGACAGGTCCCGCCCGGCAGCCGCAGCATGACGCTGCCCTCGCGAGCGTTCTCGGCCAGCAGCGCCTCGGGGGCGACCCCGGTCATCCAGTCCACCTCGTCCAGGCCCTCGTCGTCGAGCACCCGCTGCAGGACGGCCGTCTCGACCAGGCGGCCCGGTGCGTACCGCGACCACGCCGTCGCGAACCTCCCTTCGAGCACGCCGTACCGGCGCCCGTCGCGAACCCCCACCACGTAGGCGACGGGGTCGGTGCCCAGGGTCAGGGTCGTGAGCTCGAGCACCCCGATCCCCAGCAGGTGCTCGATCCGGCCGCGCCACAGGCCCATGCCCTGCTCGCTGTCGAGCAGGCACGGCACCTGGTGCTCGCGGTCGCGGTCGCGGTAGGCGGATGCCATGAAGGGCAGTGAGCGGGCCACCGCGTCCGCGTCGTCCGTGGTGGTGAGGGTGAGGGTCAGGCCGTCGGTGGCCACCCTGTTGCGCGCCTTGCGCAGCGTCTTGCGCATACCGGCTGACAGGTACGCCGCCACGTCCGTGCCCTGGTCGGACCGCATGGCCGGCACCTCCGCACCGGCGACGACCTCGGCCCCCAGGCCATCGGCCAGCCCGGCGGTGCGCTCGTCGTCCAGCAGGGGCCCGAGGTCGAGCGCCTGGCCGGGTGCGCGGTGTGCCAGGTGGGTGAGCACGGTGCGGCCCAGCTGGTGCGCAGCCTCGGGGTCGGCCGCAGCCACGCCACCGCGGTGGCCGTCGGCGCTGCCGGCAGATCGGCATGCCGGGTCGACCCGGGAAGCAGCTTCACCACCAGGAAACCGACGAGTGCGATCAGCGCGACCCAGAACATCACCATGAGCACCCAGATCAGCGATCCGCCGCCGCCCATTCCGTTCCCGTACCAGTCCATCATCGCGGTGCTCCTCACCTTCGCGGGACCTACTGTCCCGGCTTCACCACCTACGATGCCCGGCGAATTGCACGGAACTGTGTGGCGAAGTGTGAAGGTTCCCTGTGGTTCGTGACGGCGCGACCGCACAACGGATGGCATCGAGCCGGTTGCCGGGACGCGGCTGCCGAGAGATCAACAGTTGCTGGCAGTCGTCACCACGTAGCCGCCGTCGGGTAGACGCGTCATCTCCACGTCCGCAGCCCCGCTGGTGTACCGCTTCCCGTCGGCGCTCGCCCACCCTCGAGGTGGGAGGGCGAAGGAGGCTGTTCCGGACTGGAGGAAGGCCTGGATCGCCAGCTGCGGTGTGCTCCGGCCGGTGACCCCTGGGGCGACCTCAATCGCGACGAGGGCACACGTGCTTGACGGTTCTGTGCCAGCCGGTGAGGAAACTGGTCGACCGATCGGGGTTGTCGACGCGTTGGTCGGGTTCGTCAGTTGTTGACCGCAGGCGGTCAGGAGGATCGCACAGCCGGACACGGCCAGGGCCGCGCTCGGAAACCGAGTCATAGGTCTAGGACGCTCCGGGCGAGGACCCGGTTCCGTGGGGCTTCGTGCAATCGCTCGGGAGGGCCGACGCGGTGAGAACGGTCGGCATTGTCACGACGGCGTGCCCGTGCCTCCGGTGCACTCGCCTCCGGGCTCGGGAGCTTTGGGGCTGTTCGCGTAGGCGTCGAGAAAGGCGGTCAGCCGAGAGTCATCAACGCCAGTGAGTTTCACTTGCGCACCCCAAGCGCTCGCGACCACTGGTGCGTCCAGGTTCGAGTATTCACTCGTCACGACGTAGCGGCGGCCGGAGAGTTCCGACTTCAACCGTGCCTTCTGATCGGCGGTCAGGTCAGCTCGGTAGGTGATCCAGGCGGCGCCATGCTCCATCGAGTGGACCGCATTCTCGTTGGCGATCGTCGATGAGTACCAGCCGCAGTTCTGCCACACGGCGGAGTGCTTCCCCCCGACCGGAGGGCTCTGCGGGTAGGCCACGGCACTGGTCACGTGGTCCCGGGCCAGATCGGTGATGGACTGGAGACCCTCGATTGCGGGGCCAGCACCGGGTGCGGTGGTTTGGCCGCGCAAGCCGAGCCAGGTCAGCCCACCCACGGCGGCAACCATCGCGACCGCCACTCCGCCGAAGCTCAGGTTGCGCTTGCGGCGGTCCCGCCGCTGCTGCTCGGCGCGCATCTCGGCTGCGCGCTCACGACCACGGTTCTTCGTCGACGACATGGCGAGGTCCTTCCTGATCCATGTTGTTCCTGTCCACGCTGACGGAAGTCAGCGTGGCGATGCACCTCGGGGTTCGGCAGCGCCGAAGAAGCCGGGCAGCGGCCTGAGCTGTGGCAGCTAGTGGTTCCGCCGCTCCGTAGGAGGGCAGACCGGTGAGCATGGTGCCGGGGAGGGTAGCGGTGGCGGACATCGTCTACTTCTCCTGCTCACGGCTCTGAGTCGACGCGACGGGCAGAGACTGCAGGTGCTGGACGAGTTCGTCGAGATCCTCATCGATGGTCGTGTGCTCGGAGCGGGTCAGTCCGGCCGCCTCGACGAGGGTCTGTCCGTGATCGGAACTGGTCACGCGGACCCAGATCCGTCGCCGGCGAACCAACAGGGACAGCGTCAGCCCGACGATGGCGGTGATGGCCGCGACCAAGGCGAACTCCTTGCCAGGGTCGTGGGCAACCGAGAACGACGCCCAGCGGGAGTAGCCGTCGAGGGTGACGGTGCCCCGGCTGCTGGGGAGGGAACGGGACTGCCCTGGCCGCAGCTCCTTGATTCCTTGTCGGGTCATGTTCGTCGTGTCGAGTTTGTACACCGACGGGGACCTCCCGTTGTCGAGGCCGAGATCACCGGACCAGGCGGAGAGGAATACCGCGGGGTTGTCGGGTGCAGGGAAGGTGGAGAAGGGTCCCCGGATGGGATCGACGGCGGCGGAAACGCGAGCCCCAATCCGATGACCACGACTCCGAGCGCTCGGGAGATCGGCGCCTGGTACGCGATCAAGGCTCCCCCGAGCGCACCGAAGAGCGCCACGTAGGCGACGAACACGACGCTGAACCCGCATACGAAGAGAACGGAATCCGCCAGGACCCGGCTTCGCCGCCGGGTACTGGCGGTATCCACGAGCGTGGAGACGCCGGTGGGCCCTCCCGGCTTCCGTGCTCACTGTCTCGCATGACCGGGATGACGAACCGCTGCGGGTCGCTCCCGGATCGTCCGCCAGCTCAGCGCCGGAGAGACCCGTGACGCAAGAAAGGTAGCCCGGGACCAGAGGCAGCACGCAGGGAGTCAGAAACGACACCGCTCCGGCCGCGAACGCGATGGGGGCAGCGAGGAGAAGCGACCCGGAAGTCAGCGATTCCATGACTGTCATGTCCACCGACTCGATGTGGGCGCGTGCCCTGCGTTCATCCACAGGGCGGGGCATGGGAGGCACGCAGCTCCTCGGCCAGCCACGGGGCTTCCGTCCGAGATCAAGGTTTCGATGGTGGTCAACTTGGGCGCTCAGCCGCGACGTGGTCGATCAACCCCGAGAGACTGGCGCTGGTTACCGGC
>JANMBJ010000273.1:0-10505 GCA_031360335.1 Candidatus Nanopelagicales bacterium
CTCGCGCCCGCCAGCTTCCTCGGGACAGCCCTCGAACGCCGTCGTCGTCTGGCGCCCCCGCCCCGCCGACCGCCCCCGCTAGCCCCCGCCCTTTCCGGATGAAGGTGCCCCAACGTGCGATAGGCGCAAGCCAGGCGCCCCACTGACCAGCAACGTGACCGCTCACCGGACTCCGGTGGCCAGAGAGACCGGGTGAGACATGGACATCGCGTTCACGACCCGCAGCCAGGATGCACTGAGCCGCGCCGTACGCCGCGCCGCGACGGCGGGGCAGTCGCAGGTCGAGCCGCTGCACGTGCTCGGCGCACTGCTCGCGCAGACCGATGTCGGCGACGACATCGCGGCTGCCGTCCTCGATCGGATCGGCGTCGACCACGCTGCGTTGGCGCGCGAGGTCGAGGATGCGCTCGCGGCACTGCCGTCAGCGGTCGGTCAGACCGTGCAGGCACCCGGACTCTCACCGACGACGTTCCGGGTGGTGCAGTCGGCGCAGGAGCTCGCGACAGAGCGCGGCGACTCCTTCGTGTCGACCGAGCATCTCCTCGTCGGACTCGCCCAGCAGGGCGGCCCCGGGGTCGCCGATGCGCTGGCCTCGGCCGGTGCATCGCCTGCTGTCCTCGTCGACGCGATCTCCCAGGTGCGGCAGCGCCCGGTGACGACGGCCGACCCCGAAGGCTCGTTCAAGGCCCTGGAGAAGTACAGCGTCGACCTCACCGCCCTCGCCCGCGAAGGTCGCATCGACCCGGTCATCGGTCGCGATGCGGAGATCCGGCGCGTGGTGCAGGTGCTGTCGCGCCGTACGAAGAACAACCCAGTGCTGATCGGTGAGCCGGGTGTGGGCAAGACCGCAGTCGTCGAGGGTCTCGCGCAGCGCATGGTCGCGGGCGACGTGCCAGAGTCATTGCGCGGCAAGCGACTTGTGTCGCTGGACCTCGCGGCGATGCTCGCTGGCGCGCAGTTCCGCGGGCAGTTCGAGGAACGGCTCAAGAGCGTCCTCGACGAGATCAAGGGCAGCGACGGCCAGGTCGTCACGTTCATCGACGAGCTGCACACGGTCGTGGGTGCGGGCGCGAGCGGCGACTCGGCGATGGACGCCGGCAACATGCTCAAGCCGATGCTCGCCCGCGGTGAGCTGCGCATGGTCGGCGCGACGACACTCGACGAGTACCGCGAGCGCATCGAGAAGGACCCGGCCCTCGAGCGGCGTTTCCAGCAGGTCTTCGTCGGCGAGCCGAGCGTCGAGGACACCGTCGCGATCCTGCGCGGTATCAAGGAGAAGTACGAGGCGCATCACAAGGTCGCGATCGCAGACTCCGCCCTCGTCGCGGCCGCCACCCTGTCGGATCGCTACATCACCCACCGCTTCCTGCCCGACAAGGCGATCGACCTCGTCGACGAGGCCGCGTCCCGCCTGCGCATGGAGATCGACTCGTCTCCGACCGAGATCGATGCGTTGCAGCGTCAGGTCGACCGCATGCGGATGGAAGAGCTTGCCCTCGTCCGCGAGACCGACATCGCATCGGTGGAGCGGCTCGCAAAGCTGCGCGCCGACCTCGCCGACAAGAGCGAGGAGCTCCTCGGGATGCGGGCGCGCTGGGATGCGGAGAAGGAGGGTCTCGACCGGGTCGGTGACCTCAAGATCCGTATCGACGAGCTGCGCATGCTGGCGGAGCGCGCCCAGCGCGACAGCGACTTCGAGCAGGCGTCGCGTCTGCTGTACGCCGAGATCCCGCTGCTGGAATCGCATCTGGCTCAAGCGGTCACAGCCTCGAGCGGTCGAGCTCGCATGGTGCACGAGGAAGTCGGGCCGGACGACATCGCCGCGGTCGTGGGTGCCTGGACGGGCATCCCCGCAGGACGGTTGCTCGAGGGTGAGACAGCCAAGCTCCTGCGGATGGAGGACGAGCTCGCGCAGCGTGTTGTGGGCCAGCCCGAGGCCGTGCAAGCCGTGAGCGACGCCGTGCGTCGGGCCCGTGCCGGGGTCTCCGACCCGGACCGGCCGACGGGGTCGTTCCTGTTCCTCGGCCCCACGGGTGTCGGCAAGACCGAGCTCGCGAAGGCGCTCGCGGAGTTCCTGTTCGACGACGAGCGCGCGATGACGCGCATCGACATGAGCGAGTACGGCGAGAAGCACACGGTCGCGCGTCTCGTCGGTGCCCCTCCCGGCTATGTCGGCTATGAGGAGGGCGGGCAGCTCACCGAGGCAGTTCGCCGTCGCCCCTACACGGTCGTGCTGCTCGACGAGGTCGAGAAGGCACACCCCGAGGTCTTCGACGTCCTGCTGCAGGTGCTCGACGACGGCCGTCTCACCGACGGCCAGGGCCGCACCGTCGACTTCCGCAACGTGATCCTCGTGCTCACGTCCAACCTCGGATCGACCTACCTGGCCGATCAGTCGCTGACGACGGAGCAGAAGCAGCACGCGGTCATGGACGTCGTGCGAGCCAGCTTCAAGCCGGAGTTCCTCAACCGGCTCGACGACACGGTGCTGTTCCATCCGCTGGGGCTCGAGCAGCTGGGGGTGATCGTCGGCCTGCAGATCGACCTGTTGGCCAAGCGGCTCCGCGACCGCCGACTCACGCTCGAGGTCGCTCCTGCGGCCCGAGACTGGTTGGCACTCGGCGGGTTCGACCCGGTCTACGGCGCGCGACCATTGCGTCGTCTGGTGCAGACCGCGATCGGCGACCAGCTCGCGAAGGCGATCCTCTCGGGTGAGATCGTCGACGGCGACACCGTCGTCGTCGACGTCGCGACCCCGGGCGACCGTCTCACTGTGCGCAGCAGAGCGACGCCCGTCGTCGACGTCGAGATCCCCTCTCGACCGCGGGCTCTCGAGGCATCGACCTACGACGAGCCGGACGACGAGCCCAACTCTTCCTAGGCTCTACCAGCCCTGGAAGCCAGCTCCCGAGGGCGGACCGCCGTAACCCTGCGGCGGGTAGCCGACCGCGTCGTAGCCAGGTGCGCGTGTGGCCAGCGGGAGCAGGGGAGGGAGCACCCGGGGGTCGATGCCGGGGATCGGCTGGCCTGTCGCACAGCGGTAGAGCATCGCGCGCAGGTAGGCACCGACCGCTGACCACACGGCGGAGGCGAGGAAGAGCCCGGCCACGGCGAGCACCACGATGAGCGCTCCGAGCAGCACACCGGCGATCTGGTGACGCGACGTGCCCGTCACCAGGACGACGACACCGAACGCCGCCACGAGGACCAGCCCGGCGATGACGAGGAATCACTGCACGCCGAGGCGTACGGTCGCGCGCACGTTGGTGCCGAACCGCTTCTTGAGGAGCTGGGCCGACCGTGCACGGTCTCCAACGGCATGGTGCCCTCGGCGATGATGAGCGGTACGGCGAACCACGTAGCCACGGTCCAGGCGACGCCGGCGAGCATGCGCACGAGCACCCCGGCCAGACCCCAGCGCTCGAGTATCCGCAGCAACAGGCCTGCGATGGTGGCGAACCCGGCCCAGGCGAGCAGCGGTGCGCGACGTGACCAGGTAGCTGCCATCGGCGTACGCACATCGGGGTCCTGGCCGTCGGCGCG
Source organism: Candidatus Nanopelagicales bacterium (assembly GCA_031360335.1). Classification (GTDB taxonomy): domain Bacteria; phylum Actinomycetota; class Actinomycetes; order S36-B12; family CAIYMF01; genus Longivirga. The sequence goes on from JANMBJ010000273.1 coordinate 3,544, forward strand.
CATCATCGCCGCTGCGGCGACGGCACCGGTGAAGAACGTCGAGACGAAGGTCGAGGCGACCAGCGCCACGGCATAGACCGCGATCGACACGGGACTGCCGCTGGTGCTCACCGACGTGCCCATGACGAGCTCGGCCGGCAGGGCGATGAGTGCGAAAGTCGCGCCTGACGCCAGCCCGCCGGCGAAGAGCAGTGCGATCATGGACGAGTCCTGCAGCAGCAGGCGGTAGGCCGCCTCGACGAGCGGCTTGCCGGCCAACGGGGGTGCGGCCACGACGTCTCCTCGGGGGTGTCGACCCAGGGGCGGGGTCACCGCAGGCGGGCGGAGCTCCGCCCTACCCGCGACCCATCGGCAGGTCGTGCCACCCCCTGAGCACCCGCTCGGCGTACTCCTGGCGCCGTCGCGGGGGTCGTCCAGCGGGGACCGAGCTCAGGCGGGCCAGTCCGCGCCGGGGTCGAGTGCGGCGGTCACCTGACGAACCATCGCGCCGAGGTCGGCCCGCGACTCGTAGCGATAGAGCGGACCGGTGCCGTCACGCAGGAGCAGCCGCACGAGCGCGACCCCTCGCGCCGACAGCGGGGCCGGTGCGACGAGGTGGTCGACGAGCAGCTCGAGGTCGGTGCGGTAGGTCGTCACGCGGCTCAGGATCGCCATCGACGCGTGCGGGTTGAGCCCGTGCTCGGGTTGGGCCGCGGCATCAAGGATGCGCTGGAGGCTGCGGGCGAGCTCGCGCCGCGACGTGAGACAGGCAAGTCGCTGCGCTCGCAACGCGAGGACGACATCGGACTCGGGCGCGACGCCAGCGGCGAGCGAGCGGTCGAGCCGGTCACCGAGCAGGTGGCACTCGAGCCGCTGGAGCAGCGACGCGTGCCGGACATAGACGCCGAAGCAGTCGACCTGGAGAACCTCGGGGCCGCGCTCGCTGCGATGCCGACGCACGGGGGCTCTTGGCGCCGGGACCGCAGCCTGTTCGCCATCAGGCTGGTCGGGATCGTGACGCGGCTCCTGCGGATACCACCCGTTGGGCACCGTCATCACCTCGGCTGCGCGTCGTCGTGCTCAGATCCCGTTCGTGCTCGGGCCGAGCAGCGGCGCTGCTGGTCCGTCGTCCCTATGGTAGGCCGGGCCTCCCGGCGCACGCGACCCGTCGCGCGAGAAGCCGATCACGCCCACGCCCCATCCCGGTCAGCCGAAGGCGCGGCGCAGGCGGGACAAGGCCTCGTCGAGGACCTCCGGCCGTTTACAGAATGCCCATCGTACGAACGGCTTTCCGGCGTCGGGGTCGTCGTGGAAGACCTGGTGCGGGATGGCCACGACGCCGGCCCGGTGGGGGAGGTCGCGGCAGAACGCCCAGCCATCGTCGTAGCCCAGCGGTCGTACGTCGGTCGTCGCGAAGTAGGTGCCCTGGGGCACCGTGGTCGGGAAGCCGAGTGCAGCGAGACCATCGCAGAGCAGGTCGCGCTGGTGCTCCAGGCCGTCGCGGAACGACTCCCAGTAGGAGTCTGGCAGCGCGAGCCCCTCGGCCACCGCCCACTGGAACGGGCCGCTGGACACGAACGAGAGGTGCTGGCGCGTCACCCTGACGGACGCGACGAGTTCGGTCGGCCCGGTCGCCCAGCCAACCTTCCAGCCGGTCATCGACAGCGACTTTCCAGCGCTCCCGATGGTGACCGTGCGTTCGGCCATTCCCGGGATCGTTGCGAAAGGGATGTGCTCGGATCCGGTGAAGACGAGGTGCTCGTAGGCCTCGTCGCTGATCACCCAGAGGTCGTGCTCACGCACGACTGCCGCGATCGTCGTGAGCTCCTCGCGGGTGAACACGCTGCCGGTCGGGTTGTGCGGCGAGTTGAGCAGCAGCACTCGGGTCTGTGGGCCGATGGCCGTACGCAGCGACTCGGCGTCAGGTCGGAAGGTCCCGGCGGTGAGCGCAACCTCAACCCGACGCCCGCCCGCGAGCGAGACGGCAGCGGCGTACAGGTCGAACCAGGGGGCGAACATCACGACCTCGTCGCCCACGTCGACGAGGGCCAGCAGCGCTGCGGCGATGGCCTCGGAGGCACCCGTCGCGACGCAGACGTCGGTGGCCGGGTCGAGCTCGAGACCGTAGAAGCGGCGCTGGTGCTCGGCGATCGCGGCGCGCAGCTCAGGGACCCCGTGGACTGGCGGGTACTGGTTGCCCCGGCCCTCGCGGATCGCCCGGATCGCCGCGTCCCTGACGAGATCAGGACCGTCGGTGTCAGGGAAGCCCTGCCCGAGGTTGACCGAGCCGGTGGCGGCGGCGAGTGCGCTCATCTCGCCGAACACCGTGCTCGCATGCTCCCGCATGCGCGGGACGAGGGGAGGAGCACGACGAGTCACGCGACGAGGCTACGACGTAGCCCGTCCGGGCACGGGCAGGACCCGGCTTCTCCCCGGCTCCAGCGAGCCGCGCGTGGGAGGGTCGAGCCATGAGCACACTCGTGGTGACCGGTGGGTCACGAGGCATCGGAGCGGCCACGTGCGTGGCGGTGGCGCAGGCCGGGTGGGACGTCGTCGTCGACTATGCGCGTGGCGACGTGGCAGCGGCCGATGTCGTACGCCGCATCACCGATGCCGGCGGTCACGCGGTCGCGGTGCGCGCCGACCTGCGCGACCCCGACGAGATCGACGAGCTCTTCGTCAAGGCGGCCGCCTGGCGTGGAACGGTCACGGGACTGGTCAACAACGCTGCCGTCACCGGCGGCTTCTCGCGCGTCGACGAGGTGACGGCGCAGACGCTCGACGACGTGCTGGCAGTCAACGTGAAGGCGCCCTTCCTCTGCGCCGGTGCCGCACTGCGACTCATGTCGACGCGGCACGGCGGCAGAGGCGGAGCGATCGTCAACGTGTCCTCCCGCGCAGCCGTGCTGGGCAGCCCGGGCGAGTGGGTGCACTACGCCGCGACGAAGGGTGCGATCGACACGATGACGGTTGGCCTGGCGCGGGAGGTCGCCGCCGAGGGAGTGCGGGTCAACGCCGTCGCCGTGGGACTCGTCGACACCGAGATGCACGCAGCCGCAGGCGATCCCGGCCGTCCGGACCGCATGCGACCGAGCATCCCGATGATGCGTTCCGGGAGCGTGGACGAGGTGGCGGCAGCGGTCGTCTGGCTGCTCTCCGAGCAGTCGTCGTACACCACCGGCACGGTCCTCGCCGTCTCCGGCGGCCGCTGACCGGCACGCCGGCCGGACCTAGAGAGTCGCCGTGAGGATGGCATCGGCGATGGCGTACGCCGACAGCGCCGGCACCTCGTGCACCGTCCAGCCCCGCAGGCGCGCCTGGTTGACCTCGAGCGGGTCTGCCGCCGGAGAGGCGACGTAGACCACGGGGGCATCGGGCCAGTCGGCCCCGCCGGTGTCGGCCGCGGGGGTGGCGGCGTCGACGAGCACATAGCCGCTGACCGCACGGCGCGAGGCCTTCTGGCTGAATCCGAGTGCGGGTGCCAGGACGCCGCTCGTGCCGCCGAGCACCAGCAGCACGGGAGCGACGGTGCCGCCGGTGGCCAGCGCGATCGCGAGGTGCGCCACCCAGTGCGCGCGCAGAGTCCGGGGGTCGTCGTCGCTCTCCCCGTCGGACACGTACGGCGACAGGGCTGCGATCCCGGCACACCGGGAGTCGTCGAGGAGCGCGTCGACGACGTCTGCCCCGTCGTAGGTCGAGGGGACACCCGGCAACGGAGGGCACACGACGATGGTGGAGGTGCTCACCGGTCCACCCTGCCCTACCAGAGCACCCGCCGACCACGCGCTCGCGCGAGCCGCCACCCGGATAGCCTTGCGACCTGTGACCACAGCCGATGACCGCGCCCACCTCCGCCAGGACATCCTCGACAAGGCCGTGGTGCACGGTCGGGTCGTGCTCTCGAGCGGGCGGGAGGCCGACTACTACGTCGACCTCCGGCGCGTGACCCTCGACGGTGAGACCGCGCCCTACGTCGGTCGCGTGATGCTCGACGTCACCGCGGGCCTCGACTACGACGCTGTCGGTGGGCTCACCCTGGGCGCGGACCCGGTGGCGACCGCGATGCTCCACGCCGCAGCCGCTCAGGGACGTCGCCTCGATGCTTTCGTGGTCCGCAAGGCTGAGAAGGCGCACGGCCTGCAGCGCCGGATCGAAGGCCCGGACGTCGCCGGCCGCCGGGTGCTCGCTGTGGAGGACACCTCGACCACCGGCGGCTCGGTCATGACGGCCGTCGAGGCGCTGCGAGAAGCGGGTGCCGAGGTGGTCGGTGTCGCGGTGATCGTCGAGCGCGGTGCGGCCCCGCTCATCGCAGCGGCAGGTCTGCCCTACATCGCGGCCTACTCCCTCGAGGACCTCGGCTTGTCGTGACCGAGCGCCTCGTGATGGCCGACGGGGCCTGAGCACGCCGGAGCTACGCTGGTTCGGCTGATCGGCAGCGCTGTCGTGAGTCCCGTCACCCGTTCGGAGCATTCCAACGAGCGGTGAGGCGACGAGAACTCCTGTGCAGACGTCCATCTGAGGGATGTCTCGTTGGGGGGTGGTCGCACGTGACGTCCGGAGGGCCGTCGGCACACCCGCCGTCGTCGTCCGCCGCGCGGCGCGCGACTCGGCGAGAGGCCGGCTCGTCGTGGCTGTCGACGCACAGCCGCCGCGTCCGGCTGCGCCGCTATGCCGGGGCGATGGGCTGGGACCTCACCACGACCGGCGTCCTCGTCGGTGACATCGACGGCATCAGGCTGCGCGCCTACGAAGACCGCGGTCGGACGACCGTCATCGAGCTCGTCGCTCCCGGTGCGCTCCCGCGCATGGAGATGGTCGTGGCCGATCGCCACCTCGCGCAGGTCAGCGACGGCATGCGCGACGTCCACCTCGGCGACCCCGTGTTCGAGCAGATCTACGTCGTCCGCGCCGCCGACCCGTGGTTTGCCCGCGCCGTGATCGACGCGAACGTACGGCGGGCGCTCCTCGCCGCTCCCAGGCAGTCGTGGGTCACGCGCGATGACCGGCTCATCGGACGCAGCACCTCCAAGCTCGAGCCGCTCGATCTCTTCGCCCGCGCGACCGCCCTGCGCACAGTGGTCGCGTCGATCCCGTGGGAGGCCTACGAGGACCGCGCGACACCGCCGACCCTCGAGGCCGTGCAACAGGTCGTGACGGAGCGACGTACCCGGCCGGTCGAGATCCTCCCCTCGATGCCCCGTCGCGCCTGACCCCTCGCCGCCGCCCAGGGGCTGCGTGATGAGGAGCGGGCCCGGCGTCAGCCGGCGGGGGTGGTCGTCTCCCTGCGCGAGCGCCACCACTCGAAGCCTGCGGGCAGGAGCGAGACGACCACGATGAGGATCGCGATGAGCTCGATGTTCTTCTGCACGAGCTCGTTCTGGCCGAGGAAATAGCCGAGGACCGTGAGGCCGGCGGCCCAGAGGATGCCTCCGACGAGGGAGTACGTCGCATAGACGCGGAAGTCCATCTTGCCGACACCGGCCATTGCGGTGATGAAGGTGCGCACGATGGGCACGAAGCGCCCGAGCACGATGGCGCGGGTGCCGTACTTCTCGAAGAACGCGTGCGTCTTCGCGATGCCCTCGGGGTTGAGCAGCTTCGAGTTCGGTCGGTGGAAGAGCGACGGCCCGACCTTGTGCCCGATCGCATAGCCCGAGAGGTTGCCGAGCCAGGCGGCCAGCGAGAGCAGCACGCAGGCGAGCCACAGCGGGACACCGATCTGGTTCGTCGAGATGAACAGTCCCGTGACGAAGAGCAACGAGTCACCGGGGAGGAAGAAGACGAGCAGACCGCACTCGATGAAGATGATGACAAGCACCGCGATGAAGGCAGCGGTGCCGAACTTCTCGAGGATGTAGGTCGGCTGGATCCACTCGGGGCCGATGGCGGACACGGCGGCGAGGGTGGGAACGAAGGTCACGATCACCGAGGCTACGTCACTCGGCTGAGTCGTCGCTGAGAGCGGGCTTGCCGCGGCGGCGGACGCCGTCCCTCACGAGGACGGCGACCAGCCCCACGAGGGAGACGGTGATGGCGATGCCGGCGATGGTGAAGGCGACGGTGCGGATGATGGGGTACTGGTACGCCGTGTACCCGACCAGAGGGAGCGCCACGGCCCAGGTCAGTGCCCCGACGACGTTGGCGGTGCTGAAGGACCTGCGGTCCATCGCGGCTGTGCCGGCGACGACGGGGGTGAACGTGCGCACCCACGGGATCCAGCGCGCCATGACGACGGAGAACCAGCCGAACCGCTCGTAGAAGCGTTCCGCGCGACGCAGCTGTTGGGGCGCCCGCCCGGACTCGCGACGTTCGAGCCACGTACGGCCGTAGCGACGGCCGGTCAGATAGCCCACCTCGTTGCCGGCGACGGCGGCGACGAAGGCACCGATCACGAGCACGACGAGGTTGACGCCGCTCGAGGGTGATGCCGCGAGGAGGCCGGCGCCGAACAGGATCGTGTCGCCCGGGAGCAGGAAACCGAGCAGCAGGCCGCACTCGGCGAAGAGAAACCCCCAGACGACGGCGTACACGGCGATCGCCGTGAGAGCGCCGAGGTTCGGATCAGGGATCACCCCTGGAGCCTAGGGTGGCGGCCATGTCTCCCGACCGTGTCACCGGCGCACAAGGGGTCGAACGTGCATCCACCAACGTGGCTCGCCAGTGACGTATCCGCCCGACCACGGGACCAGGCACGAGCTGCGCGGCGCCGACGCGGTGGGCGTGGGGCCGCACCCGCTGCCGTGGCCGGAGGGTGCCGCGTACGACGTCGACCTGCTGCGCGACGGCGACCGGCGCAACGTGGTCGACCGCTATCGATATTGGACCGTCGAGGCCATCGTGGCGGACCTCGACACGTCGCGGCACCCGTTCCATGTTGCGATCGAGAACCTGGCACACGACTTCAACATCGGGTCGGTGGTGCGTACGGCGAACGCGTTCAACGCTGCGTCGGTGCGGGTGGTGGGTCGGCGCCGGTGGAACAG
>JANMBJ010000276.1:0-11539 GCA_031360335.1 Candidatus Nanopelagicales bacterium
GCGCCGATGCCGAACGTCGGCAGCTCGTCGTGGTGCCACGACACGACCTTCGGCGACTTCTTGCCCAGGAGCACGTCGATCACGTGACCCGCGCCGAAGCGTTGACCGGTGCGCACGACAGCCGACAGCACCTTCTGCGCAGGCACTGTGGCGTCCCACAGCTCGGGCGGCGACAGGCAGGTGTCGCAGTTGCCGCAGTCGCCGGACTCTTCGTCGAAGTACGCCAGCAGCAGCCGACGCCGACAGGTCGAGGCCTCGGCATAGCCGAGCATCGCGTCGAGCTTCATCTGGTCGACGCGCTTGTGCTCGGGCGAGCCGTCGGAGCTCATGATGAACGACCGCTGCTGCACGACGTCGGCGAGGCCGTACGCCATCCACGCGACTGCCGGATCGCCGTCGCGACCCGCGCGACCGGTCTCCTGGTAGTAGCCCTCGAGGCTCTTGGGCAGGTCGACGTGAGCGACGAAGCGTACGTCGGGCTTGTCGATGCCCATGCCGAACGCGATGGTCGCCACCACGATCACGCCGTCTTCGCGACGGAAGCGCTGCTGCACCCGGGCACGCTCGTCGCTCGCCAGACCAGCGTGGTAGGCGAGTGCGTCATATCCCTTCTCCCGCAACATCTGTGCGACCTCGTCAGTGCGCTTGCGCGACTGGCAGTAGACGATGCCCGCAGCGCCCGTGAAGCCCGCACCGTCGTCGCCCGACTCGAGGAACCGCAGCAGCTGCGCTCGCGCGTCGGACTTCTCCTCGACGACATAGCGGATGTTGGGGCGGTCGAAGGAGGAGACGTATTCCTTCGCCTCGCTGAGCCTGAGCCGGTCGTGGATCTCGCGCCGCGTGATCGAGTCGGCGGTCGCGGTGAGCGCGATGCGCGGCACCCCCGGGAAGTGCTGAGTGACATCGGCGATGCGGAGGTATTCAGGTCGGAAGTCGTGGCCCCACTGCGACACGCAGTGCGCCTCGTCGATCGCGAAGAGTGCGATGCCGGGGCCGTTGGCCGCGTCGTTGAGAAACGCGAGGAACGACGGCATCAGCAGCCGCTCAGGTGCGACATAGAGCAGGTCGAGACGTCCGGCCATCAGCTCGCGGCGGAGGGCGGAGGTCTCCTCGGCGCTCGACGTGGAGTTCCAGAACGCCGCCGACACACCGAGCAGGTGCAGCGCCTCGACCTGGTCGTGCATGAGCGCGATGAGCGGCGACACCACGATGCCGACACCGGGACGCACCAGCGCCGGCAGCTGATAGCACAGCGACTTGCCGCCACCGGTCGGCATGAGCACGACGGTGTCGGACCCCGCGACCGTACGGTCGACGATCGCCTCCTGCGCCCCGCGGAACGAGGAGAACCCGAACACCTCCCGCAGCACCCGGACAGCCGCCCCCGCCTCCCCTGCCGCGACGACGACCCGAGGCTGCACCTCACGAGGAGGCAGCGCCGACCCGCTCGTACGGTGTGAGCCGGACGACGCAGCCACGGGCGCAGGAGGTCGAGCGGCACTCGACGTCCCTGACGGCGCCGCGGCAGGGACCGGCTCGTCGTCCCAGTCGTCCGGCGGCTCGACGAGCGCCCAGTCGGGCCCCGCGTCCCACTCCTGCGCAGGGAGTGTGTCGTCGGAATCGGTGCCGGAGGTCTGCTCATCCATGTCGCTCCGACCCTACCCGCCGTCCTCGACCCCCGACCGCCCCCCGCACCAGCTCAGTGCGCAACCACCCCGCTCGTCCTGCCGCTCAGCCCATGGTGCGTTGGCCGTCGTGCGACGTCAGACCCGGACATGCCACGAGGTGGTGCCATCGCAGCGGCAAGAGCCTGCGGCGGCACCACCCTGAGGAGGTACGGCGTCGGTCAGGCTGCGGCGTTGCTGCGTGCCTGCTCGGCGAGCAGGGTCGCGATGGCCTTGGCGCTCACGTGCGCTGCGGCGCGCGACTGCGCGGCGATGGGCTTGAGGGCCTCCATCGCAGGGACGACGTCGGCCAGCGTGAGCTCGGCCTCGACGACGTGGACGTCCATGCCCCACACGTCACCGAAGACGCGCTGGAGGTAGGGGGTCGCGTGGTCCCAGCCGGCGCGCGGGGTGCCCTCGCCGTAGCCACCACCGCGAGCGATCACGAGGACGACCGGGCGGCCGGCCATGATCTGCGGTGCACCGGCGGCGAAGCGCGGATCGGTGATGAGCAGGTCGATCCAGGCCTTGACCGAGTTGGCGACGCCGAAGTTGTAGAGGGGCACGGCGATGACTGCGGCGTCGGCCGAGGTGAACTCGTCGGCGAGCTCGGAAGCCAGCGTGACTGCGGCGAGCTGCTCGGGAGTGCGGCTGGCGGCATCGACGTAGGCCGCGCTCACTGCCGTCGACCATGCGGTCGCCGGGAGCGGGAACGCTCCCAGGTCGCGTCGGACGACGGTGTCGCCGGCGTGGTCCTGGAGCCAGGAGGTCTGCACGGTGTCGGCGACCTCGCGGCTGATCGAGCCTTCCTGGCGGATGCTGGCGTCGAGACGGAAGAGGGTCATGGAGTGCTCCTAGGTGCGGGGATCAAGGGATGGGCTCTGGGTGGGCTCAGTAGTTGATTCCTTAATAGTCTGAAGGACAGATGATCTGCATGTCAAATATTCGGTGATCAGGGCTACGACGGCTAGCCTTTCCTCATGCAGACGCAGGTGGACTCCCCCGAAGCAGCCCTCGTGGCATGCGCGGGAGGCTCCGTGGAGCACAGCCTCGGCTGGGCGCTGGCCACCGTGATACGCGTCTACAGCCACGCGGCTGCCGTCGACCTGCAGGGTCTGCCGGGCGGTCCCCGCGGCTATCACCTGCTCTCGGCAGCGGCGCACGAGGAGCCGCGTACGCAGCAGGACCTCGGAAGGCGCGTGGGAGTCGACCGCAGCGTCATGACCTACCTCGTCGACGACCTCATCTCGGTCGGCTATGTCGAGCGGGTGCCCGACCCCGCCGACCGTCGCGCGCGCCGCGTCGTCATCACCGAGGCTGGCCGCGAGCGACTCACGGTCATCGAGGCGAAGCTCGGTCGCGTCGATGACCACGTGCTGCGCGACCTGACCCCCGAGCAGCGCACGACCTTCCGCGCCCTGCTGCGCCAGGTGGCCATCAGCGCACCCGGGGAGCTCGCCTGCACCGAAGCCACGGACGACCCGTCCGCCCCCTGCTAACAACCAACGCAGCCACGAACCCGCAAACCCGCAAACCCTGGCGTGGCCATCCCCACCCTCCCCAAACCCTCGCGTGATCTTGGTCCAGTGGTTGCTTCCCGACACCGGAAGCAGCCGTACGACCAAGATCACGCCAGGTGTGGAGTGGGGTTAGGTGATGGAGGCTCGGTAGATGGCCTCGACGGAGGTGTGCAGGGTGGCGTCGAACTCGTCGTCGGTCTGCTGCGCGGTGAGGCCCTCGGTGAGCGCGCGGGAGAAGCTCGCGACGACGCCGTGGTTGCGCTCGAGACGCTCGTCGGCCTCGAGCCGTGAGTAGCCACCCGACAGCGCGACAACACGCAGCACGCGCTCGTGCTCGACAAGGTCGGAGTAGAACCCGTCCTCCTCGGGCAGGGTGAGCTTGAGCATCACGTGGTCGTGCGGTCCGAGCGTGGCGAGGTGCTCGAGGATCGACTCCTTGAGCAGGTCCTCCGCGGGCTCCTTCTGCTGGCTGTGGATGTCGATCTCGGGCTCGATGATGGGTACGAGTCCCACGTCGAGGATGCGCCGCGCGAGCTCGAACTGCTGGTCGACCACCGCCTCCACGCCTGCCCGGTGCGCGAGGCTGATCAGCGAGCGCATCTTGGTGCCGAAGATGCCGTAGCTCTTCGCTGTGTCCAGCAGAGCACCGAGATCCGGGATCGGCTTCATGACCTGGGCACCATCGACATCAGGGGCGAGGCCGCGGTCGACCTTGAGGAACGGCACGATCTGCTTGCGCTGCCAGAGGTAGTCGGCCGTCGCCAGGCCGTCGACGCGACGGTCCATGGTCTTCTCGAACAGGATCGCGCCGAGGATGCGCTCACCGGTGAAGGCCGGGCTCGTCATGATGCGGGCGCGCATCTCGTGGACGAGGTCGTACATCTCGGCCTCCGAGGTGTACGCCGTCGCGCCCAGGCCATAGTGCGCGAGCGCAGTCGGCGTGCTCCCGCCGCTCTGGTCGAGCGCGGCGATGAACCCGCGCGCCGTACGCATCTTCTCGAACTGGTCCTGGCTCATGGCCAACCCCTTCCGTAGGCGCTCCCGCTGCCCGCTCCCAGCGTCCCACTCGCCACGGGCGAAGGCACGACGATCACCCGGGCGCGCACGACTACAGACAACGACCCGGCGGCGAAGCGCCGCACACCGTCATCCGAGGTCGGGCAGGAGCATGATGGAGGTGAGGAACGACGGCGGGTCGATGTCGACCTCACCTGGCCGATGCGCCTGCGCCGTACCTCGCTGGAGGTGCGCCATGTCGTCGTCCCAGCTCCCGTTGGTCGTGGGTTTCGACGGGTCGACCTACGCGCTCGCCGCGCTCGACTGGGCCGCGGCCGAAGCCAGCCGCCGCCAGGCACGGCTGCACATCGTCCACGTCTCCCCCGTCACCTGGGTCAACGTCGGCCCCGACGCGGTGTCCCTCGCCCAGCCCGTACAGCCGAGCCGGCCGGCCTACCTCGACGATGCCGTCGCCCGCGTCGCTGCGGCGTGGCCCGACGTCGTCGTCACGTCGGCCGAGGTCGTGGAGGGGGCCGCATCAGGCCTCGTCTCGCTGAGTGAGGAGGCGGTGCTCATCGTGGTCGGCTCCCACGGTCGTTCGCTGCTCGGGCGGCTGCTCATGGGCTCGGTGAGTCGGCACCTGCTCACCCACGCGCGCTGCCCCGCCGTCGTCGTACGCGGCACCCCACCTCCGCCGGCCGCCCCCGTCGTCGTCGGCATCGACGACTCTCCCACGGCGCGTGAGGCACTGCGAGTGGCCTGCACCGAGGCGACGCTGCTCAGGACGTCGCTCGTCGTCGTGCACGCCTGGCAGGACCTCTCGCTCAACAGCTTCGGCCAGTGGTATCCACCGGTCAACGTCCACGACGATCTCAAGCGCGACGCCGAATCGCTGACGGCAGAAGCAGTCTCGGAGATCTCGGTCGCGTTTCCCGCCCTCGAGGTGCACATCCGCGTACGCGAGAACCACCCCGTCGAGGAACTGCTCGACGCGTCACGGGAGTCGCAGCTGCTGGTCGTCGGCGCACACGGTCGCGGCGCGTTCGCCGGGATGTCGCTCGGTTCGGTGACGACCGCAGCCATCCATCACGCCGGCTGCCCGGTGATGACGGTGCCGGCGGTGCACGCGGGCTGATCCGCACCTCGATGTCGGAGGCTCCGACTAGCGTGGTCCCGACTGCCGACCGGCCGTCGCGCCACACTCGCGGAGGGACGCCCCGATGGCCGAGAAGTACTTCCGGACCCGCCAGTTCAAGGACGCGACCTTCGAGCAGGTCGACTTCAGCGGCGCCACCTTCCACGCCGCCGACCTCAGCGGTGTCACCATCCGCGACGCCACCCTCGCGGGCGCTTCCATCGTGGGCGCCGAGCTCGAGGGCCTCCGGCTGTCGTCCTTCGGCGACGACCGGATGACCGTCATCGTCAACGACGTCGACGTGACCGACTTCGTCGAGGGCGAGCTCGACCGGCGCTTCCCCGAGCGCGTGCAGCTGCGCGAGGTCACGACGGTGGATGACCACCGGGCCATGTGGGACACCATCGAGCGGCTGTGGGCCGAGAGCCGCGCCCACGCCGAGCAGCTGCCCGAGACGATGCGCCATGAGCGGGTCGGCGAGGAGTGGTCGTTCGTGCAGACGATGCGCCACCTCGTGATGGCGATCGACACGTGGGTCGGCCGGATGATCCACCTCGACCCCACCGCCAACCACCCGCTGGGCCTCCCGCCCACCGACTTCAGCGACGAGAGCACCGCCGAGCTCGGCCTCGACGTCGACGCGACTCCGTCCTACGACGACGTCGTGGCGCTCCATGCCGACAGGCGCGCGCACGTGAGAGCTGTGCTCGACGCCGTGACCGACAGTCAGCTCGACGAACCGCGCACCGCGACGCTCGCCGCAGAGTGGGGCGACGAGACTCGCACGGTGCGCGAGTGCCTGAAGACTGTGTTCCACGAGCACGTCGCGCACCGGCGATTCATCGAGCGCGACCTCGCCGTCCTCGAGGCGCGTTAACACGCCCACCCGCTTGGTGTTACATCGAGACGGCTGCCCGTTGGGCCGTTCGGAGTCGTCCCCTAGGTCGATGTTCACCACCCCGCGCGACTGTCAGGATCGTCGCGGACCGGGGGGGGTTGGACCATGACAATCGACAGGAAGTCGTTCGGGGCGTGGGCCTTGGCGGCGACCGAGTCGCTGTTGCGTGACAGGGGTTTCGTCGGACTGCCCGACGACTCACCGTCACGCGAGAGCGCTGATCCGCACGGTGCGCCGTGTCGCTACTACCACGCGGGCCACAAGCCACATCACATGTCGGCGATGCGGGCCGGCGAGCTGCGTCGCGGCGGCGAGGCCGACGAGGTCCGCCATGTCGGCCACGCGCAGATAATGTCGTCGAGCCTCGAGTGGCATGACGACGCCGTGCCGGGTAGCGACCCGACCCGCCTCGTCACGCGCATCGACCTCGAGCGGGCCGACGGCACACCCTTCGCCGTCGTCACCCACGACTCCCGAGGTCTGGCGGCGATCGAGGCGTGCGGAGGTGAGGGGATGTGGCTCGTGCCGGCCCACTCCGTGCTCCTCGTCCCGAGCTGGAGCTCCGGCGTGCTGGCTGACGGCGGTCGCGCCACCGACCCCACGAGCTGGCCGGCCCTGAGCGTCGCCGAGAGCGACGAGCCCTGGCTCCCCTGCCCCATCGCCCCCGAGAAGGAGCCCCGAGGCCGCAGCACCACCCACCCAGCACTCCACCGATGGCGTCAGAGCGGTCGATAGCCCGCGCTGACGCTGTCGATGGCTTGCAGACGGACCTACGGGCGCTCGTCAGGCGTCGGCGAGGTCGTCCTCGGGGTAGCCGACGGGGATGTCGCCTTCGCGGAAGTCCGGCATCCGGCCGGCGGGCACGACGGCGAGCAGCGCGAGCAGCGCGAGGATCAGCATGGTCGCGCGCAGGGCGTTGAGGCGGTTGTCCTCGAAGATGGTGATCGCCGCAGCCTTCTGCTCCGGGGTGGCTGTGGTGCGCCCGATGACGACGGCGACCTGGTCGTTGGTGAGGAAGTTGATGTTGTCGAAGTTGACCTGGGCGCTGAGCTCGGGGGTGATGACGGGGTTCGTCGCGGCGTCGCGGGCGACGCCGAAGCCGAGGAACCCGACAGCGAGGGCCGTTGCGACGGCGATGCCGGCGCTGCCGGACAGGTTGTGCGTCAGGCCGCGCCACGCACCGACGTCACCAGCGAGCTCCTTGGGCGCGGCGGTGAGCAGGGTGTTGAACACCAGCGCGACGATGCAGCCCTGGGCGAGGCCGAGGGTAACCAGGCCGATGACGATGACGATCTGACCCCACTCGTTGTGGATCGTGAACGCCAGCAGCGACATCGCGGCGGCGACGACCACGAAGCACACCCGCGCGATCTGACCGGGCGAATAGCGATCGTAGAGCCGCGAGACCAGGGTGTTGGCGATGAAGATCGAGATCGTGTACGGGATGATCGACAGCGACGTCTTGATGCCCGAGAACCCTTGCACCGTCTGCATGTAGAGCGGGAGCAGGAAGCTCGCGGCAGTGCCGACGAAGAGCATGATCGCCATGCAGTAGGTGACCGCACGCTCCTTGTTGGACTTGAGCACGTCGAGGGAGAACAGCGGCACCTTGCCCGAGTCCATCCGGTCGCGGGTCCAGCGGAAGAACCACTGGAAGAACACCACACCGAGGACGAGGAGGAACGGCACCGGTGAGAGCCCGAGGATGCTGAACGGGGCGTTGGACGACGCCTCGAACAGCCCCCAGGAGTTCAGGCCGGTGAACCCGACGCTGAGCAGCAGCACCGCGACCGACGACAGCATCGCGCCGCGACCATCGATGACGAGGTTCTTCTGCGGGGCGATCGCACTGAGCTTCCAGCTGAGCAGGAAGTTGACCGCACCGATCGTCGCGACCGTGACGAACGACCAACGCCACCCGATCGTGGACGCAAACACACCAGCGATCAGGATCGACACCACCTGCGCGAGCGGGATAGCCGAGGCAAGGAAACCGATCGCCTGACCCTGCTGCTTGCCGTGGTAGTTGCTCGCGATGATGACCGTGAGCGCCGGCGCCGCGATCGCGATCGCCATGCCGGAGAGGAACTGAGCCGCGATCAGCGTCGTGCCGTTCTGCGCCGTCGCGATGAGCACTGCGGCGATCGCCGGGATGATCACACCGATCTGGAACGCGAGACGCACCCCGATCTTCGCGCCGAGCTTGGCGCCGAGGAGCACGAACGACGCCATCGCGAACGTACCCGTCGTCAACGCCGTGCCCACCGCAGTGGGCGCGATATCGAGATCAGCGGTGATGCCGTTGATCGAGACGTTCCACGCGTTGAACGAGAGCTGGATCTGGCACAGCATGACGATGATGAGCGGAAGCCACGAGGCAGCCTTCTCGAGGTCGGCCGACGCCGTCTTGCCGCTGGTGCTCACCGTGGGTGCTCCCGGTCTGTGGCTGGCCCGTCGAACTGACGGTCACGAGTATCGCGGTGAGGGTGCCCTCGGTGCGGCAGATTCGCCGAGGTGCGACACACGGGGTTCGGGTGTGGCGGGACCGCGTCTCCGATGACCGGTCAGGTGGTCGAGCGCCAGACGAGGTCGGCGGGGAGCGCTCGTGACGTCGCGGCACAGACGAGCACGTGCCCGTCGGAGTCATGGGCGATGAGGCCGCGCACAGAGCAGTGCGACTCGGCCGTCTGGACAGCCGCTGTGTCGTTTCCGGAGTTATCAGTGGTGGCTCCCGCACCGCCCAGCACCGACCCGAGCAGCGTCACCACGACGAGCGCAGCGACAGTCAGCGCGACCACGAAGCCGAACCGCGCGGCCAACGGCAGCCGCGCCCACGCCGCACGGGCGCCAACCCACGGCGCGGCAGTCTCGCGAGCGCGCGACGGCGCGACACGTCGCGACGACACGACTCGCACCGGGCGCCGAGTGCGGCGGGCGAGCTCGACGGCCGGGTGCGGAACGGCGTAGGTCGCACGGTGGGCGACCGGCATGGTCTCGAACGTGGGCCACTGCTCGGAGATGGCCCGGCGCACGTCGTGGGAGTCGCCCTCGAGATACCACCACTGCAGGCCGCTCTCCCGGTCCAGCGCCCAGGCGGGGCTGCCGTCGGAGGCGAACGCGAAGACGAGGTCCTTGCCGTCCGCCAGCTCGCGCACGAAGAGCACGTCAGACACGTGACCTCCTCGGCTCGCCGACCCGGACGCAGACGTCCGGATCCCTGGTAGCAGCGATCGCTGCTACCAGTGTTGCGCGGACCACCGAGAACCGCACCCACGTAGCCGCATCCGTCTCCCCACCCGCTCCACCCGACCCCGCCCCCGACCCGACCCCGACCCCGCGGGTAGCGAAGCGGTTGGTCAGTGAGCGCGCGTGAGCGATCATGAACCATGCCGACGAGGACGAGGACAGCCTGGGTAGCGGCCCTGCTCGTCGCCACGACACTGACCGGCTGCGGAGCCTCGACCGTGGTGAGCGAGGCGACCGACAGCTCCGCCACGACGGGGGCGCCCGCCGCATCGCCGACCCGCTCGGCCCCGGTGGCGGCGTTCGACCCGGCCGCGGTGTCGCGGCTGTTCCTGCCGACCGCGCCGGGATCGGCGACCACGGGCGCGCTCCCCCTCATCGTGCTCGTGCCCGGCGGCGGCTGGGTCAGCCACGACAACGGCGGGCTCGTGCCGCTGGCCGAGAAGCTCGCCGCCGCCGGGTTCGCCGTGGTCAACACGTCCTACCGCGCCGGGCAGGAGGGCGTGCACTTCCCCGTGCCCATCCACGACGTCCAGTGCTCGATCGCGTACGCCGCGACAACCGCTGCGTCACAAGGGATCCGGGGTGGTCCCGTGATCGTGGTCGGCCACTCGGCAGGCGGTCACCTCGGCGCGCTCGCCGCGGTCTCCGGCGATGCGCTGCACCCGGTCTGCGCTGACCCGATGCCCGCGATCACCGGCTTCGTAGGTCTTGGCGGGATCTATGACACGGCAACGTTCGAGCCGTTCCTGACCGGCTTCTTCGGCGTACCGCGCGCCGGCAACCTCGCCCTGTGGGCGTCGGGCGACCCGATCGCCTACGTGGCGGCCGGCAAGGCACCCCCGCGGCTGCAGGTGCTGCTCCTGACCGGTGGCAACGACAACGTCGTCCCGTCGACCCAGGCCAGCTCCTTCGAGGCGGCGCTGCTCACGGCCGGTGTGCCGGTGACCCTCGACACGGTGACCGATGTCGGCCACCTGGACCTCATCACCCCGGCCGTGGCCGCGACCCCGATCATCTCCTGGGTCAAGACTCTCGCGCGCTAGCCCGCGCTGCTCGATCCGCCGGTACGTCACTCGGCGGGAGACGGGAAGCCTGAGCAGCTCCGCTCACGACGCCCGCTCCGCTATCCGGTCGTAGCGACTGCGCATGATGTCGGCTCCGCGCAAGCCCTGACCTCGCACCCGGGTGGTCGCTCAGGTGTCGTCCCGAGTCTGCCGATTAGTGGTCACCGGTGTGGCGCCGAGACGGATCCTCGTCCGATGGCAGCGCGCGGGGCACGTCGCTGCGCGTCCTTCGGTGGCTCACGGGGGTGAGCCCGCGCGCGGCGGTGAGGGGGAACGCTCGTGCTGCTCGTGTGGGGTTGGCGAAGTCTGCTCAAGGTCCTCGGGGTGGGCGAGTTCCACTGCCCGCGCTGCGATGCCGACCGGTCCTATCGCCTGGTGCATCCGCGTCGATGGTTCACCGTGTTCTGGATCCCGGTGATCCCGCTGGAGTGGGGCGAGCAGTACGTCTCGTGCGACGCGTGCAAGGGCGCGTATCGCCAGGAGGTGCTCTCGACACCGACCAACGAGCAGTTCCGCTACATCCTCTCCCTCGGTGCTCGCGCGCTGTTCACCAAGATCGTCGCGGCCGACTTCAGCCACGACGAGGTGATGATCGACCGAGCCGTCACCGTGCTGCAGCGCTTCGTCGACCCTAGCTACAACCAGGCCAACCTCGTCGCCGACGTGCAGGGCTTCGAAGGTCGCGACCTTCACGACTACCTCGCGCCGGTGGCCGCCAACGCGTCGCCGCAGGGTCGCGAGGGACTGTTGGGTGCTGCCGTGTCCTACGCCTACTCCCAGGGCACTCCGTCACCCGAGGTCGCCCAGGTCATCTCCGAGGCCGGCGCCTCACTGCAGCTCACCCCGGTGCACGTCGGCGGGATCATCGCAGCCGCCCGGAGCGACGTCTCTGGCGCGACGTGACGGGCACTGCGCAGCCCGACCTCGCGTGTTATTGGTCGTACGGTGGTTTACGCACCCCGGGAGCGACCACACGACCAAGATAACGCGATGGGGGGGGGGGTTGGGGGGGGGGG
>JANMBJ010000267.1:0-1828 GCA_031360335.1 Candidatus Nanopelagicales bacterium
GCCTCGCGCCTTTGCGATGATCTCGGTCGCCACGTTGCCGGGGACCTGTGCGTAGGAGTCGAACTGCATGGAGTAGCTCGCCCGTCCCTGGGTCTTGCTCCGGAGATCTCCGACGTAGCCGAACATCTCCGACAGGGGGACGAGAGCCTTGACGATGCGTGCTCCTGAGCGCTCGTCCATGGCCTGGATCTGGCCACGACGGGAGTTCAGGTCGCCGATGACCTCTCCCATGAAATCCTCAGGAGTGATGACCTCCACGGACATCATGGGCTCGAGGAGGACTGGGCCCGCCATGCGAGCACCCTCCTTGAACGCCATCGAGCCGGCGATCTTGAAGGCGAGCTCGGAGGAGTCGACGTCGTGGTAGGCGCCGTCCTTCAGCGTCACCTTGATATCGACCATCGGGTAGCCGGCGAGAACGCCGTTCTCCATGGCCTCCTGGCAGCCTGCGTCGACGGACGGGATGTACTCACGCGGGATACGACCGCCGGTGACACCGTTGACGAACTCGTAGCCACCCTCGCCCTCGGCTTCACCCGAGGCAGGCTCGATGGAGATCTGGACCTTGGCGAACTGGCCCGAACCACCGGTCTGCTTCTTGTGGGTGTAGTCGATGCGGTCGATCTTCTTCGTGATCGTCTCGCGGTAGGCCACCTGCGGCTTGCCGACATTGGCCTCGACACGGAACTCACGACGCATGCGGTCGACGAGCACCTCGAGGTGCAGTTCGCCCATGCCCGCGATGATCGTCTGGCCGGTCTCCTCGTCGGTCCGCACCTGGAAGGTGGGGTCCTCGTCGGAGAGGCGCTGGATCGCGGTGCCCAGACGCTCCTGGTCACCCTTGGACTTGGGCTCGATCGCGACGTGGATGACCGGGGCGGGGAAGCTCATCGACTCGAGCACGACGGGCTGCTTCTCGTCGCACAGCGTCTCGCCCGTGGTGGTGTCCTTGAGGCCCATCACCGCGACGATGTCACCGGCGCCGACGCGCGGGATCTCCTCGCGCTTGTTGGCGTGCATCCGGTAGATCTTGCCGATGCGCTCCTTGCGGCCCTTGACCGAGTTGAGCACCGCGGTGCCCGACTCGAGGACGCCGGAGTAGACCCGGATGTAGGTCAGCTTGCCGAGGTGCGGGTCAGTCATGATCTTGAACGCGAGCGCGGAGAACGGCTCGGACTCGGCGGGCAGGCGCATGACGACCGCGTCCTCGTCACCGATCTTGTGGCCTTCGATGCCGTCGACGTCGAGCGGCGACGGCAGGTAGGCGACAACGGCGTAGAGCATGGGCTGGACGCCCTTGTTCTTGAACGCCGAGCCGGTCAGCACGGGCGTGAGCTTGCCGGCGATGGTGGCGCGACGGATCGCGGCCACGAGGTCGGCCTCGTCGGGCTCGACGCCCTCGAGGTACTTCTCCATCATCGAGTCGACAGCCTCAGCGATCGTCTCCAGGAGACGGTCGCGCCACTCACGAGCGGCCTCGGTGTGGGTCGCGGGGATCTCGAGGACGTCGTAGTCCTCGCCCTTCTGGGTGTCCTCGGGCCACACGAGCGCCTTCATGCGGACCAGGTCGACCACGCCGCGGAAGTCAGCCTCGGCGCCGATCGGGATCTGCAGCACGAGCGGGATAGCGTTGAGGCGCGACACGATCATGTCGACGCAGCGGTGGAACTCGGCACCCGTGCGGTCAAGCTTGTTCACGAAGCAGATGCGCGGCACGTTGTAGCGGTCAGCCTGGCGCCACACGGTCTCGGACTGCGGCTCGACACCGGCAACCCCGTCGAACACCGCGACGGCGCCGTCGAGGACGCGCAGCGAGCGCTCGACCTCG
>JANMBJ010000298.1:0-2337 GCA_031360335.1 Candidatus Nanopelagicales bacterium
GACGTCCGGCGGTGAGCTAGGTGGCACGGCCCCGGACCCCGGTCGGCACGTTCGGTGACATCACGTTCGAGACCGCCCCCGGGGGTCGGGTGCGGGCTCTGGCCCGCTTCCGGGACGAGGACGGTCGACTTCGCCGTGTGGTGGCCACTGCCGGCACCGAACGCGGCGCCGAACGACTCCTTAAGACCCGGATGAGTCGTCGCACTCACCAGGACGGCCATGGTGAGCTGAGCCCGGACAGCTCGTTCGGTCAGCTGGTCGAGCTGTGGCTCGAAGATCTCGATCTCGAGGACCGGCTCGCGCCGAACACGCGCACGCTCTACGAGCGCAACATGCGCCAGCTGGTGCTGCCTGCTTTCGAGCACTTCCAGCTCCGGGAGATCACGGTCAGCAAGGTCGACCGGTTCCTCAAGGTGCAGCAGCAGAAGAGCTACAGCATCGCCAAGCAGTCCAAGGTCGTGCTGAGCCTGGCCTTCGGCCTGGCGGTGCGCTACGAGGCGATGTACCGCAACCCGGTGAGGGAGACCGCGCGACTGCACCGGCCGCCGTCTCGGGCTAAGGCGCTCAGTCTCGAGGACGTGCAGGCGATCCGCTGTGCCGTGGCCCGGTGGCGACGCGGCGACGGGCTGTCGGGGCCAAAGCCGGACGGACAGCTGGCCGCGATCATCGAGGTGATGCTCGGCACGTCGGCGCGCATCGGTGAAGCGCTGGCCATTCGCGCGTGTGACGTGGACGTGACGACCACTCCGGCCACGGTTCGGCTGTGCGGCACGGTGATCACCCCGAAGGGGAAGCCGACCTACCGGCAGGACCACCCCAAGACCTCGAAGTCCCGGCGCACCGTCTCGGTGCCGTCCTTCACGGCGGACGTGATCCGCCAACGCCTCAACGCCGTGGAAGGTCAGGGCGCGGAGCACCTGCTGTTCTTCTCTCGCAATGACACCCCGCTCACGACCAACAACGTCCGGCGACGCCTCCGCACGATCCTGGAGGAGGCAGGCATCGCGGGTGTGACACCACACGCCTTCCGTCGCACCGTGGCCACTGTCATCGATCGGGCGGGAGGCGCCGACCTCGCGGCCGAGATGCTCGGCCACACGTCCTCGGACATCACCCGCCAGCACTACATCGAGCCCAACGACACGGTCAACCCCGTCACGGCGGCGATCCTCGAGCAACTCGCCCCCGCCGACGACGACATGAGCGCACGGGCCGAACCAGCCGACGCCCTGAACCGTCAATAGGGCGGGTGCCTTCCGGTACGACCTGACTCCGGTCCTTGCGGCCACAGATGCGCGGGAATCCACGCGGGCCACCGGTGCGGTCCATGGCGCCCACCGCCGGGGTGTGAGCGCCGGACCAGCACCCGCGTGCTCGTCCGCGTCTGAAGTCACTCGTACGCCGCTAGATCCGTGAACGGGTCTAGCGCCGACGCTCACGCGTCGTGTCGGCACGTCGTCGCGCACAAGTTGTGGAGGATGCGCGTCGCCCACAGGTGGGCGTCGTCGCGCTTTCGCGGGTGCACGCGCGGTCCGAGCGTGTCCTGGTGAGTGCTGCGAGGTTGCGATGAACATCGAGGGCGTCGACTCGAGACAGGACGGCACCTGGGTTGTCGAGTTGGAGCATCTGCTGGTTCAGGTCCACCGCCAACTCTTGATCGCCGCGGTTGATCCGGCGCGCGATGTTGGTGCCGGTCTCACCTTCGCGGCGGTGGGACTGAGGGATCTGCTCGACGAGGTCCGCGCATCGGAGCCCTTCAGCAGCGGGGTCCGGAATCGAGTCGGTCACACGCACGTTCCGCTTGATGATTCGGATCTGTCTTCGTCGGTGCGTTCCGCGACTGACCTCATCGGCGAGACAGTCCGACACCAGCTCGAGCTGGATCTGGACGAGCTCCACCTGGTGCGCCGCTGTACGCATCACCTCCGGGAGATCGAGGGGCTTGTCGTTCGCGGGTGCTCGTGAGCGCCCACCCGGGGCGAGCGCGACGAACACCGACGCCAGCAGCTCTCCGACCTGCACGACGGACTCACCACCGCGGTGGAGGGCCTCGCCACCAGCGACGCGTGGCGGCGCCTGCTCACCATCGCCGCAAAGATGCCGACAGATAGCCCTAGCAATATCCTGCTCATCAGCGTCCAACGCCCCGATGCCACCCACGTCGCCGGCTACCAAGCGTGGCGGGCACTCGGTCCGACACGTCCGCAAGGGTGAGACCGGGATCGCGATCCTTGCCCCCTGCCTCTACCGCGAACCCGCTCCAACAGGACCAGCTGTCGATTCGTCAGCAGCTTCGGCCGACGACAGCCGCGGCGCTGGCCAGGTGCTGCGTGGGTT
>JANMBJ010000330.1:0-3046 GCA_031360335.1 Candidatus Nanopelagicales bacterium
AGCAGGTAGGGCGACATCGGCAGGCCCAGCGGGTCGAGCGCGCTGTTGACGACCTCGAACGGCGTGCCCTCGTCATAAGCTGCGGTCACCTCGCCGAGGAAGCGGGTGAGCAGCCGGTTGACGACGAACGCTGGGGCGTCCTTGGCGAGGACGCAGGACTTCTTCAGCGCCTTGCCGAGTGCGAACGCGGTGGCCAGCGAGGCGTCGTCGGTCTTCTCGGCGCGAGCGATCTCGAGCAGAGGCATGAGGGCGACCGGGTTGAAGAAGTGGAAGCCCACGACACGCTCGGGGTGCTGGAGGTTCTCGGCCATCGCGGTGACGGACAGGGAGGAGGTGTTGGTGAGCAGCACGCAGGTGTCGGAGACGACGGCCTCGACCTCGGCGAACACCTGCTGCTTGACCTTGAGGTCCTCGAACACCGCCTCGATCACGACGTCGGCGTCGGCGAAGACATCCTTGGTGGTGGATCCGGACACCAGGGCGCGCAGCCGGTTTGCCTTGTCGTTGCTGAGCCGGCCCTTGGTGGTGAGCTTGTCGATCTCGCCGTGGACATAGCCGACACCCGTGTCGACGCGAGCCTGGTCGAGGTCGGTGAGGACCACCGGCACCTCGAGCCGCTGGACGAACAGCAGCGCGAGCTGGCTGGCCATGAGACCGGCACCGACCACGCCGACCTTGGTGACCGGACGTGCGAGCTTCTTGTCGGGAACCCCCACCGGCCGCTTGGCGCGACGCTGCACGAGGTCGAAGGAGTAGAGACCGGCGCGGAGGTCGTCACCCATGACGAGCGCGGCGAGCGCCTCGTCCTCGGCGGCGAAGCCCTCGTCGCGGGTCGACGTCTTCGCGGCGGCGATGAGGTCGGGCGCGCGATACGGCGCGGGGGTCGCGCCGTGCAGCTTCGCGTCGGCGACGACGCGACCGGCGGCGACCGCGTCGTCCCAGGCCTGGCCACGGTCGATCTCGGGCCGCTCGACGACGACGTCGCCGGTGACGACGCGGGCAGCCCAGCGCAGCGACTCGACGAGGAAGTCAGCCGGCTCGAGGGCGATGTCGAACATCCCGAGCTTCATGGCGTCGGCGGGCTTGAGCATGCGGTTCTGGTTGAGCGGGTTCTCGACGATGACCGTGATGGCCTTCGCGGCGCCGATGAGGTTGGGCAGGAGGTAGGCCCCGCCCCATCCCGGCACGAGCCCGAGCGCGACCTCGGGGAAGCTGATGAGGCCGGCCCCGGTGGACAGCGTGCGATACGTGCACATGAGGGCGACCTCGAGGCCGCCACCCATCGCCGCTCCGTTGACGAACGCGAACGACGGGATGCTCAACTCGCCGAGGCGCCGGAAAGTCCTGTGCCCCAACGCTCCGAGCGCTCGTGCTTGCTCGATGTCCCGCAGGTGCGGCACCCCGGTGAGGTCGGCGCCGACAGCGAAGATGAACGGCTTGCCGGTCACGGCGACCGCGACGATCTCGCCCGCCGCTGCCGCTGCCGCGACCGTGTCGAGCGCCTCCGAGAGTGACGTGAGCCCACCGAGGCCGAAGGTGTTGGGCCTGGTGTGGTCGTGACCGTTGTCGAGTGTGATGAGGGCGGCGCGCCCGGCGGAGTAGGGCAGGTCGACGAGGCGCAGCAGAGCCTTCGTCACGACCTCGTCGGGGGCACCGGCAGTCGTTGAGGTGGTGGTGTCAGTCATGCCGCTCACGCGTCCTTGTCGTTGGTGCCGGTCCAGGCGGGGTTCTCCCAGATGACGGTGCCGCCCATGCCGAGTCCGATGCACATGGTCGTGAGGCCGTAGCGGACCTCGGGGTGCGCCTCGAAGCTGCGCGCGAGGTAGGCCATGAGGCGGATGCCCGAGGAGGCCAGCGGGTGGCCGACGGCGATGGCGCCGCCGTACGGATTGACGCGGGGGTCGTCGTCGGCGATGCCGAAGTGGTCGAGGAACGCCAGCACCTGCACGGCAAATGCCTCGTTGACCTCGAAGAGCCCGATGTCCTCGATCGTGAGTCCCGCTCGCGCGAGAGCCTTCTCGGTCGCGGGCACCGGGCCGACGCCCATGACCTCGGGCTCGACGCCGGCGAAGGCGAAGGAGACCAGCCGGGCCTTCTTGGTGAGACCGAGCTCGTCGGCGACGTCCTCGGCTACGAGGATCGCTGCGGTGGCACCGTCGTTGAGGCCGGCCGCGTTGCCCGCGGTCACGCGCCCGTGGGGACGGAACGGCGTCTTGAGAGCGGCGAGGCCCTCGAGCGTCGTGGCTGGACGAGGCGGCTCGTCGACCGTGGCGAGGCCCCAGCCGCCGGCTGCGGTGCGGGTCGCGACCGGCACCAGGTCCTGCTGGATGGTGCCGTCGGCGTAGGCCTTGGCCGTCTTCTCCTGGCTGCGCAGGGAGTACTCGTCGGCGCGGGCCTTGGTCAGGTGTGGGAAGCGGTCGTGGAGGTTCTCGGCCGTCTTACCCATGAAGAGCGCCTCGGGGTCGACGAGCTTCTCCGCGATCAGCCGCGGGTTGGGGTCCATGCCCTCGCCCATCGGGTGGCGGCCCATGTGCTCGACACCGCCCGCGACGACGACGTCGTAGGCACCCACACCGATCCCGCTCGCGAGGTTGGTCACCGCGGTGAGCGCACCGGCGCACATCCGGTCGACGGACTGGCCGGGCACCGAGCGCGGGAAGCCGGCGAGGATCCCCGCCGTGCGCCCGAGGGTCAGGCCCTGGTCGCCGATCTGAGTCGTGGCCGCGACGGCGACGTCGTCGATGCGCTCGGCGGGGAGGTTCGGGTTGCGCCGCATGAGCTCGCGCATGGCCGCGACGAGCAGGTCGTCGGCGCGGGTCTCGGCGTAGATGCCGGTGGCGCCGGCCTTGCCGAACGGGGTGCGTACGGCATCGACGAGCACGACGTCGCGTACGACACGGGGTGTGGACACGGGAGACTCCTCGGACGACGGGACTCGGGCCGGCGGCACCAGCGTCAGCACCGCGCTGGTCACGTACAACCAGGTGTTACCGGCCGGTAATCCCCGATGCTACCCGCCGGTAACGACCCCAGGAACCACCCCCCC
>JANMBJ010000339.1:0-2162 GCA_031360335.1 Candidatus Nanopelagicales bacterium
TGAGTCAGAAGCGCCCGGTCAGTCGGGCGACGGCTGCTCCGAAGACGGCGACGACGGCGACGAGGCGGATGAGCCGGCCGCTGCCGGGGGTGATCGGCCACGAGAGCAGCAGGAGCCAGCCCAGGAAGACGCCGACGACGAGCAGGAAGACGCCCGCCCAGGCCCACGGGGCCGCGAGTCCGACGAGAAGCAGCACGGCGAGCAGCACCGGGACGAGCCACGTGGGCATCCGGTGCAGGATCAGCAGAGGCACAGCGCTCCACCGCTCCAGCACCCGACGCGACGGAGACGCGCTCGTGACGGGAACTGCCGCCACTGCAGGGTTGCGGTGACCGGTCTTCGCCGTCCGTTTCTGCGGACGGCGCGCGGGGTGACGCTTGCTCTCGGGCACGGGATCCTCGCGTTCGGTTCTGCTGAGGGCGCTATCGTCGCACCTCCGGGTCGACGCGCGAGCCGCCGCCCGGGAACGCCGCCGTTCCGTGCGCCGCTCGTCCCCGTACGGTGGGGGAGTGCTCGTCGTGACTCGCCATCGTCTGCCGCTGGCTGGCTATGCCGATGTGACATCCGCACTCGACGCAGCCCGCGACGCGCTCGCTGCCCTCGCCGAGCGGCCGGGCTACCTCCGCGGCTGGCTGGCGCGTGCGGTGGACGAGCCTGATCTGCTGGTCGTGGCGCACGAGTGGGCCGACGTCGGCTCCTACCGGCGGGCCCTGTCGGCCTATGACGTCAAGCTGCGGTGGCCGTTCCTCCAGACGGCAGTCGATGAGGCCACCGCCTTCGAGGTGCTCGTCTCGCGGACGCCCGACGAGGTCGTCGAGTCCGCGAGCGCGCGCGGCGTGGATGCCGACACGGTCGGGCTCGGCGATGCGGCCGCCGCGCACGTGTCCTCCGGCGAATTCGGGCTGCCGACGTGATGTTCATCGACCTCGCGGATGGTGGGCGTGCCCTCGCACCGTTGGTCGTGCCGCTGCTCACCCCCGACACCGTCGTGGTGAGCGCGGGAGTGGGTGGCCTCGTGACGGGCGCTGCCGTCGCGACAGCACTCGCGATCGTGGTGACCCCACTGATCACGCGACGCTCGGAATCCGGTGTCTCCGTCAAGATCCCGCTCGTGGTGACCGGGCTTCGCGTCATCGTCGTCGACGATGGGGTCGAGACAGGGACTGCCGCGCGTGCTGTCGGTGCGGCACTGCGTGCGGGAGGGGCCGTGCACCTCGTGCTGGCTGTTCCGGTGTGCCCACGTGAGGCCGAGGTAGAGCTGCGGACTCGCTACGACGACATCGTCGCCGTCGATCGACCGCTCGTGCGTCGGTCCTTGCGCTGGCACTACACGACGTTCGCCTGACCGACATCTCACCGCGCCAGCGTCGTCGGCCGTCTGCATCGGCGGGTGACAGCCGTCTCGCCAGCTTAGCCCGGGGGCGACGGTGAGTGGCGCTCGCGTAGCCTGGGGCATTCACACCACTCGCCGACACTCCAGCCGGACGGAGCACTTCCATGGCCCTCGATCGCGTCGAAGCCGTCGTCAACCTCTCCAAGCGTCGAGGATTCGTCTTCCCCTGCAGCGAGATCTACGGCGGCACGCGTTCCGCCTGGGACTACGGCCCTCTCGGAGTCGAGCTCAAGGAGAACGTGCGTCGCCAGTGGTGGCGCTCGATGGTGCAGAGCCGTGATGACGTCGTCGGCCTCGACTCCGCGGTCATCCTCGCGCCGCAGGTCTGGAAGGCGTCGGGCCACCTTGAGGCGTTCGTGGACCCGCTGACCGAGTGTCTGTCGTGCCACAAGCGTTTCCGCGAGGACCACCTCATCGAGGCCTACGAGGAGAAGCACGGGAGGCCGCCCGAGGGTGGCCTCGCCGGCATCAACTGCCCGCACTGCGGCACCAAGGGGCAGTTCACCGAGCCGCGCAACTTCAACGGCCTGCTGTCGACCAACCTCGGCCCCGTGCAGGACGAGTCGTCGCTGCACTATCTGCGGCCCGAGACGGCACAGGGCATCTTCATCTACTACGCCAACGTCGCGGGCACGGCGCGCAAGAAGCCGCCGTTCGGCATCGGCCAGGTCGGCAAGTCGTTTCGCAACGAGATCACCCCCGGCAACTTCATCTTCCGCACGCGCGAGTTCGAGCAGATGGAGATGGAGTTCTTCGTCAAGCCCGGCAC
>JANMBJ010000355.1:0-1535 GCA_031360335.1 Candidatus Nanopelagicales bacterium
GCGCTCGTCGAGCGCATCGGTCTGCCCGACTCGGCGTCCTACGACGCAGCGGTGGCTCGTCAAGCCCGGCTCACCAAGCCGGCGGGCGCGCTCGGCCGGCTCGAGGAGCTCTCCGCGTGGCTGTGCTCGGTGCAGGGTCAGTGCCCGCCGAGACCTCTCGAGCGAGTTCGCGTGGTGGTCTTCGCCGGTGACCACGGTGTTGCGCGCACCGCGGCGACGAGCGCCTATCCGCCCGAGGTCACGGCCCAGATGGTCCTCAACTTCTTGGCCGGCGGTGCCGCGGTCAACGTGCTCGCTCGACAGACCGGTGCCACCGTGCGCGTCGTCGACCTGAGCGTCGACGTCGACTACGCCGATCTCGGCGCCACCGTGCCCGAGGACGTGACCCGCTATCGCGTACGCCGCTCGTCGGGCTCCATCGACCGCGAGGACGCGCTCACCCGCGAGGAGTGCGAGCGCGCGTTCGCCGCCGGTGTCGCGATCGCCGACGAGGAGGTCGACGCCGGTGCCGACCTGCTGATCCCCGGCGACATGGGGATCGGCAACACCACACCCGCCGCGGTGATCGTCGGGCTCCTCGACGGCATCGAGCCGGCGCGCGTCGTCGGACGAGGCACCGGGATCGACGACGTGACCTGGATGCGCAAGACCGCTGCCGTGCGCGACGCCATGCGTCGCGGCCGACCGCTCAAGGGTGACCCCATCGGTCTGCTCGCTGCAGTCGGCGGTGCCGACATCGCTGCGATGACCGGCTTCCTGGTCGGGGCAGCGGCGCGGCGTACTCCCGTGCTCCTCGACGGTGTCGTGTCGCTCTCGGCCGCCCTGGTGGCCCACCGAGTCGCGTTCCGGTCGCGGGACTGGTGGCTCGCGGGGCACCGCTCGACCGAGCCGGCCGCGCACGCCGCGCTCGAGCGCCTCGCCCTCGTGCCGCTCGTCGACTACGGCATGCGCCTCGGCGAGGGCAGCGGTGCGCTCGTAGGGCTCCCGATCCTGCACGCTGCCGGCAACACCTTGCGCGAGATGGCGACGTTCGACGAGGCCGGCGTCTCGGACCGCGAGGCCTGATGCCCGACGCGCTGCGCCTGGCGCTCGGCACCCTGACCGCGATCCGGGTGCCGGCGCCGCGCCGGGTCACCCCGAGCGTGGCCGGCCGCGCGATGCTGCTCGCACCGGTCGTCGGCGCGGTGCTCGCACTCCTGGCGAGCGCGGTCCCGGTGCTCGTGAGCCTGGTGCCCCCCGACCGTCGTACGCCGGTGCTCATCGACTTGCTCATCGCCGCGATCGCTGTCGCCGCACTGGCTCTGCTCACCCGAGGCCTGCATCTCGATGGTCTCGCCGACACCGCGGATGGGCTGGGCGTGAAAGGTCTCGACGAGGCCGTCGTCGAGCGTCGCCTCGCGGTCATGCGCGCACCCGACGTCGGTGCCTTCGGTGCAATCACCCTCGTGCTCGTGCTGCTGCTTCAGGTGACGGCCCTGGCCGTGTGCGTGTCCGCTGGTGTCGCGACGGCTGCTCTCGTGCTGGCCGTCGCGACC
>JANMBJ010000379.1:0-38698 GCA_031360335.1 Candidatus Nanopelagicales bacterium
TCCGGGTGCCCGGAGCTGTCGCGCGATGCCGCCGGGCGGCGCCGCCAGAGCAGCTCGTGCAGGGAATCGGGCCGCCCGCTGCGCTCCAGAGCTGCTCGCAGCTCGACCGCATCAGGTCGCAGCAACGCGTCGGCGTCGCCCGCGCGCAAGGCGACGAGCACGAGGGCGGAGTGGCCGGAGCCGGAGCCCAGCGCATCCCGGACGAGATCACCCACGTCGGCGATGTCGTCGCTGGGGCGGGGGCCGCGCGGATCTCCGGGTGCCCGCGACCAGGCCGCGCCGGCGCCCGCGAGCAGCACCGAGCCGTCAGGTGCCACCAGCACCTGGTCGGCGGTGATGCCCCCGTGGGCAAGGCCCGCCTCGTGCAGGTCGACGAGGGCGCCGGACACGGCGAGGGCCACGGCGAGCACGTGACCGGCTCGCAGCGGGCCTTCGACGCGCAGCTGGGCCAGGCTGGTCGACGCCGCGGGCACACGGTGCACCAACGCGATGCCGTCCGGCATCGGAGCCGTCCGCAGGAGCGGACACAGGCTCGGTGATCGCACGGACGTGAGCTCGGCCAGCGCGGCCCAGGGTGGCGCATCGCTCTCGAGCACGCCGGTGCGTTCGATCCAGGCCAGCTCGGACTCAGGGCTCGACGTCATGGAGCCAGGGTGAGGCGACGGCAGGGGTGCCCGCTGCGGTCGTCCACAAGAGGGCGGACTGGCGACACTTGCTGTCCACAGACACGATCAGGTCATGATCTGCACCGGGGTGACGTGGTGACCTCGGTCGGCAGCGATGTCGACGTCGATGTCGTCGTCGTGGGAGCGGGTCTGGCGGGGCTCGCGGCCGCTCGTCACATCACCGCAGCCGGCCGCACGGTGGTGGTGCTCGAGGCGGCCGACTCGGTGGGCGGTCGGGTACGCAGCGAGGTCATCGACGGCGTCACCGTCGACCGCGGCTTCCAGCTGCTCAACCCCGCCTACCCCGAGGCGGCTCGGGTGCTCGACATCGACGCGCTGCACCTGAGATCCTTCGTCCCAGGCGTGCTGCTCGCGGGGCACGACGGTCGCCACCTCGTGGCCGACCCGCGACGTCGGCCCAGCGCTCTTCTCACCTCGGCCGTCCACGCGCCAGGGTCGCGCCTCGCGCAGGCTCGCTTCGCCGCGTATGCCGTCTCCCTCACGATCGGCGACGGTCATCGGCTGCTGGCCCGCGCCGACGCGGAGGTGGGCGCCGCCTACTCCGGATTCGGTGCGCTGACCGATCGGGTGCTCGCGCCGTTCCTCGCCGGTGTCCTCTTCGACGACAGCATGACCTCGTCGCGCCGGTTCGTGGACCTGCTCCTCCGCACGTTCGCTCTGGGCACGCCCGGCGTGCCCGCTCGGGGCATGCAGGCGATGCCCGACCAGCTCGCGTCCGGCCTCGACGTCCGACTCGCGACGCCGGTGCGCGCCGTCACCGCACGCACCGCCGTCACTGACGAGACCATCTGGCACGCGCGGGCTGTCGTCGTCGCGACCGACCCCGGGGGCGCGTCGATGCTGCTCCCCGGGCTCGACGTGGCCGACATGCGCAGCGGCACGACGTGGTGGCACCTCGCCGACGCACCCGGGGCGGCCCTCACCGGCGGAGCGCCGGTGCTGGTCGTCGATCCCGACCGGCGCGGACCCCTTGTCAACAGCGTGGTCGTGAGCAACGCGGCACCGTCGTACTCCGTACACGGGCGTGCGCTGGTCGCGTCGACAGCACTCGGGACCGATGTCGACGAGCGCGCGGTCATCGACCACCTGACCCTGCTTCACGGGGTCGACGTGACCAACTGGGACGTCGTCGCCGTGCACCGCATCGCCGCCACGGTGCCGAGCACGCCGGTCGGCTCCTCGTTCCGCAAACCCGTTCAGCACGAGGGCATCTACGTCGCGGGTGACCACCGCGACACAGCATCGATCCAGGGAGCGCTGGTGAGCGGTCGGCGTATCGGTGACGCCGTGCTGGCCGCCCTCGCGTAGGTTCGACACATGACGACGCGACGCATCCTCGCGACCAGTGGTGGCTTCATGGGCACCGACCGCTATGAGGCACGCAAGCCGGCCGGACTCTTCCTCGAGGCGATGCGCCTCTCCGGCAAGGTCCGCCCGCGGGTGCTCTTCGTGATGACGGCGAGCGGCGACAACAACGGCTACCTCGCGGCCAGCTATCAGGCGATGTCGCGACTGTCGGTCGAGGCCGACCACCTCTCGCTGTTCACCATGCCCAACCAGGACGTCGACGAGGCCGTCGGTCGTGCCGACGTCGTCTGGGTGGGTGGTGGGTCGGTCGCGAACCTGCTCGCGGTGTGGCGGTTGCACGGTGTCGACGACGCGATGCGCGGCGCCTGGGAACGCGGCACGATCCTCGCCGGAGTCAGTGCCGGCTCGATCTGCTGGCACGTCGGAGGACCGACCGACTCGTACGGCCCCACGCTACGGCTCGAGACGCCGGCGCTCGGGCTGCTGCCCTTCGGCAACGGCGTGCACTACGACAGCGAGGAGCAGCGTCGACCACTGCTGCACTCGCTCGTCGGTGCGGGCGACCTGCCCACGTCGTATGCCACCGACGACCGAGTCGGCATCCTCTACGAAGGCACCGAGGCGGTGTCGGTGGTCACCGATGTCGACGTCGACCCCGCATCAGGACCAGCCGCCTATCTCGTCGAGAAGACTCCCGACGGAGTCACCGAGACCCGCCTCCCACCCGGCCCGATCCGCTAGTCATCCCAGGAGAACTCGTGCGTCATCTCTCGATCCCGCTGCTCTCCGACAAGCCCGTTCCGGCCATCGGTGCCGGTGCGATGCCGCTCTCGAACCCCCGCGATGACTCCACACTCATGCCGCACGACGATGCGATCGCGGTCCTGCACCACGCGTTCGACGCGGGCATGACGCTCGTCGACACCGCCGACATCTATGCGCCCGACGGGAACAACGTCGGGCACA
This sequence comes from Candidatus Nanopelagicales bacterium, assembly GCA_031360335.1. Classification (GTDB taxonomy): domain Bacteria; phylum Actinomycetota; class Actinomycetes; order S36-B12; family CAIYMF01; genus Longivirga. The sequence goes on from JANMBJ010000379.1 coordinate 2,961, forward strand.
ACGAGCGCCTCGTCGGCGAGGCGGTGAGCACCTGGAGCGGCGGGCGCGACGACCTCATCGTCATCACCAAGATTGGCATCGTGCGCACGCCGGGCATCGACGGTGACGACTGGGGTCGCGACGGGTCGCGGAGCTACCTTCTCGGCGCCGCCGAGCACAGCGTCGAGTGCCTCGGCTTCGTGCCCGACGCGATCCTGCTGCACCGTGTCGACCGCGGGCGGCCGTTCGCCGAGAGCGTCGAGAGCATGGTCGCAGTACGCGACGCAGGTATGGCCCTGCGCATCGGCATCGGAAACGTTCGCCTCGACGAGTGCCAGATCGCCTGGGACGTGAGCGGTGGCACGATCGCCGCGGTGGAGAACGAGCGCAGCCCGCGCTACCGCCACGATGGCGACGTCATGACGTGGGCCGACGCGCACGGCGTCGCATACCTCCCCTGGTCACCGCTCGGTGGCGGTGACGACGCCGCGCGCCTCGGCGAGCTCTACCCCGAGTTCGCCGCGGTCGCGTCCGAGGTGACGGCGACGACGGGTACGCCGATCAGCCCCCAGCAGGTGGCTCTGGCGTGGCTGTCGGAGTCGGGCTCCTCCGTCGTACCCATCCCGGCCTTCACGCGTGCCGCGACGGCCGACTCGAGCGCGGCCGCTGCCCACGTCGTGCTCGTGGCCGACCAGGTCGCCCGCCTCGACGCGAGCCCCGCCGGCCCCGACAGCCGCTTCCCCGACGACTGATGCGCACCCCTGTGCACGGGCCCCCTCGATGAAGGCCGGAATTGTCGCGCTCTAGGCGACCGCTGGACCCCCGTTGACGGGGGATCACGGAGTCAGCACCCGTCAGTAGGGGACTTCATCGCACTCAGAAGCGCTCCCGTACGCCGAGAGCGCACGGATGGGGCGGCGCCCTGAGGCGAGGCTTAGGCTGGACCACGTGACGTTGACGCCGACCGACGCGCCCTCGGGTGCCGCGACGTCGCACCGGTCTCTCCCGTCAGGCTCCCCCGTGCTCCGGCACCTCGGGTTCGGCGTCGATGCCGTGCCCTACGTGGACGCGTGGGACGAGCAGCGACGCGTGCTCGACGGCGTCGCCGACGGGTCGGCGCCCGACACCGTGCTCCTGCTCGAGCACCCGCCTACCTACACCGCCGGACGCCGCACCCGCCCGGCCGACCGTCCGCAGGACGGCACGCCGGTCATCGACGTGGACCGCGGCGGCGAGATCACCTGGCACGGTCCCGGTCAGCTCGTCGGCTATCCGATCCTCCGGCTGCGTGAGCCCATCGACGTCGTCGAGCACGTGCGCCGTCTCGAGTCCCTGCTCATGGACGTCTGCGCCGAGCTCGGGCTCGCGACCATCCGCGTCGAGGGACGCACCGGCGTCTGGGTGCCGGCTGACGAGCCGCTTGAGGGCACCCGCCCCGAACGCAAGGTCGCCGCGATCGGCGTACGCGTCTCACGCGGCATCACGATGCACGGCTTCGCCCTCAACTGCGACTGCGACCTCTCGTGGTTCGACCGCATCGTCCCGTGCGGCATCACCGACGCGGGTGTCACGTCGCTCACCGCGGAGCGCGGCCGCACGATCACCGTCACCGACGTACTTCCGCTCGTCGAGGCACGCCTCGTCGACGGACTCGACCCCTGGGGTTCCCGATGACCGACCTCGACCAGTCCGCCGACACCGACCCGGTCGTCGCGACGGCGCCGGACGGACGCCGCATGCTGCGCATCGAGGCTCGCAACTCCGAGGTTCCGATCGAGCGTAAGCCGTCGTGGATCCGGACGACCCTCAAGACCGGACCGGAGTTCCAGCGCATCACCGGGCTGGTGAAGTCCGAGGGTCTCCACACCGTGTGCCAGGAAGCCGGCTGCCCCAACATCTATGAGTGCTGGGAAGACTCCGAGGCCACCTTCCTCATCGGCGGCTCGCAGTGCTCGCGGCGCTGCGACTTCTGCCAGATCGACACCGGACGTCCGGAGCCGCTCGACCGTGATGAGCCGCGTCGCGTGGCCGAGTCGGTGGCGACGATGGGGCTGAAGTACGCCACCGTCACCGGGGTCGCACGCGACGACCTCCCCGACGAGGGTGCGTGGCTCTACGCCGAGACGATCCGCGCCATCCACGCCGCGAGCCCCGGCACCGGTGTCGAGATCCTCATCCCCGACTTCTCCGGAAAACCCGAGCTGCTCCAGCAGGTGTTCGACGCGGCACCCGAGGTGCTCGCGCACAATCTCGAGACGGTGCCGCGCATCTTCAAGCGGATCCGCCCGGCGTTCCGCTACGAGCGCTCGCTCGACGTGATCACCCAGGCTCGGGCCGCGGGCATGGTCACGAAGTCCAACCTCATCCTGGGGATGGGCGAGACCATCGCCGAGGTCGAGCAGGCGCTGGCGGACCTCGTCGACGCCGGCTGCGACCTCATCACCATCACGCAGTACCTCCGCCCGTCCCCTAAGCACCACCCCGTCGAGCGCTGGGTCAAGCCCGAGGAGTTCGTGGCGCTCGCCGAGGTGGCCACCGGGATGGGCTTCGCCGGCGTGATGAGCGGGCCGCTCGTGCGGTCGTCCTACCGCGCCGGCCGCCTCCACAAGCAGGCCCTCGAGGCCCGCGCCGCTGGCACCGGAACCGCCACCATCGTCACCGGCGGGGCCACCGCGTAGCCCAGCCTGACCCCCGGGCACGTTCCTCTCAGGACACCCCGCGCCCCTCGACGGCACTGTCTGTCCCCTCAGGTCACACACTGCCCGTGACAGGCACGTCATGACCGCAGCTCGTGATCGTGGTCGGTCGCAGTCGCCGCTCCGGTTGGGTGCAGGTGGCTCGGGGACCTACCCTGATCCCGTCACAACCCAGCACCCACCCACCGGGAGCGTCCACCCGTGAGCAGCACCGCTCCAGCGCCAGCGACCCAGGGCCGCATCGCGCAGATCCGCGAGACCTACCGCATCACCCGCAAGGCCGACCCTCGCACTCCCTGGATCCTGCTGGGCGTGTTCGTCGCGGTCTTCGGCGCGTTCCTCGCGCTCGGGTTCATCACGAAGTCCCCGTGGTTCTGGGGGGTCATCGGACTCCCCTTCGCGGTGCTGGCCGTGACGTTCCTGTTCACCCAGCGTGCGACCAAGGCGGCGTACGCCTCCGTCGAGGGCCAGGTCGGTGCTGCGGCCTCGGTGCTCTCGGCTCTGCGCAAGGGCTGGTACGTCACCCCCGCGGTGGCCATGACCAAGAACCAGGACTTCGTGCACCGGGTGGTCGGGCGCTGTGGCGTCGCGCTCGTGTCGGAGGCGCCGTCGTCGCGGGCCGGCGCGCTGCTCGCGAACGAGCGCAAGCGGCACGCCCGCTTCCTCGGTGAGACCCCGATCTATGAGATCCAGTCCGGCAACGGTGAGGGTCAGGTGCCGTTGCGCAAGCTGCAGCGCACGGTGATGAACCTGCCGCGCAACCTCAAGCCGGCCGAGGTCGCCGCGGTCCGCAAGCGCCTCGACGCATTGACCGCGACACCTCTGCCGATCCCGAAGGGTCCGCTTCCCAAGGGCGCCCGGATGCCGCGCGGCTGATCGGATCTCAGCAAGGCGGGCCGTACGCCGCGGCCCTCAGCGGTGACGAGCGACGATGAGCATCACGACGATCAGCGCAAGGCCGAAGACCCAGCCGGCCGCCACCCGACGCCCGGTCAGGACCACTCCGCGACTCGGCGGCACGGCCCCCGGGTGTGCGAGCTGGAGCTCCGTGACGTCGGTGAACGACTCGGTACGCCGCTGCACTCCCCGCGCGAGCAGAGGCTCGAACACGGTGTCGGGCCAGATGCGCTCGAGATCGGTGTCGCTGTAGAGGTGGTGGTCGAACGTGCTCACCCGCGCCAGCCGGGCCAGCGGGACTCCGTCGGCAGCCACCAGCAGCAGGTAGGTCTCGGGGATCATCACCCCACGCTGCCCTCGGCGCCAGGTCTCGGCGCGCACGACCGAGGTGAGCACCGGGATCCCGGGCCGCGGAGGCTGGTCCGGCAATGTCCAGTACGTCGTCGAGTGACCGAAGTGCCACAGCACCTGCGAGCCGTCGTCCACGACGCGCATCCGGGTCGCGAGGCGCCCCGGACCGCCGACCTCGTCGGCCTCGGTCACCTGCGCCCGCAGCAGCACGCGTCCCGTACCCCCGGCTGCTGACTCCCACGACTGGTCCACCCCGTCATTCTCGCAGCCTGCCCCAGACCCGCCGAGCTATGTGCCCGCGTCTCGGTCTTCCGCGTCGTGGGCACATGGCTCGGCCGCCTTCGTGGGTGTCGCGGCGCGGCTGTGCGGTCTGTCGATCGGCGCGCTGCGGCACTACGACAGCGTCGGCGTTCTCGTGCCGGCCGCGGTGGACGGCACCACGTCCCACCGCCGCTATCGGCGCGAGCAGCTCGACACGGCACGGTGGGTCGCGCAGCCGGCCGTGCACCACGCCCGTCGCTGCCTCGACAACGCGACCCTCGTGACCGACGAGCCCTGGTTGCTTGCCTCGGCCTACGAGGGACTCGCCCGCGCCTACTCCGTCGCCGGCGACAAGGCAGCGGCCGGGGAGTGGAAAGCCAAGGCCGAGACCCAGATCGCCCTCGGCCCCGGCAACCGCGAGATCGTCGAGCGCGACATCGCCACCCTCCCCCTCTGACGCCCGGACGGTCCTCGAGCTACTGCCGCAATCCATAGGTTCAAGGCCCACACGTACGGATTCGGGCAGTAACTCGCGGACCTGACCGGACGGGTCAGCGGTGGACGACGACGGTGTTCATCGAGCGGTCGTGGAGGCCTCGTCCGTCTCGGTCCCAGATGACGGCGGGGACGACGAGGCAGATCTGCAGGCTCCGCAGGAAGGCCCGACCGAGCCCGACGCGCGAGCCGTCGAGGCCCACGACGGCGAGCCCGAGGATGCGCTGGCCGAAGGAGGCGCCGACCACCCAGGTGAACAGCGTGAGCTCGGCGAGGAAGAACCCCAGCGTGGTGAGGCTCGAGGTCGGCGTGCCGTAGGTGATGCCTGGGAGGAACAGGCGCACGAGCAGCAGGCAGGCGAGCCAGTCGATGACGAGCGCGAGGATCCGCCTCCCCCAGCCGGCCATCGCGCCGGCGTCCTCGGCGGGGAGCCCGAGGCGCTGGCCGCGGTAGTCCTGCTCGATGCCGACGACCGAGCTCGGACCCGACAGCCACGACCCGAGGTCCTCGCGGGTCAGGCGCACGGGAGGTCGCGGGTCCTCGGGCCCCGGTTGGTGGTCGCTCACCCGACCAGACTATGCGGTGCCCGACCTCACGCCACCGGACGCCCGCACCGTCCCCAGTCATCAACAGCGCGTCAAGGTTTCAGCGCAGGCGTCAAAGACGCGTCAAGACGGCGCTCCGTCGTGCTGCGGCGGCGCGTACGACGTACTCGTGAGCATTCTCAAGCGCGCGTTCGTCGGCACCCCCATCGACTCCGCATCGAGCAGCCACAGCCTGCTGAGCAAGCGGCTGGCGCTCCCGGTCTTCTGCAGCGACCCGCTGTCGTCCGTCGCGTACGCGACCGATGAGATCCTGCTGGTCCTCGTGCTCGGCGGGACCGCCGCGCTGGCCTGGACGCCGTACGTCGGACTCGCGGTGATCGCGCTGCTCGCGATCGTCGTCACGTCCTACCGCAAGACGGTCTACGCCTATCCCGGTGGCGGTGGTGCCTATGCCGTCGCGAAGGACCAGTTCGGGCAGAGCACCGCGCTCGTGGCAGCGAGCGCCCTCATCGTCGACTACATCCTCACCGTCGCGGTGTCGGTGACCTCCGGCGTCGCGAACTTCACCAGCGCGTTCCCCGGGCTCGTCGACTACGCCGTGCCGATGAGCCTGGTTCTCGTCGCGCTGCTGACGTTCATGAACCTGCGCGGCATCCGCGAGTCGGGCAAGACCTTCGCGGCGCCGACCTACCTGTTCATCATCAGCCTCATGCTTCTCCTCGTCGTCGGCGGCATCCGGATGCTCCTCGGCCAGGACGTCGTCGCCGAGTCCTCCGCGCTCCAGGTGCACGCAGCGGAGGCTTCCGGCGCCACGGCCGTGTTCCTGCTGCTGCGCGCCTTCGCTTCCGGGTGCACGGCGCTGACCGGCGTCGAGGCGGTCTCCAACGGCGTGCCCTACTTCCGCCCGCCGAAGTCGAAGAACGCCTCGGGGGTCCTTCTCGCCATGGGCATCCTGGCGATCACGATGTTCGGCGGCGTCACGTTCCTCGCCGTCCACGCGGGCGTCCATCTGGCGGAGGACAACGCCACTCTCGGACTTCCTGCCGACGCCGTGCAGCCCACCGTGCTCGCGCAGCTCGGCCAGGCGGTGTTCGGCACCAACTCGTTCGGCTTCTACGCCCTGCAGATCTTCACCACCGCAGTGCTCGTGCTCGCCGCCAACACGGCCTACAACTCCTTCCCCATCATGGGGTCGGTGCTCGGCCGCGACGGCTACCTGCCGCGTCAGTTCGGACGTCGCGGCGACCGCCTCGTCTTCAGCAACGGCATCCTCTTCCTCGCCGGGGCATCAGCACTGCTCATCATCGCGTTCGACGCCAGCGTCACCCGCCTCGTTCAGCTCTACATCCTCGGGGTCTTCCTCTCCTTCACCATCAGCCAGGCCGGCATGGTCAAGCACTGGAACTCCGAGCTGCGGACAGCAACCGACAGGACCCGCAGCGGGATGCTCCGGTCGCGCGTCATCAACGCGGTCGGCGCTGTCGTCACAGCGCTGGTGCTCGTCATCGTCGTCGTCACGAAGTTCACCCACGGCGCCTGGCTCGTCATCATCGCGGTGCCGCTGTTCCTCGCCGTGATGGTCGGCATCAACCGGCACTATCGCCGCGTCGACCAGCGCATGGCGCCGGCGGCGGGCGGCGTACGGCTCCCCAGCCGGGTGCACGCGGTGGTGCTCGTGTCACGGCTGCATGCACCCGCGATGCAGGCGCTTGCGTTCGCCCGCGCCACCCGGCCGGACACGCTCGTCGCGCTCCACGTCCAGACCGACCGCAGCAACATCGAGGAGCTCCAGGAGACCTGGACCGAGCGCCAGATCCCGGTGGCGCTCGTGTGCCTCGAGTCGCCCTACCGTGACCTCACCCAGCCGGTCATCGACTACGTCCGCGGAGTGCGCCGAGAGAGCCCGCGCGACATGGTCGCGGTCTACATCCCGGAGTACGTCGTCACGCACTGGTGGGAGCACCTGCTGCACAACCAGAGCGCGCTGCGCCTCCGGGTGCGGCTGCGCCAGGAACGCGGCGTGATCGTGGTGGCAGTGCCGCTCATGATGAGCGACGCGACCGACCCCGAGCGAGCGCCTGCACTCACGCCATGAACGCGGTGACAGACTCCACCACGTGAGCTTCGACGCCGACCGCTGGTCGCCCGCGCAACTGCCGCTCGCGGCACGCGCCGCCGTCGCTGCGGCCGGCGTCGCGGCGATGTGGGTCGGCGTGGTCGTGACCCAGCAGCACGCACCGATCGACCTCACCGTCGTGCTGCTCGTGCTTCTCGCCGTGGTGCTGGGCCTGGCGCTGGTCACAGGTCCGGTCCTGGGCATCGTCACCAGCCTGGTGGCCGTGGTGCTGGTCAACTGGTACCTCGTCCCGCCGTTCGGCACCTTCGAGGTGGCCAGCCCGGAAAACGTCGTCGCGCTCGTCGTCTTCGCCCTCGTCACCGGCGTCGTCTCGGTGCTCGTCGAGCTGAACGCCCGCATCCGCGCCCGCGCCTCCCGCTCTCAGGAGCGGGCCGGGCTCATCGCGGTCCTGGTCGCCAAGGGTGAGGCCGCGGACCCCGAGCTGTCGCTGGAGCGGGTGCGCCAGGCCCTCGAGCTCGACCGGCTCTCGCTCGTGCGCGGCAACGGCCCGGCGCGCGAGGTGCTGGCCACCGTCGGCGACGGTCCGGATGCCAACTCCGACACGGCAACTCTCACGGTGGCCGTGCCCGGTGGCTATCGGCTGCTCGGCATCGGTCCGGAGCGGATCGCCGAGGAGCCCGGCTTCGTCGAGTCGCTCGCCGCAGCAGCCGTACGGTCCTACGAGAGCGACCGGATGGAGACCGAGCAGCAGCGCGCCGAGCAGCTCACTGCCGTCGACTCCGCCCGCACGGCACTGCTCGCGAGCGTCGGGCACGACCTGCGCACCCCGTTGTCGGGCCTTCGGCTCGCGGTCGACGCACTGAAGGACCCGGGATCGCACCTCGACGAGCAGACGCGCCACGACCTGCTCGACACCGTCGACAGCTCCACCTCGCGGCTCTCCGAGCTGATCACCAACCTGCTCGACATGAGCCGCCTCGAGGCCGGTGTGCTGGCCGCGACCATCGAGCCGACAGCCATCGACGCGGTCGTCGCGGCGGCACTCATCGCGGGTCCGTCGTACGCCGAGCTCGTGCGTGTCGACGTCGACGAGTCACTGCCTCTCGTGCTCGCTGACCCTGCCTTGCTGGAGCGTGTCATCGAGAACGTCGTCTCGAACGCGGTGCGCTATGCCGGGCCGACATCCCAACAGCCTGTTGACGTATCGGCCTACCCGACCGGGGACTCGGTTGTTGTCGACGTGGTCGACCACGGTCCGGGTCTCGGCGAGCGGGTGCCCAGCGACGGGCTCGGCGTCCTACGCGCCTCCGGGCGGGCCGATCGCAGCACCGGTCTCGGCCTGGAGATCGTGCGCAGGTTCTGCGCGGCGATGGACGTCGAGGTCGCTTTCCGCTCCACCGACGGCGGAGGCCTCACCGTGCGCATCACCCTGCCGATCGCCGGTGCCCCGCGATGACCGACGTCCTCGTCGTGGAAGACGACGACCAGCTGCGCAAGGCGCTGGTGCTGACGCTGCGCTCGCGTGGCTACACCGTGCACGCTGCCGCGACCGGTGCCGAGGCGCTGGCGCGCGTCGTGACCTCTCGCCTCGATGTCGTCGTGCTCGATCTCGGGCTGCCTGACCTCGACGGCGTGCAGGTCATCGAGCGGATCCGCGAGTCGAGCGCGGTGCCGATCGTGGTGCTCTCAGCCCGGCGCGACCAGGGCGACAAGGTGACCGCGCTCGATGCCGGGGCAGATGACTACCTCACCAAGCCGTTCGGCATCGAGGAGCTGCTGGCCCGGCTGCGCGCGGCGCAGCGCCGCTCGGGCGCCCCCGTCGACTCCGGCGTCGTACGCACCCCGCACTTCGAGGTCGATCTCGGGCGCAAGCGGGTCGTGACCCCAGCCGGCGACGAGGTGCACCTGACCCCCACGGAGTGGGGTGTGCTCGAGGCGCTGGTGCGGGCCGGCGGGATGCTCGTGGCCGGCGCCGACCTGCTGCGCGAGGTGTGGGGGCCGCAGTACGAGACGCAGACCAACTATCTCCGCGTGTATCTCGCGACCCTGCGGCGCAAGCTGGAGCCAGACCAGGGAACGCCCAGATACCTGATCACGGCGCCTGGCCTGGGCTATCGTTTCGACGCCTCGGGCACGGGCTCCTGACCCAGCCCAGCCCGGTGTCCGGCCGATCACCTGTGGGCGTTACCGTCGGAAACACACCGGAAACAATGAGGACACCGACGGGAAATCCCGAGGCCGTACGTTCCGGGGGAACACCGCGACGAACCCGCCGCGGCACGCGAGTGGCGATGCGTCACCGGCAGGTCCGGGTGACCCCTCGAGGAGGAATGGATGTTCAACAACGCGGACGAGGTCCTGAAGTACATCAAGGACGAGAAGATCGAATTCGTCGATGTGCGCTTCACCGACCTGCCTGGCGTGCAGCAGCACTTCAACGTGCCCGCCCAGTCCGTCGGCGCGGACTTCTTCACCGAGGGTCAGATGTTCGACGGATCGTCGATCCGCGGCTTCCAGACCATCAACGAGTCCGACATGAAGCTGATCCCGGACGTCACGAGCGCGTTCGTCGATCCCTTCCGCGCGGCGAAGACCATCGCGCTGAACTTCTCGGTCGTCGACCCCTACACCAACGAGCCCTACAGCCGTGACCCGCGCCAGGTCGCCGCGAAGGCCGAGGCCTACCTCGCCTCCACCGGCATCGCCGACACCGCGTTCTTCGCGCCCGAGGCCGAGTTCTACATCTTCGACGACGTCCGCTTCGAGACGAAGCAGAACGAGGGCTATTACCACATCGACTCGATCGAGGGCGCCTGGAACAGCGGCCGCGTCGAGGAGGGTGGCAACCGGGGCTACAAGACCCGCTACAAGGGCGGCTACTTCCCCGTTCCCCCGACCGACCACTTCGCCGACCTGCGCGACGAGATCTGCATCATCCTCGACCAGCTCGGTCTCGAGGTCGAGCGCTCGCACCACGAGGTCGGCACCGGCGGCCAGGCGGAGATCAACTACCGCTTCGACACGCTGCTCAAGTCGGCCGACAAGGTCCAGCTCTTCAAGTACGTCGTGAAGAACGTCGCCTGGCGCGCCGGCAAGACCGCGACCTTCATGCCGAAGCCGCTCTTCGGCGACAACGGCTCGGGCATGCACTGCCACCAGTCGCTGTGGACCAAGGGCGAGCCGCTGTTCTACGACGAGCTCGGCTACGGCGGCCTCTCGGACATGGCGCGCTGGTACGTCGGCGGCCTCCTGCACCACGCGCCGTCGCTGCTCGCTTTCACCAACCCGACGGTCAACTCCTACCACCGCCTGGTGCCGGGCTACGAGGCTCCGGTCAACCTGGTCTATTCCGCGCGCAACCGCTCGGCCTGCATCCGCATCCCGGTGACGGGCACCAACCCGAAGGCCAAGCGCATCGAGTTCCGCGTGCCGGACCCGTCGGGCAACCCCTACCTCGCCTTCGCCGCGCAGCTGATGGCCGGCCTCGACGGGATCAAGAACAAGATCGAGCCCGCGTCGCCCATCGACAAGGACCTCTACGAGCTCCCGCCGGACGAGGCCGCCGCGATCCCGCAGGTGCCGGGCAGCCTCAACGAGGTCATGGACCGTCTTGAGGCCGACCACGCCTACCTCTCCGAGGGCGGCGTGTTCACCGAGGACCTCATCGAGACCTGGATCGACTACAAGCGCACCGCAGAGATCGCCCCGATCGCCCTGCGCCCACACCCCCACGAGTTCGAGCTCTACTACGACGTGTAGGCCGCGACGTCATACGCCGTCGAGCACGAACGGGCCGCTCCTTCGGGGCGGCCCGTTCGCGTCCCGGATCTCACTCCCATCGCTGACCTGGGTGGTGGGGTTAGGGGTCGAAGCGGTGGCCGAGGTGTGGTGAGGTCACGAGGTGCCGCGGGGTGGCCGGCTCAGGCTCGAGTGCGCGGCGCAGCTGCGCGAGGTAGACGGGTAGGTAGTGCGTCTCCTTCTCCTAGCCCGGGGCCCGGCAGTGGGGTCAGGCGCCTTTGTGCTTCTTGTGCGCTGCCTTCTTGTGCTCGGCCTTCTCGGCTGCGGCCTTCTCCACCTCGGCCGCGAGCAGCACTGCGGGGTCGGGGCCTTCGACGTAGTGCTCGCCGTCTCCGGAGTAGGAGAGGTCGTCGAAGCGGTCGACCTCATGGTGATGGTCGACCGCGATGCGCTCGTCCTCGGCGTCGACCTCCTCGATGGTGTCGCCGCTGGTCGTCGGGGTGACCCGCCCGGAGGCCGCAAGCTGTTCCCGCGCGTGACGCACACCTGCGGAGATGCTGTGCCACATACGATCCGGGCCGAGCCGCTCGAGGAATCCGGCGCGCTCGAGCACGTCGCGCGCGAGGGAGAAGACGCGTACGAGGTAGAGCTCGATGCCCTTCTCGCGCAGCCGGATGAGCAGTACGTCGAGCGCGTCGACGCTGGTGCTGTCGAGCTGGGTCGTCGCCTCGAGGTCGAGCAGCAGCACGTGTGTGCCCGGCTGCTCCTGCGCCGCACGGAGCACGGTGATACCGACCTGGTTGGCGTTGGCCCAGAAGAGCGGCACGTCGAGCCTGAGCACGACGACGCCGTCGACCGTTCGGCGCTCGGGGTGCCGCACAACGCTCCCCCAGGCCGCCTTCTCACCCGGCACCTTGCCCATCACGTCGACCCGGACGCGGCTCGAGCGATAGACGAGGCCGAGGACCGCCTGCCCCACGGCGAAGAGCAGGCCGTAGAGCGGACCGAGGAGCAGCACGCCGATCATGGCGGCCAACGCTCCGTAGAAGTCGTTGCGTCGCACGTGGCGATAGCGCCGGAGGGCATCGACGTCCATCAGCCCCCAGACGGCCTGGACGACGATCGCCGACAGCACCGCGCGCGGCAGGCTCGACAGCAGGCTGGCGAGCGCCACCAGCACCACGACCACGAGGCCGGCAGCCGTCACACCAGTGAGCTGCGTGCGCCCCCCGGAGCGCACCGCAGCAGCTGTCTTCGACAGCGAGCCAGCCACTCCCATCCCGCCGGAGAGGCCCGCGGCGACGTTGGCCACACCGCTCGCGAGCAGCTCTTGGTCGGCGTCGACGAGATAGCCGAGCCGGGCCGCGAACAGACGCCCCGCGCTGAGACCTTCCGCGAGTCCGACGAGTCCGAGCGCCAGCCCGCCGACGGCCAAGGGCGGCACGTCGGTGAGCCGGATGTCCGGAAACCCCAGCGCATGCAGTCCGCTTGGCACGTTGCCGACGGTCGCGACGCCGTACTGAGCGAGGCCGAACGCCGACGATGCCACAATCCCACCGACGAGCACGAGGAGCCCCCAGGGGACCCGCGGTAGGACGTGCGCACCGACGAAGAGCACGGTGAGTGCGACGACGCTGACGGCGACGGTGGGAGGAGTCATGGTGTCGAGGTGGGTGAGTATCGACCACGCGCGCGTGAGCACGTCGCCGGTGACCGGGGGCATGCCGAGCAGGCTCGGCACCTCGCCCAGCACGATCAGCAGGACGAGGCCGAAGACGAACCCGGTCACGATCGGTCGCGACAGGAACTCCACAGCCCAGCCGACGCGCAGCAGACCGCCCAGGAACATGCCGAGCCCCGCACCGATCGCCAGCGCCGAGGTGAGCGCGACCGCTCGAGATGCGTCGCCGCCAGCGAGTCCCGCGACGAGGGAGCCGGAGAGCACCGACACCGTCGACACCGGCCCGACGACGAGGTGCGGCGACGAGCCGAACACCGCGTAGGCGATGAGTGCCAGCGGGATGGCGTAGAGCCCGACCTGCACCGGCACCCCGGCGATGCCGGCGTAGCCCAGCGCCTGGGGCACCGCGAGCGAGGCGACGACGGCACCCGCCAGCACATCGCGGCCGAGGTCGGCCGGCCGATAGGCGCGCAGCCACGCCACGATGGGAGCCCACCGCGCCACGCCGGTCGCCGGGATCGTGTCGCTCACTCGTCGTTCACCTGCCGTTCACCTCAGGATCCGCAACCTAGCCGGGTCGACCGCGTCGTGCCCGGTTCCGGGGCGACGGACGACGCGGTCGGGTCCTCCGCAGTCGTCGCACGGCGGTCCGCTAGCCTCGCCGAGACGCACACCACGTCAGCCACCCGAACGCTGCCGAGAGGTCACACCCATGGGCGAGACGACGCGCACGGCCCTCTACGACCGGGTCGCCGCGCTCGGCGCCACGTTCAAGGCCGACGGCGGGTGGTACTGGAGCCGCGACTTCGGCGACTGGCGCGCGGAGTACGACGCGGTCCGCACCACGGTCGGCATCTGGGACGTCTCGGCGCTGGTGAAGTGGGAGTTCCGCGGCCCCGACGCGCTGGCCGCCGCCGACTACATCAACACCAACGACATCGCCTCGTCGCAGGTTGGTCAGGTGCGCTACGGCCCCTTCATGAACCGCGACGGCACCATGCTGGATGAGGGCACCGTCTACCGCGTCGGCGACGATCGCGTGCTCGTCATGATGAACGGCGAGGGCTACGCCGACTACTGGGCCGAGCACCTCTCGTCGTACGACGTCACGATCACCAACATCACGCGCGAGATGCCGCACGTCGCGATCCAGGGGCCGCAGGCGCGCGAGATCGTGCAGTCGCTCACCGACGTCGACATCAGCGGCCTGCCGTACTTCAAGGTGCTCCCCGAGGAAATCTCCCTCGGCGGCGCCCGCGGCCTCCTCGCGCGCACCGGCTACTCCGGCGAGCTGGGCTATGAGTTCTTCAGCCACCCCGACGAGATCGGGTCGCTCTACGACGCGGCCATCGACCGGGGTGTCACGCCCTTCGGTGTGAACGCCGTCTATCGCCTCCGCGTCGAGGCGGGCTTCGTCCTCAACGGTGTCGACTACGACCCCGATGTCACCAACCCCGTCGACATCGGGCTCGGTCGGTTCGTACGCCTCGACACCGGTGACTTCATCGGCAAGGACGTGCTCGCCGCGAGCATCGCCGAGGCGCGGAACGTCTACAAGACACTGCACTTCGAGGGGGAGATGCCCGACGACGTAGCCCCCGTGCTCCTCGACGGTGCCGAGGTCGGCACCTGGCGCACGGGCTCCGACTCCCCTCTCTACGGCAACATCGGCGGCGCGATCCTGCGCAGCGACGTCGCCGTCGACGGCACTCAGGTCGAGGTCGCCGGCGCTGTCGCGACGATCAGACCGTGGGGCCTGTACGACCCGGAGAAGGCGCGCCCGCGCGCCTGAGAGCAGCAGCGGAAATGTCCACGACGACCACCGACACCTACCGCCGACGGTTGCGCGCCCAGCTGCTCACCGAACCGAGCGCGACCGACCCGATCCACGTCGTCGAGCGGATCACGGCCGTGCAGGCACAGGACTCGAGGGGCTTCCGGCTGGCGGTGCGCTCGAGGTCGACGGGGCTCACCGCCGACGACGTCGACCGGAGGCTGGCCGACCGCAGCCTCGTCGTCGACTGGCTCAACCGCGGCACGCTGCACCTCGTGCGCGCGCAGGACCACGGCTGGCTGCACCAGCTCACGGCAGCGCGTCGGCTCTCGAGCCACCGACGCCGCCTCGAGCAGGAGGGCGTCTCCCCCGCGCAGGCCGAGCGCGGTATCGAGGTCATCGAGTCGTCGCTGCACACCGAGGGCCCGCTCACCCGTGACCAGCTGCGGTCGAGGCTCGACGATGCCGGGGTGCCCACGGCGAGGCAGGCGCTCGTGCACGTGCTCGGCGCCGCGTCCTTGCGTGGCGTCTGCGTACGCGGTCCGGTCGTCGGTGGCTCGCACGCCTTCGTGCACGCAGACGACTGGGTCGGTGTGCGCCCCGAGATCGATCGTGACGAGGCGCTGCACCTGCTGGCGTCGCGCTACCTCGCCGGCCACGGACCGGCGTCCGACCGCGACCTCGCTGCCTGGTCCGGCCTCCCCCTCGGAGACGTACGCCGTGGCCTCTCCCTCGTCGACGACCTCGTGACCGACGAGGAGGGCCTGCACCGGCTCGAGCGCGACGAGGGGTCCGCGTCCGACGTACCCGCACCGCGCCTGCTCGGCGCCTTCGACCCGCTGCTGCACGGCTGGGCCTCGCGCGCGGACTCCCTGCGCGGCCACGCCGACGACGGCGTCGTGACGAGCAACGGGCTCTTCCGCCCGGTCGCGCTGGTCGACGGTCACGCCGTCGCGACCTGGACCCTGGCCGCGGGCGAGCTCACGATCACCGCGCTGCCGGGCGAGCACCTCACGAGCGCAGTCACGGCGGCCCTGTCCGTCGAAGCCGCAGCAGTGAAGGACTTCCTGGCCGGCTCCCCACCGACGGCGGGGCACTCCTGACGGCCAGCCACGTCACCGCCCGAGACATGTGATGACGCCACGCCCCACCACCGTGTGACTACACATCTTCGGCGACGGTGTCTCGTGCACCTACGACTGCCAGGCAAACGCGATGGACACCTCGCCGTGCGCTGGCCAGGCTTCGCGCCATGACGAGCAGCGAGGTCTGGGACGAGACGGCGGCGAGCTCGTACGACGAGGACTCGGCCGAGATGTTCGCGCCGGAGGTCCTGGGACCGACCGTCGACCGCCTTGCTGGCCTCGCGCAGGGCGGTGCGGCGCTCGAGCTCGCCATCGGCACGGGCCGGGTCGCCGTCCCGCTGGCCGCGCGGGGAGTGCGGGTGACCGGCATCGAGCTGTCGCAGCCGATGATCGACCAGCTGCGCCAGAAGGTCGACGCGGCGACGCTCCCGGTGGTCCTCGGTGACATGGCGACGACGGTCGTCCACGGCGAGTTCTCGCTCGTCTATCTCGTCTTCAACACAATCTCCAACCTGCGTACCCAGGCCGAGCAGGTCGTCTGCTTCGCCAACGCGGCGCGACATCTCTCCCCCGGTGGACGCTTCGTGATCGAGCTCTGGGTGCCGCCGTTGCGTCGGCTGCCACTGGGGCAGCTCACCGCGCCCTCCGACGTGAGCGAGGGGCACCTCGGTTTCGACACCTACGACCTCGTGACGCAGGAGTGCACGTCGCACCACTATCGACGTCACGACGACGGCCGCGTCACCTACGGTGCCGGTCATTTCCGCTACATCTGGCCCGCGGAGTGCGACCTCATGGCCCAGCTCGCCGGGCTCGAGCTGGAGGCGAGGTACGCCGACTGGGATCGCAGCCCCTTCACTTCCGACAGCGACAGCCACGTCTCCGTGTGGCGCAGGCCGTCGTAGCCCCCGGTTCCGGACGCGAGAGGCACGCCATGCAGATTCGACCGTTCACCCCTGACGATCTCGACACCCTCGTCGAGCTGACCATCGAGACCTTCCGTCCGTTCTACGAGGGCTACGTCCTCGACCTCATGGGGCCGGACTTGTTCGCGCTGCACCACGGCAGCTGGGAGCAGGACTACCGCGACGACGTACCCACCCTCCACGATCCGGCAGCAGGACGCACCGTCGCCGTGGCGGCGGTCGACGGAGCCGTCGCCGGGTACGTCGCGTGGAAGATCGAGCAGCACCGACCCGACCACGGCGAGATCTACATCCTCGCGGTGGCACCAGCACACCGCCGTACCCAGATCGCACGGGAGCTCTGCGTGCACGCGATCGACGCCATGAAGGCGCACGACGTCGCCGTCGTCGGCATCGGCACGGGCGACGACGCGTTCCATGCCGCGGCCCGCGGCCTCTACGAGAGCCTCGGCTTCACCAAGGTCACCATCGCCGGCTACATCAAGCGCGTCTGACCCTCGGACACCCCGTTGATGTGTAACCACGACAGGCAATAGCCCGTCCAGGTTACACATCGACGGGGTGCTCGGCGGTCGGGCTGGGGCTAGGTTGCGGGCATGGAGCCGTCGGCAGTGAGCCCGTACTTCGACACGTCGTCGTGGGATCCGCGCGACGTGCTGGCGGGGGGCGCTCGGATGATCCCGATCTCGACACCCCGTGGCGAGTTCCGGGTGTGGACCAAGCGGGTTGGCACGAACTCCGACATCAAGGTGCTGCTGCTCCACGGTGGCCCCGGCGCGACCGACGAGCTCTACGAGTGCTTCGACACCCACTTCCCCGGTGCCGGCATCGAGTACTACTACTACGACCAGCTCGGCTCCTGGCGCAGCGACCAGCCCGACGAGCCGTCGTTGTGGGACCTCGACCGCTTCGTCGACGAGGTCGAGCAGGTGCGGACCGCCCTCGGCCTCGACAGCAGCAACTTCGTGCTGCTCGGACAGTCGTGGGGCGGTCTGCTCGCGATGGAGTACGCCGTGCACCACCAGGAGCACCTCAAAGGCCTGGTCATCTCCAACATGATGTCGAGCTCACGGCTCTACAACGAGTTCGCCGACAACGTCATCATGCCCACCATGGATCAGGGCGTGCTGGCCCAGATCAAGAACTTCGAGGCGACCGGCACGACCGACGACCCGCGCTACGAGGAGCTCCTGATGGAGCACCACTACCGCCTCCACGTGTGCCGCCTCCCGCTCGACGAGTGGCCGGATCCGGTGATGCGCTGCTTCGCGCACATCAACCCCTCGATCTACGTCCCCATGCAGGGACCGAGCGAGCTCGGCATGAGCGGCACGCTCGAGGAGTGGGACCGCAGCCAGGACCTGCAGCACATCGCCACCCCCACCCTGGTCATCGGCGCAGCGCACGACACGATGGATCCGGAGCACCTGCGCTGGATGTCCGAGCAGCTCCCCCACGGCAGATATCTGCACTGCCCGGACGGCAGCCACCTCGCGCAGTTCGACGACCCTGATCACTACTTCCCCGGTCTCCTCACCTGGCTGTCCTCGCTCTAGCCCTCACGCGGCAAGTCAGCCGCGCCGCACACACACGCCGGGAGAAGGCACGTGCGACAGGGCACCACGGGGTCGGGGTTACCGTGGGAGCCGGACACTCGAGGGGCCTGAGCATGCGACGTACGACGACGACTCTGGCGGCAACCGCGCTTCTCACCGTGCTGATCCCGGTCGCACCGGTCGCTGCCCGTGTCGCCCCCGGCGGCGCGCGAGCAGGCACCATCGCCCCGACGGTTGCTGCGAGCTGGGTCGGCGCTCCGACGGCATCGCCGGTGGCCGCACGTCTCGCGGCAGCAGCGGTGGCGGCCCCGGCCATCCCCGGTGTCCGCCGCTTCGCGATCCCGTCGAGCACCCGGCAGGTCATCGTCGTGACCGCCTCCTCGTGGAGCAGCAGGGTCGCCACGCTGACCCTGTGGCGTCGCTCCGGATCGGGCTGGCGCGCCGTCGCCCACTGGCCGGCGCGACTGGGCTACAGCGGACTCGTGATCGGCACGAAGCGCAATCAGGACACCGGCAAGACGCCTGCCGGCAGCTACACCATCACTCAGGCATTCGGTCGCCGCGCCAACCCCGGTACGACGATCTCCTACGCGAAGGTCACCGACGACCACTGGTGGGTCGAGGACCGACGCTCGGTCTACTACAACCAGATGCGCCTCGGCAGCCGCGGGGGGTTCGCCCTGCGGACCTCGGGCTTCAACTCCAGCGAGCACCTCGCCCGCATGGGGACGCAGTACGACTACGCCGCGGTTGTCGACTTCAACCGACCGCACCCCGTGGTCGGCCGTGGCGCCGGCATCTTCCTGCATGCCTTCGGCACCGGCTCCACGGCCGGTTGCGTCTCCGTCTCGTGGCTGCACATGCGTCAGGTGCTGCAGTGGCTCAACGCCCAGGACCACCCACGGATCATCATCGGCACCCGGGCCTGGCTCACCGCCTGACCCGCGCGACTGCCGAGCGGCCACCGGAGACACGTCGCGCGATCAGCCCTGCGAGCGCTCGAGCCGCTCGAGGTCGATGACGAGGCGGCGCCCTGGCCAGGTGAGGAACGCCACCGACGCCACGACGAGGCCGACCACCGCCATCACGACGACGGCGAAGGCCGGACTCCAGGCGGTGGCGACGAGGCCGACGACGAAGTAGCCCAGGAAGGTCAACAGGGCGAAGCCCGCAGCGGCGATGCCGACGACGGCCCCGCGCTGCTCGTTGGGGGTGAACAGCGTCGTGAACGTCATGATGGGTACGAGGAACGCCTGTGCCATGCCCGAGATAGTCCAGAGCACGACGATCACGACGACCGGCGGCTCGAGCCCGGTCACGAGCAGCGGCAGGCTCATCGCGATCGCCAACGGCAGCACCAGGTCGAGCTGGTCGCGAGGCGCTCGGCGACCGACGAGGAACGCCCCGATGGCAGCACCGGTCACGACGGACGCCATGAGCAGACCACCCCAGCCGTCGGTCTCGCCCTGGTCTCGGACATAGGCGAGCGCGACCGCCTCCGGAGCCACGATCGGCAGTGCCATGCCCCAGCCGAGCAGCACGAGCGCGCGCCGGGACCGGTCGGCCATGAGCAGCGTCCAGCCTCGGGCGAGGTCGCCGAAGAGATCCCGGATCGACTCCGCCGCCTGCTGTGTCGCGGGTCGCGGCTTGAGGTAGACCAGCAGGATGAAGAACGACACGACGAAGGACAGGGCATCGAGGAAGAGCGCCACGCGCGCGCTCGTCAGCTGCACGATGACGCCGCCGACCACCAGGCCGATGGCCTGGTTGGCCAGGCTCAGTGACCGTGAGAGCCCCGCGCCGTAGGTCACCAGCCCGACCGCGCCCAGGACGTCAGGCGTCGTGGCAGCGCGCGCCGATGCGAACACCGGGGTCGCGGTCTCTGCCAGGAGCAGCAACGCGAACAGGATCCACAGCGGCGTGTCCGGCAGCGAGACCAGCGCCAGGATCGCGATGACCAATGCGCGGAGCAGGTCGGCACCGAGCATCAGCGTGCGCCGCGAATAGCGGTCGGCCAACGGACTGAGCAGCGCGCTGCCGAAGAACGACGGCACGATCGAGACCGCGAATGTCGCCGCAGCCAGCAGGACCGAGCCGGTGTGCGACAGCACGAGCAGCGCCAGAGCCACCCGGGCGATCTGGTCGCCTGCTTCGCTCGCGACCTGAGCCAGGACCATGCCGCGGTACTCGCGCACGCCGAGCACGTCGCGCAGCCCGACCCGCGGTCGAGCGCGCGAACCAGGCTCCTCGGCCGAGCGCTGACCTTCCGGGTGCTCCCCGGAAGAACCGTGCTCGCCAGAGGAGCCGTGCTCCTCGGACAGATCCGTCACGCGTAGAACACCCTCTCCACTACCCCCCGTGCCCGGCGCGTGATGCGGCGGTAGTCCTCGAGCAATGCACCACTCTGACCAGGACGGTAACCCAGGACCTGCGCCACGGCAGCCAGGTCACGGGCATCTGTGGGGACCATGTCACCCGCCCGCCCGCGCACCAGCATGACGGCGTCGCGCACGCGGGTCGCGATGCGCCACGCCGCGATCAGGTGATCGGCGTCCTCGATGTCGAGCAGCCCCTCGTCAGCTGCCACGACGAGCGCGGGAAGAGTACGCGTCGTCCGGAGTCCGGGCACCTCGTAGCCGTGTCGCAGGGAGATGAGCTGCGCAACCCACTCGACGTCCGAGAGCCCTCCACGCCCGAGCTTGGTGTGCAGGCCAGGGTCCGCACCGCGGGGCAGCCGCTCGGCCTCCATGCGCGCCTTGAGCCGGCGGATCTCGCGTACGTCGGTCTCGCTGATCCCTCCCGCGGGATAGCGCAGCGGGTCGATGAGGCGGACGAACTCCTCCCCCAGCTCCGCGTCGCCGGCGACCGGATCGGCACGCAGCAGGGCCTGCGACTCCCACGGCGATGACCAGCGGTCGTAGTAGGCCGCGTAGGAGGCGAGCGTGCGCACCAGCGGTCCGTTGCGCCCCTCCGGGCGCAGGCCGGCATCGACCTCGAGCGGCGGGTCGGGCGTGGGCAGCATGAGCAGCCGCCGCAGCTCACCGGCGACGGCAAGTGCGGCCTCGTGCGCGTCTCGGTCATCCGCACCCGGCAGCGGGTCGTGCACGAAGAGCACGTCCGCGTCGCTCGCAAACCCGAGCTCACCACCGCCGAAGCGCCCCATCGCCACGACGAGAAACCGGGTCGGCATCGCAGTGCGGCGGGTCGCCTCCACGGCTCGTACCGCGATCTCGAGGCCGCCCACGACCGTCGCGGCAGCGATGTCGGACAACGCCACCCCGGCTTCGTCGACCTCGGCGATACCGAGCAGCTCGGCGACCGCGGTACGGAAGAGCTCGCGACGACGCAGCGCACGCACGGCGGTGATGCCGACCTCTGCCTCGTCATAGCGGCGTGCGGCAGCGAGCGCCTCGGTGACCAGCGCCTCGCGCCCGCGCGGCACGAGCTCATCGTCGTCGGCGAACATCGTGACCGCCTCCGGTGCCCGCATGAGCAGGTCGCTGGCATACCGGCTCGAGGCCAGCACGGTCGCGAGACGCTGCGCGGCGAGGGACTCGTCGCGCAGCAGCCGGAGATACCACGGCGTCGAACCGAGCGCGTCGCTGACCCGACGGAAGGCCAGCAGCCCGGCGTCCGGGTCCGGGGCGCTGGCAAACCACCCGAGCATCACCGGGAGCAGCGTGCGTTGGATGGCGGCGCGTCGCGTGACACCGGACGTGAGCGCCTCGAGGTGGCGCAGCGCACCGACCGGGTCGGTGTAGCCGAGAGCGACGAGTCGTTGCTGGGCGGCCTCCGGTGTCAGCCGGGCCTCTCCCGCGTCGAGTCGGGCTACGGCGTTGAGCAACGGGCGGTAGAAGAGCTTCTCGTGCAGCCGGCGGACCTCGCGGCGGTGTCGCTGCAGCGCCTTCTCCAGCTCAGCGACCGGCTCGGTGCGATAGCCCATCGAGCGCGCTAGTCGGCGCAGATCGCCGTCGTCGTCAGGGATCACGTGGGTGCGCCGCAGTCGGTGCAGCTGGATGCGGTGCTCGAGCGTGCGGAGGAAGGCGTACGACGACGACAACGCGCTCGCATCATCACGCCCGACGTAGCCCCACGTCGCGAGGGCCTCGAGCGCCGCTGTCGTGGTCGCGCTGTGGAGCATCACGTCGCTGCGACCGTGCACCAGCTGCAGCAGCTGCACCGAGAACTCCACGTCACGAAGACCGCCGGCGCCCAGCTTGAGCTGGCGGTCGGCGTCGCGCGCGGGCACGTTGTCCTCGACGCGCCGGCGCATCGCCTGAACGTCCTCGACGAAGTTCGGGCGATCGGCTGCGGACCACACGAGGGGCGTCACCAGGTCGACGAACGCACGCCCGAGATCAAGGTCGCCGGCCGCGGGCCGTGCCTTGAGCAGCGCCTGGAACTCCCAGGTCGACGCCCACCGGTGGTAGTAGCCAGCGTAGGAGGCCAGCGTGCGCACGAGGGCGCCCTGCTTGCCCTCGGGCCGCAGGTTGGGGTCGACCTCCCAGATCGAGCCCTCCGAGGTCGGTGCCACGCACGCATGCATGAGTGACTGCGCGAGACGGGTGGCCGCGCGCAGCGCCTCGGTCTCGTCGCCGCCGTCGACCGCCTCGGCGACGAAGACCACGTCGACGTCGGAGATGTAGTTGAGCTCGTGCCCGCCGCACTTGCCCATCGCGACCACCGACAGCCGGCACCGCTCGGCGTCGCCTGGGTGCTCGGCACGGGCGATCGCGAGAGCGGCGTCGAGCGTGGCGTCGGCGAGGTCCGCGAGCGCTGCCGACACGTCGTCGAAGGAGGCGCCGTCGGCCAGGTCGGCAGCCGCGATGACGAGCAGCCGCCTGCGGTAGGCCGCGCGCAGCAGTGAGAGCGCACCCGAGACCGGCTGTGCCGCAACGGGTTGCATCGCCACCGGGTCGGCACCCACTGCTTCGAGGAGGTCAGCGCGCACCACCTCGAGTGCGGCGAAGGTGGTGCGCTGTGGGGGGGCATCGTCGTCGTCGACCACTGCGGGTGCAAGAACGGTCCAGTCCTCGGGGTGGCGCACCAGGTGGTCGCCGAGGGCGGCCGACGCACCCAGGACTGCATAGGCGCGCGAGCGGAGGCCGGTGTCGTCGTCGAGCGCCTCCACGAACGCCGCCGCCCACTCGTGGCCCGTCTCCGCGATGCGCGACAGGCTGGTGAGCGCGAGGTCGGGATCAGGTGCGAGCGCGAGGTCGTCGACGGCCGGTGTCCCGAGTGCGACGAGGCCAGGATCACTCAGCAGTCGGACAGCACGTGCCGAGTCGACGAAACCCAGCCGAGCCAGGCGCGCCTGCAGGCTGCCGGCACGGGCAGCACGTGCGCCCTCGGAGGTCATGTCAGCGCGCGGCTGACGCCCGCACGACGTCGGCGAACGCACGCGCGAACGGCCGCCATGCCTCGATGAGCTCGGGCTCGCGGCCCCGGAACTCCGCCACGAGCGTGTCGCGGTCGAAGCCGAGCGCGGCCACCGGCTCCGGATCGTCGTCGATCCACGACGCCATGATCTCGGCATCGATCTCCGGGTGGAACTGCAGCGCCCACGCACGCTCGCCGAGGCGATATGCCTGGTGGGCACAGTCGGCGGACGAGGCGAGCAGCACGGCGCCTTCGGGCAGCACCGTCATCGTGTCGACGTGGTACTGACCGACCGGAACCCCCTGGGGCAGAACGCGCATCAGCGGATCAGCCGTGGCCTCAGGGAGCAGGGTGAGCTCGACGAGACCGATCTCAGCCACCTCGGCCCGCTCGACCGCGCCTCCACAGGCGAGAGTCATGACCTGGCCGCCCAGGCACACTCCGAGCACGGGGATTCCGGCGTCGACGGTGCTCGAGACCAAGGCCCGCTCGTTGGGCAGCCACGCGGCGACGTGGTCCTCCCACGCGGCCATCGCACCCCCGAGCACCACGAGCCCGTCGATGCCGTCCGGCAGCGTCACCGGCACCTCGTCGCCCTCGTCGGCCTTGAGCTCGACGACGTCGATGCCCTCCTCGGCCCACCACGCGCCGAGCAGCGCCGGCGGGTCGGTCGGGTCGTTGCGTACGACGAGGAGCCGGACGCGGCCGTCCGTGCTCACAGGACCGGGAGATAGCGCGAGAGCTCGAACGGGGTGACCTGGCGGCGGTACTCCGCCCACTCGGCACGCTTGTTGCGCAGGAAGAAGTCGAAGACGTGCTCGCCGAGGGTCTCCGCGACGAGCTCGCTGCGCTCCATCACCTGCACGGCTTGGCCGAGCGAGCTCGGGAGCGGCTCGATGCCGAGCGCGCGGCGCTCGGACTCGGTGAGCGCCCACACATCGTCCTCGGCACCAGGAGGCAGCTCGTAGCCGTGCTCGATGCCCTTGAGCCCGGCGGCCAGCATCACCGCGAAGGCGAGGTACGGGTTGGCCGCGGTGTCGATCGAGCGGAACTCCACGCGCGTCGCGTTGCCCTTGGTGGGCTTGTACATCGGGATGCGCACCAGGGCCGAGCGGTTGTTGTGGCCCCAGCAGACGTAGGCCGGTGCCTCTCCCCCGCCGCCGAGGCGCTTGTAGCTGTTGACCCACTGGTTGGTGACCGCGGTGATCTCCGGCGCGTGCTTGAGCAGGCCGGCGATGAAGCTGCGCCCGACCTTCGAGAGCTGGTACTCCGCCCCCGGCTCGTGGAACGCGTTGCGGTCGCCCTCGAACAGCGACACATGGGTATGCATGCCGGAGCCGGGGTGCGCCGCGAACGGCTTGGGCATGAAGGTGGCATAGACACCCTGTTCGAGCGCGACCTCCTTCATGACCAGGCGGAAGGTCATGATGTTGTCGGCCGTGGTGAGCGCGTCGGCGTAGCGCAGGTCGATCTCCTGCTGACCGGGTGCGCCCTCGTGGTGGCTGAACTCCACCGAGATGCCCATCGCCTCGAGCATCGTGATCGCCTGGCGACGGAAGTCGTAGCCCTGCCCGTGCGGGCTGTGGTCGAAGTAGCCCACCTGGTCGATGGGGGTGGGCTCCTGGCCGGGCGTGAATCCCGGCTCCAGGAGGAAGAACTCGATCTCGGGGTGGGTGTAGAAGCTGAAGCCGAGCTCGGCCGCCTTGTTGAGCGCGCGCTTGAGCACGTGGCGGGGGTCGGCGTACGACGGGCTGCCGTCGGGCATGAGGATGTCGCAGAACATCCGCCCGGTGCCCGGGCTCTCCCCGCGCCACGGCAGCACCTGGAAGGTGCTCGGGTCGGGCTTGGCGAGCATGTCGGACTCGTAGACCCGGGCGAAGCCCTCGATCGCCGAACCGTCGAACCCGATGCCCTCGGAGAAGGCACCCTCGAGCTCTGCCGGGGCGATCGCCACCGACTTGAGCATGCCGAGCACGTCGGTGAACCACAGCCGGACGAACCGGATGTCACGCTCTTCGATCGTGCGCAGCACGAACTCCGTCTGCTTGTCCATGCCGACATCCTGTCCTAGGTCGCATGACAGCGGTGTGTCGGCACGCCCTCACCCCGGTCTCCCCCACCGCTGACCTGGGTGTCCTGGGTGCTTCAGCGGCCGGGAAGCCCCCACAGCACCCAGGTCAGCGGCGGGGGTCGGTGGTGCGGCCTAGGGTGGGCGCGTGCCTCAGCTGCGGGTGGCCCTCGCCCAGATCAACCCCACGGTCGGTGACCTTGCTGGCAACGTCGAGCTCGTCGTCGCGCGGGCACGCGAAGCGCACCAGGCGGGTGCGCACCTCGTGGCGTTCCCCGAGATGGTCGTGACCGGCTACCCGGTCGAGGACCTAGCGCTGCGCCCGTCGTTCCAGGCCGCGAGCCGCGAGGCGCTCGAGGGCCTTGCGACACGTCTCGAGGCCGAGGGCCTCGGCTCGCTCGTCGCGATCGTGGGCTATCTCGACCGCGCCTTCGACGCTGGCGTCAACCTCGGCCGCCCGCGCAACGAGCCGCAGAACGCCGCCGCCGTCATCACCGCCGGCCGCGTCGTCGCGCGCTACGCCAAGCACCACCTCCCCAACTACGGCGTGTTCGACGAATACCGCTACTTCGTCCCGGGCACCGGCTCGACCGTCGTCCGAGTGCACGGGGTCGACGTGGCGCTGGCGATCTGCGAGGACCTCTGGCAGGACGGCGGCCCGGTGTCGGAGGTGCGCGATGCGGGCGCCGGTCTCCTCGTGGTCATCAACGGGTCGCCGTACGAACGCGACAAGGACGACGTGCGACTCGCTCTCTGCGCACGGCGCGCTCGCGAGGCCGGCTGCGCGCTCGCCTACGTCAACATGGTCGGCGGCCAGGACGAGCTCGTGTTCGACGGTGACTCGCTCGTCGTCGATGTGCAGGGTGTCGTCGTCGCACGGGCCCCGCAGTTCACCGAGTCGTTGCTCGTGGTCGACCTCGACCTGCCGATGGCCGACCCCACGACCAGTCGCTCGGTGGCGGCGATCGGCTTCCCGCTGCCGACGTACGCACCCCTTCCTTCCCCTGTTGCAGAGCACATCTCCGACGACGCCGAGGTCTGGGGCGCCCTCGTCACGGGACTGCGTGACTACCTTGGCAAGAACGGCTTCGGTTCGGTCGTGCTCGGCCTCTCCGGTGGCATCGACTCGGCGCTCGTCGCCGCCATCGCCATCGACGCGATCGGCGCCGAGCACGTGCACGCCGTCTCGCTGCCGAGCATCTACTCCTCCGACCACTCGAAGGGCGACGCCGCCGAGATGGCCGAGCGCACCGGCCTGCACCTGCGCACCGTATCGATCGCTTCCATGGTCGACGCCTTCCAGTCGGAGCTGAACCTGTCGGGCCTCGCGGAGGAGAACCTCCAGGCCCGGGTCCGGGGCACCACGCTCATGGCCATCTCGAACGCCGAGGGCCACCTCGTGCTCGCGACCGGCAACAAGAGCGAGCTCTCGGTCGGCTACTCCACGATCTACGGCGACGCGGTCGGCGGCTTCGCACCGATCAAGGACCTGCCCAAGGTCGACGTCTGGCGGCTCGCGCGCTGGCGCAACGACGAGGCCGAACGCCGCGGTGAGACGCCGCCGATCCCGCCCAACAGCATCGACAAGCCGCCGTCGGCCGAGCTGCGCCCCGGCCAGCTCGACACCGACTCGCTGCCCGACTACGCCGTGCTCGACGACCTGCTCGACGACTACGTCGAGAACGACCGCGGTGCCTCCGAGCTCGTGGCCGACGGCTTCGACCGCGACCTCGTCGAGCGCGTGCTGCGCCTCACCGACGTCGCGGAGTACAAGCGTCGGCAGTATCCGCCGGGCACGAAGATCTCGGTCAAGGGTTTCGGTCGCGACCGACGCCTACCCGTCACCAACCGCTGGCGCGAGACCGCCGACTGACGGGCTCACCCCACCGCCGACCTGGGTGCGGGTGGGGGTGCTGCTCAGCTGGCGAGAAATCCGGCGAGGATCGCGTCGACGAAGTCCGACGGCCCGGCGCCTGGCGCCGCATCGCGGCCGCTGGAGCGGACCTGCAGGGTGTAGACGGACGAGCTGATGATGAGGGTCGTCATGAGCTCGATGTCGGTGTCGGCGCGCAGCTCTCCGCGGCTGATGCCGCGCTGGATCACCGCGCGATAGCGGTCGCGGCGCGGCTCGATCACCTGGTCGTAGAACGAGCAGAACATCCGCGGGTTGTTCTTGGCGTGCGCGAGCACACGGGGGAAAAGCTGCCCCGCCTGCGAACCGTACGACTGCTCCCACCAGGCAGTCACCATGAGTACGAGGATGTCGCGGACGGCACCGTCCGGCTGCTCCGTCGGGAGCGCCTCGTTGAGCGACGCGAGCGCAGCGACGACGAGGTCGTCCTTCGTCGCGAAGCGCCGATAGATCGTCGTCTTCCCGACGCCGGCACGTGCGGCGACCTCCTCGACCGAGAGCGCCGTGGGCCCGACCTCGGCGAGCAGCTCGAGCGTCTGGTGCAGGATCGCGCGGTCCACGCGCTCGTCCCGCGGACGCCCGGGACCCCGGCGGCTGTGGCCGCCGAGGTCTCCGTCCTGCGACGTGTCGTGCCCGTCGGCGTCGCCGTGGAGCAGCGCATTCACCTTGCCGGGGATCACGTGCGGTCGACTCCGGCCGTCGGCTCGAGATACTCCTCCGCCGACTCGCGGGCGTAGGTGTCCTCGAGCTCGGCTGCGTGCACGTTGGCCTCGGCGCGATCGTGCGCCGTGCCCACGTGCGGGTGCTCGTACGGCTCGACACCGTCGGAGTGCGCGTTGGCGTCAGCCGGGCGTCCACCCGGCGCGTGCGCACCCTTCTGTGGCGGCGTGATGGGCGGGAGGACGAACCACACGATGCACGCTGCGAGGAACACGAGCGCCGTCGAGATGAGTCCGGTGATGTGCGAGGCGTTGAGGAACGACTCGAAAGCGATCTGCTTGCCCTGCGCAACCAGATCGGCCGGAGCGCCGGCCGCAGCTGCCTTGTCGAGCACCTGCACCGTACCGATCACGGAGTTCGTCGCCAGCTCGCGTGCCTGGTCCGGGGTCCCGGCTGGCAGCTGGTTGATGACGGGCGCCACGTTGCTGGCATAGCGCGTCGCAAGGATCGTGCCGATGACGGCGACACCGAGCGCACCGAACACCTGGCGCACGGTGTTCTGCACGGCTGAGCCGGCGCCGGCGCGAGCCAGCGGCAGGGCGTTCTGCATCACGGTCGACGCGGGGGCGATGACGTTACCCATGCCGAAGCCGAAGAAGAAGAAGATGACGAGCACGACCCAGAGTGGCTGGTCGAGCTGCAGGTTGGAGATGCCGAGCAGTGCGACGCCGACGAGGAGCAGGCCGAACGTCATGACGCGCTTGTAGCCGAACCTCGCCACCATCGTGGCGCTGCGCGGGGCGGAGATGATCTGCCCGAGTGCGAACGGGAGGAAGCACAGCCCCGCCTGCAGCGTGCTGAGACCACGCAGCGTCTGGAAGAAGAACGGCAGGCTGAAGGTGATGCCCGACATCGCGAAGAAGGCGAGACTGACCGCAGTCAGCGACACCGCATAGCCGCGGTTCTTGAACAGCGTCACGTCAAAGCTTCGGTGATCGCTGCGCGCCTCGGTGATGACGAAAGCGGTCAGGACGAGCACGCCGAGCAGGATCGGTACCCACACCGACGGCGTGAGGAAGGTCAGCGTGGTCGACGCGTGGATGATGCCGTAGACCAGCAGGACGAGACCGGTGAACGAGATAAGCAGCCCGGGGATGTCGAGCGCCTGCGGGTGCGGGTTCTTCGTCTCGGGCACGACCATGAAGATTCCGACGAGACCGACGATGACGATCGGCACGTTGATGAGGAAGACGCCGCCCCAGTCGTTGCCGGTGAGCCAGCTCGTCCATCCCGGGTTCTGCAGCAGCAGACCACCGAGCACGGGGCCGAGGGCGACCGCCGCGCCGACGGCGCCGGCCCAGGCGCCGATGGCCTTGCCGCGCTCGTGCGGGGGGAACACCACGGTGATCACCGCGAGGGTCACCGGGAGCACCGCAGCGCCACCGATGCCCATGATGCCGCGGAAGACGATCAGCATCGTGGGAGACGACGCGAAGGAGCAGGCGGCCGAGGCGATCGCGAAGATGATCAGGCCGATGACGAGGATCTTCTTGCGGCCGTACTTGTCTCCGAGCACTCCCCAGGTGAACAGCAGCGCGGCGAACACCAGGATGTAGGCGTCGATCGCCCAGACGAGCTGGCTCTGGTCGGCGTCGAGGTCGCGCTGGATCGTCGGCAGCGCGATGTTGAGGATCGTGTTGTCGAGCACGACGACGAGCAGGCTCGTGACGAGAACCCCGAGGATCGCCCACCGCCGCGGGTGCCCCGCACCCGACGTCTGCCATCCAGCAGAAGGCTGGTCACTGCTCGGCGGCGCGGCAGCCGAAGCTGCCGCAGGAGTTGTCTCTGACATGGGTGGCCTTCCAGATCTCGAGCGTCTCACCGAATGGCGCAACCTTAGGCTTGCCTATTGCGAAACGCAACCGTAGCGTTTCGATACCTGTCGTTGTCCGGCTCTCCGCCTCCTAGGCACCGGGAGGTCTGTGTGCGAGGCTTCGATGTGAACGGGTACCCAGTCCGGGACTCGAGTCGTGGGAGGTCTCTCGTGACCAGTTCGTCGCACGTTCCTGAGCCGCTGTACGGCGGCTCCCCCACCGGTCGTCGCATCACGGTGCGCGACCTCGCCGAGGCCACGGCCCGCGGCGAGAAGTGGCCGATGATCACGGCCTATGACGCGCTCACCGCGCAGGTCTTCGACGAGGCCGGCATCCCCGTGCTGCTCGTCGGCGACTCGGCCGCGATGGTCGTCTACGGTCACGACTCCACCATCCCCATCACGGTCGACGAGCTGATGCCGCTCGTGCGCGGCGTCGTGCGCGGGTCGTCGCGCGCGATGGTCGTCGCCGACCTGCCGTTCGGGTCCTACCAGGCCTCGCCCGCCCAGGCGCTCGAGACGTCGGCCCGATTCATGAAGGAGGCCGGCGCGCACGCCGTGAAGCTCGAGGGCGGCGCCCGCGTGCTGGCGCAGGTCGAGCTGCTCGCGTCGGCGGGCATCCCCGTCATGGCGCACCTCGGTCTCACCCCGCAGTCGGTGCACGCCTTCGGCGGCTACCGCGTGCAGGGTCGCGGCGAGGACGGCGTACGCCTCATCCAGGACGCGAAGGCGCTGCAGGCAGCCGGCGCGTTCGCCGTGGTGCTCGAGGTCGTGCCCGCTGACCTCGCGACCCAGGTGTCGGAGATCTTGACGATCCCCACGATCGGCATCGGCGCCGGTGGTGGCACCGACGCGCAGGTCATCGTCTGGCAGGACATGGCCGGCCTCACGCCGGGCAAGACCGCGAAGTTCGTCAAGAAGTACGCCGACATCCACGGCGTCCTGCTCGATGCCTCGAAGGCCTGGGCGTCCGACGTCGTCAGCGGCGCCTACCCCGCCCGCGAGCACACCTACGAGTAGCTCCACCCAGCGGCAGCGCGGACGAACCAGGAGGACGCCAGCTCACAGGTCCGCGAGTTGCTGCCTGAATCCTCTAGTTGTACGCACCACACACGACGATTCGAGCAGCAGCTCGCGACCTCAGCTGAAGCAGGCGGCCTTGGCGGTCGAGGACGGGGAGCTTGAGCTCGTGGTGCTCGACGACGAGGGCTTCGGCGAGGGCGAGGCGGCGGGCGGGTAGGCCGTGTCGTGGATCATCGCGTTCCACATGACGACGGCCTTGCTAGTCACCCAGAGCACGTCCTCACCATCAGGGTGCGGCTTCCACGGCACCGTGTAGAACGTGATGTCGCTCGGCTTCATCGACGACATGCTGAGGATGAAGGTCTTGAGCGCGTCGCCCGAGAGCCCCTTGTCGACCGTGAGCGATCCTGCGATCTTCGACAACACGTCGTAGAGGCGCAGCGGATCGGTCGCCAGATGACTGTCGGACGCCTCCTGGATGAGGTCGTGCAGGAGCAGCTGCTGGTGGTCGATCCGCTGGAGGTCGCTGCCGGTGCTGCCAGGAATGTGTCGCGCCCGAGCCAGTGCCAGCGCCATCTCACCACCGATGTGGCTGGTGCCCTTCGGGAGGTCGAGGTCACTGCCCTCGTTGCCGCCGTGACCGTCGGGGCGCACCGGGTCGTAGAGGCGCCGGGTCGCGCACACGGTCACTCCGCCGAGCGCATCGACGATCGCCTTGAAGCCGAGGAGCTTCACCTCGACGAAGTGCGTGATCGGCACATTCGTCAGGTACTTCACCGCTCTGATCACGCACGCGCGCCCACCGACCGCGTAGGCCTTGTTGAACTTGTCCGCCCTCACCAGAGTTCCGTCGCTACTCCCGTCGGCGTTGCAGCTCGGTCGTTGCACCCAGGAGTCGCGCGGGATGTTCACTGCGAAAGCAGACTTGCGGTCGGCGGCGACGTGCAGGATGAAGGCGGTGTCGGAGTGGCCGTTGCCGCTCGCGTCGGCTGTGGAGCCGTAGGCCGATCCTTGCCCCGTGCGCGTGTCCGAACCGACGACGAGGATGTTCTCGGCGGTGAACTCCTGGGGCGCAGCGGCGGTCGCCCCGGCGCTCGGTGTCGCGACGTCAGGCGTCGCGGACGCGAGCTGGTTGGAGATCGAGTCGTCGACGGTGATCTGGTTCTCGACCCCGTTGACTGCCGTCAGACCCACCCAGCACCCGGCCGTGAGCAGCAAGGCCGCGACCGAGAGCCCGGCGACCGTCATGCGTACGGCACGTGATCCGGCGGCGGTGTCCCCCTGCATCCGCACAGCGTAGGAGCACGAACCCCTCCGACGGCACTCGACGGCGTCAACGCGCACGACACCGTCGCGCGCAGATCAGTGGAGCGCCACGCCCGCCGCTAGCCTGGGCGCGTGGTCGTCATGGTCGTGCTCATCGTCGTGGGAGCCTTCTGCGTGTTCGCCGCCGCGGCCGTGTTCCGCGTCGTACGCCACGCCCTCGCGGCACTGCGACGCGACCGCGACGCGAGCTGACCGAGCTCGACTCCCGCGGGTCAGACGTCGGTGACGCGGAGGCCAGCGTGTGCCTTGTAGCGACGGTTCATCGAGATGAGGTTGGCGGTCAGCGCCTCGACCTGGCGGGCGTTGCGCAGGCGGCCGGCATAGATGCCACGCATGCCAGGAATGCGGCCGGCCAGCGCCTGCGCGATGTCGGTCGCGTCGCGGTCGTCGCCCACGACGAGGATGTCGGTGTCGAGGGTCTCGATCGACGCGTCGAGCAGCAGCACCGCCGACACGTGGTGGAACGCCCCGACGACCCGCACGCCCGGAAGGACCGACGCCGCCTGCTGAGCCGCCGAGCCCTCCGCCACGTCGAGGGCGAAGGCACCCTGCTTGTCGAATCCGAGCGGATTCACACAGTCGATGACGACCTTGCCGACAAGGACGTCGGCCAGCGAGACGAGCAGGTCGCGGTGGCCGTCGAAGGGCACCGCCACGACAAGGACGTCAGATGCCTCGGCGCACCCGGCGTTGTCGGCGCCGGTGACAGCGTGCCCGATCCCGGCGGCGGCAGCCTGCGCGCGCTCGGCGGAGCGCGAACCGATCACCGCGCGTTGCCCGGCGGTCGCGAGACGCACCGCGAGACCGCGACCCTGCTCGCCCGTGCCACCGAGGACACCGACGACCAGACCCGTGACATCAGGCAGGTCGTACGCCGTACGGGTGACTGGGGCTGCGGCGTCCGACGACGCGGTGCTCTCGCTCATGCGTCGATCCAACCAGTCTCGGTCCCCGTGCGGCACGATGCCCCCTGTGGACTCATCAGCGGTCAGCCTGTTGCGCGAGGCGCTCTCGAGCACCGGATGGGTCGACCGCACGCGCGGCTTCGCCCGCTCCCTGCGACGCTCGACCGACTCCGGCGAGGGCCTGCTGCTCGTCGGGACGCCGACCCAGGAGCCCTGGCACCTCGCCGCACACCTCGATGACGAGGCGCGCTTCGCCGGGATCCCCACCCTCTCGCCGACGCTGATCCGCTGGAACCCGCAGCCAGGTGCGCCGCAGCACCTGTCCTACGGTCTCGAGCGGCTCGAGGCGGCGCGCCGCGGCGAGACGCTGTTCGTCGTCGCACCCGACAACCCGACCGAAGAGCTCCTCGAGCGCCTCGCAGACGCGCGACGGATCGGCGCGACCCTGCTCACCATCGACACCGGCGACTCCGACCTCGCGGGCCTCGCGCACGACCAGCTCATCGTGCCCTCGCGCGGCCTCACCGCGATGGGTGAGCCGTCCGGCCTCGCGATCGGTTTGCAGGCAGCGGGTCTCAGCGACATCGACCTCACCCTTCCGGACGTCTCGTTCGACACCGTCCAGCACCTGGTCTCGGCCGCGGCCGGCGAGGACCTCGCCGTCGCGCAGTCGCTTGCGACCGGATCACGACGCGGCTTCCGCGACCGGCTGGCCCGGGTGCTCGACGGCATCCAGGGATCACCCAGCACCCGCGACTGGTGACCGGGCGCGCGGAACTGCTCGCGCAACTCGCGTGCGTCACCACGGGGTGATGGCCCAGACTGCCTCGACGTGACCGACTCGAACGCTCCTCGCTGGCGCATCGACGTCTCACCCCTGCGCACCTCGCGCGACTTCCGGATGCTCTTCTGGTCGGGCGTCGTGTCCTACCTCGGATCGATGTTCACCTTCGTCGCCGTGCCACTGCAGGCGCAGCAGCTCACCGGGTCTTTCGTCGTCGTAGGTCTTCTCGGCCTCGTCGAGATCGTGCCGATCATCGTGTTCGGGCTCTGGGGCGGAGCGCTCGCCGATCACCTCGACCGTCGGCTGATGATCCTGGGTGCCGAGGCAGGATCGTTGCTCTGCTCGCTGCTGCTGCTCGTCAACGCACTGCAGGCGCGGCCGCAGGTGTGGGTGCTCTTCGTCGTCGGCGCGCTGGCGGCGACGTTCGACTCGCTGCAACGACCGTCGCTCGAGGCGCTGGTGCCGCAGACCGTCGACCATGAGCATCTCGCAGGTGCAGCTGCTCTCATGTCGCTGCGTTGGAGCACTGGATTCATCCTCGGCACGTCGATCGCCGGTGTCGTCGCGAGCTATCTCGGTGTCGCGGTGGCCTACGGCGTCGATGTGGTGTCGTTCGCCGTGTCGCTGCTGCTTCTCATGCGCCTGCGCAGCCGTGGTCGCGTTGTCGACGAGGGGGCGCCCGGCCTCTCGCACGTGCTAGAAGGCGTCCGCTATGCCTGGAGCCGCAGGGAAATTCAGGGCACCTATGCGATCGACACCCTCGCGATGGTGCTCGCCTTCCCTTGGGCGGTCTTCCCGTTCGTCGCAGCGAGATACGACGCGCCGTGGTCGCTGGGACTCCTCTATGCCGCGAGCTCTGTCGGCGCGACGATCGCATCGTTGACGAGCGGATGGACGACCCGCGTGCATCGACATGGACGCGCGATCGTCGTCGCCGCCTCGGTCTACGGACTGGCCATCGCGGGCTTCGGACTCTCCACGTCGTTGGCGCTCGCACTTGTCTTCCTCGTCCTCGCCGGTGCCTTCGACATGGTGAGCGGACTGTTTCGGATGTTGGTGTGGAACCAGTCGATTCCGGACTCGCTTCGTGGTCGCATGGCTGGCATCGAGATGTTGTCGTATGCAATCGGCCCGCAGCTCGGCAATGCACGGGTGAGCTTCGTCGCGCAGTCACGCGGACTCGCAGTGTCGATTGCGTCGGGCGGAATCCTGTGCACTGCAGGCGTTCTCGCGCTTGCTGCTGCGTTGCCGTCGTTGTGGAACTACGACGTACGCACATCGCCGCACGTCGATGCAGTTCGGCAAAGTCGTCGCGATGCGACAATCGATGACGAGTTGTGACACCCTTTGAGACGCACTCGGCGTTACCACGAGCGCGACACGAAGTAGGTGTACGACGCGAACGTCCGCCAACTTGTCGTCACGCTCTGCCACAGTTCACACGAAGGCTTCCGACACCAGGGTCGGAAGACGACTCAGGGAGGCATCGTGGCGGCTGCTAAGCCCACCGCGAAGAAGGTTGCCAAGAAGGCACCCGCGAAGAAGGTTGCTGCGAAGAAGGCTCCGGCCAAGAAGGCAGTAGCGAAGAAGGCTCCGGCCAAGAAGGCAGTGGCGAAGAAGGCTCCGGCCAAGCGCGCCGTCGCCAAGAAGGCCCCCGCCAAGAAGGCAGTAGCGAAGAAGGCTCCGGCCAAGAAGGCAGTGGCGAAGAAGGCTCCGGCCAAGCGCGCCGTCGCCAAGAAGGCCCCCG
>JANMBJ010000425.1:0-13641 GCA_031360335.1 Candidatus Nanopelagicales bacterium
CGCTCGGGCGGCGCACGCCCAGACCGCGAGCTATCTCGACGTGATCGACCGTGACGCCTCGAACCCTGCCGACCTCGCGATCCACCTGTCTCGTCGAGCGCGGGGACTGCCGTTCTGGTTCAGCCTCGCGACCCACGGCACAGACCGGTATGCCGACGCGGTCGAGCGATCGCTCACGACGGCTCGGGCCGTCGCGGCCCACATCGACGCCAGCGAGCAGCTGCGCCTGCTGCGCGAGCCCACCCTCAGCATCGTGCTCTTCGAGGTGCCCGGATGGCGGCCCGACGACTATCGCGTGTGGTCCGCCGAGATGGCGCAGGCGGGGGAGATCCTGTGCGTGCCGACCTCGTGGGAGGGGGAGACGGCGCTGCGCCTGGCGTTCGTCAACCCCGACACCGAGACGGCGAAGGTGACCGCGGTCCTCGACGAGATCGCCACCTGGGCCAAGCGCTAGCTGTACCCGATGAGTCGCCACGGGCGGACCGGGCCCGTCGCGGTGACACCCCGCCGGCGGACCGGGCGCGGATGGGCACCGTCGGCGGCCGCTTCGGATGCGTTGTACCGTGGCAGCGCCATGGCGGCTTCGGCCGTCGCCGACGTCATCAGGAGTTACCTGTGGTGAGCATCTACCAGGTCGTCAACCCCGCTACCGGTGTCACCGAGAGCGAGTTCGAGTCGGCGACGGACGCCGAGATCACGAGCGCGGTCGAGCGCTCCGACGCGGTCTTCGCGTCGTGGAGCCGCACCGCCATCAAGGAGCGCGCCGCGATCATCAACCGCGTCGCCGACCTCTACGACGAGCGCAAGGTCGAGCTGGCTGCCCTCATCACCCGTGAGATGGGCAAGACCACCTCCGACGCCATCGGCGAGGTCGAGTTCGTGGTGGACATCTACCGCTACTACGCCGACAACGCCGAGGCGCTGCTGGCCGACCAGCAGCTCGACGCCAGCACCGGTGGCAACGCGTGGATCCGCAAGGCACCGATCGGTCCGCTGCTCGGGATCATGCCGTGGAACTACCCCTACTACCAGGTCGCCCGCTTCTCGGCGCCGAACCTCATGGTGGGCAACACGATCCTGCTCAAGCATGCTCCCCAGTGCCCCGAGTCGGCGCTCGCCATGGAGCAGGTATTCCGCGACGCCGGCCTGCCCGCTGACGCCTACATCAACCTGTTCGCGACCAACGAGCAGGCGGCCGACATCATCGCCGACCCGCGTGTCCGCGGAGTCTCGGTGACCGGCAGCGAGCGCGCCGGGACCGCGGTCGCGGCACTGGCCGGCCAGCACCTCAAGAAGGTCGTACTCGAGCTCGGTGGCTCCGACCCGTTCATCGTGCTCGACGCTCCCGACATCGCGAAGGTGGCGAAGGACGGCGTGCTGGCCCGGATGGAGAACGCCGGCCAGGCCTGCAACGCTGCGAAGAGGTTCATCGTCGCCGAGGGCATCTACGACGAGTTCGTCGAGAGCTTCACGGCCGAGATGGCGTCGCTGACCACCGGTGACCCGACCGACCCGGCAACCTCGTTCGGCCCGCTCGTCTCCGAGGCGGCGGTGCTGGGCCTCATGGCCCAGATCGACGACGCCGTCTCCAAGGGCGCCACGGTGCACACCGGGGGCAGGCGCCCAGACCGTCCCGGCTCGTTCATCGAGGCCACCGTACTGACCGGTGTCACGCCGGACATGCGTGCCTTCCGCGAAGAGCTCTTCGGTCCCGTGGCCGTCATCTACAAGGTGAAGGACGCCGACGAGGCGATCGCGCTCGCCAACGACACCCCGTTCGGCCTCGGCGGCGCGATCTACACCCAGGACGACCAGCTCGCCCTCGACCTCGCGGACCGGCTCGACACCGGCATGGTCTGGATCAACGAGCCCGAGGGCGGCGGCGCCGACCTGCCGTTCGGCGGGACCAAGCGATCCGGTGTCGGCCGCGAGCTCGGCCCGAACGGCGTCGACGAGTTCGTCAACCGCAAGCTGATCCACATACCGGCCGCCGGCTGAGCCGACGTCTGACCCTGTCGTCGGAAACAACCCCGTGACCTCGCGTCACGGGGTTGTTTCCTGTTGGTGCCCGCAGGCTGCGTGTGTTCTCTCACAAGAGGTTTCACAGCGGAGGCGGTGATGGCTGGGCTGGGTACGACATAGGCTGGAGCGAGAGCGGGAGCAGTGACCCCGCCGGTCACGCCGGGTCATCGATGCCCCGCACCCCGACCGCAGTCCAGCGTGAGGATCCCCGCATGCGCCCCGGTCGCCGATCCACCTCCGTACGCGCCGCGGCTCTTGCCGCGGGTGCGGCCCTCGTCCTCGTCTCCTCGACCGCCTGCTCGAGCGGACCGACCCTCGTCTGGTCCGACGAGTTCACCGGGCCGTCGGGCTCACCGGCCGATCCGGCCGTGTGGGGTCCCATGACAGGCGGCAAGGGCTGGGGCAACCAGGAGCTCGAGTGCTACACCGACTCACGTGACAACAGCGCCCTCGACGGCAACGGATTTCTCGTCATCTCGGCCCGGGAGGCGAAGGGTCACGCCTGCGCAGACGGCAGCACCAACGACTACACGTCGGCGCGGCTCTCGACGCAGGGACGCAAGACGTTCGAGCACGGCACGCTCTCGGTCCGAGCCAAGATGCCCACGGGCGACGGCGCGTGGCCGGCGTTCTGGGCTCTCGGGCAGAACCACGACACGGCTGGCTGGCCGGCGAGCGGGGAGATCGACGTCACCGAGGTCGTGGGCAAGGAGAAGAACGTCACCCACGGCACCCTGCACGGACCGACTGCCGACGGAAAGCCCTTCAGCGTCACGGGGAAGTACGCCGCGCCCTCGGACCTCTCCAGCGACTTCCACGTCTATTCGGCCACCTGGTCGGCCACGTCGGTCGCCTTCGCGATCGACGATGTCGTCTTCAACACGGTGACGAAGGCCGACGTCGAGAAGTCGGGTCGTTGGGTCTTTGACCAGCCGTTCTACCTGCTGCTCGACGTCGCAGTCGGGGGCAACTTCCCCGGCGACCCGTCAGCGAGCAGCGTCTGGCCGCAGCAGATGGTCATCGACTGGGTACGCGTCTACCAGGACAGCTGAGCGCCGCCTCGACGAGCCGAGATCGACCGGACCCAGACCACCGGATGAGCCGAGGGCACCGGCCCGTGCCTGGTGTCCGTGCACGGGGGCGCCCTCGCGCGCCAGCTCGATCACCCGTGCCGGCCCGGCCGTCGCGTCGGGAGTGCGGGTGACGAGCACCACGACGAGGAACGACAGCATCACCAGCGCGTTGAGCCCGGCCCAGAACAGCATGGGGATCGACGTCCGACCGGTGGCATACGCCGATGCCAGGCAGCCGACGGCGACCACTCCGATGAGGGCGTGCGGCCCGATCATCGCGAGCGGCGTACGGTCGCGCTGCCCGGCACCCTTCGGAGTCACCTTGAACACCAGACGCTTCTGACGGAGCACCCCGATGGCCGCGAGGAAGTAGACGGGCGCCGTGACCACCGACATATAGCGGCCGGCCAGGTGCCAGCCACGGTCGCTGGCCGGGTCGGGATTGAACCGCTGCAGCCAGAGCGTGACCGCCTGGCGCGCGACGACGAGAGGCGTCACCCAGAGCAGCATCTCGACGAGTCCGACGCTGGCGGGCGCGACTCCCGCCGCGAAGTAGAGCATGAGCAGCACGAGGCCGAGCGCAGCCGCGAGGCCCGAGAAGTAGTGCTGCTGCAGGGCGACGTAGAGCGCCGCCTGCCGACGGCCCATCGACCGGACGAGGCTCGGGGTGTGCCATCGAAGGATGTCCATGCACCCGAAGGCCCAGCGGGTCTGCTGGTTGAAGTAAGCCTGCCAGGTCACCGGACCCTCGCCGACGGCGAGAGGTTCGCTGACGTAGGTGCTGCGCCAGCCGGACGCGTGCAGCCGCATGCCGGTGAGCAGATCCTCGGTCAGGTGGCCCGCGTAAAGCCCGACCTCGCGCAGCGCGGCAACCCGCACGATGTGGTTGGCCCCGATCATGTTGGCGTGCCCACGGGAAGCCAGACCGCGCAGCAGCGGCCCGTAGAAGGAGTACTGCTGCTGCGACGCGCCGCGCGCGACGAAGGACTCGTCACCGTTGCCATAGACCTGCGGGGTGCCGACGAATCCGATGCGCGGGTCGCGGAAATGACCGAGCGTGCGCGTCAGGAAGTCGTGGCGCGGGATGAAGTCGGTGTCGATCTGCGCAACGATGTCGTAGTCGTCGGCCACCGAGTCATACCACGCATTGTGGTTGCCGCCCTTGGTTCTTGCCGTGTAGGGACCGGCCACCAGGTTGTAACGGCGGACGCCGGAACGACTGAAGTAGTGCACCCCGAGCTCGTCGCAGAGCTCGCGCACCTCATCGACTCCGCCCTCGTCGAGCACCCAGGTGTCGTGGGGATAGTCGACGGCGATCATCGCCGGTAGCGTTGCCCGCAGCATGTCGAGCGGCTCGGACGACGGCACGAACGTCGTGATGAACGCGACGCGCAGACCAGGCTCCGGCCGCGGCGGTGTGTCCTCCCGGCGCATGCCCCACGCCACGATCCAGCTGAACGCATCCATGAACAGCCGGTGCCCGAACACCAGGGTCAGCGAGGCGAAGAGCACGACGTCTACGATGTGCCGCCGACCCGTGAAGTTGGTCGCCACGTGTCCAGGGGCGAGCCACCAGGCCAGGAACGCCAGCAGCGATCCAGCAGCGAGGGCAAGGAGCGCGGCGTAGGCGACGCGTTCACGACGGGTCATGGTGTGGGGCTCCCAGAGGCGGTGGTGGTCGGGGCTGGGCGAGCCGCCCCTGTGCGGGGCGCGATTGCTGCCGTGACGAGCAGCGGCGACAGCAGCGGTGCCAGCTCGGTGGAGTAGGTGTTGCTGAGGTGGCTGTCGTCGCGGTAGACGAGCGTGTCGCCGACGATGACCGGGCACGAGGTCGTCGAGCAGATCCAGTCGATCGGATCGATCACCGGGATCCGAGCCCGCTCGAGCGTCGAGACGACCTGGGCATGCCGGTCGGAGTAGAGCGCGGAGGAGTGATACGCCTGCGCCCGCTTCACCTGACAGGCGCGAACGTCGGCAAGGTGCTCGCTCACGCACGTGGGCACGTCGGCCTGGGGATAGGGCGTGTCCGCGAGGAACTCCACGCGCTGACCCCCTGCGGCGAGCTGCTGCATCGTGTCGACGGTGGTGGCCGCCCAGTGGTCGTTGCTGACGGTGCGGCCAGGCACGGAGTCGCTCTGGCTGACGATCACCAGATCAGGGTTCAGTGCGCGGATCTTCGCCACGGTGGCTGTGCGCCAGGTGTCGCACTCGGTGTAGTCGCGCTTGAGCGACGGGTTGACGATCGTGGTGTCGGCGACGGGACAGGCGGCCTTGGTCCACGACACGAGCTTCCAGTGCCTGTCCTTGGCGGCCGCGTCGAGGGCGCCCTGCCACTGCTGCGCGTGCGAGTCACCGAACAGCACGACCGTGTGCTTGCCCCGTGGGTCCCCGTAGACGCAGGGGCCCTGATCGATTTGGAGGAACCCGAGGTGGCAACCGCTCTCGGTCTCCGGGACATCGGCGCCGGCCTTCTCCAGCGTCGGCGTGAGGTTGCCCGGCACCGCGCGGCTGGCGGACGCTGCGGTCAGCGCGGCGGACAGCGTCGCGTCCGGGTCGGAGCGCAGCTCCAGGGGGGCGGCGAACGCTCCGTTGCCGGCGATGAGCGGGGCGGTCGCGACGACGAGCAGCGCGGCCCCGGCCGTGGCCGTCGACATGAGCACTCCGCGCCCGAGCCAGCGTCGGGGTGCGAGACGCCCGCGCTGCGTGGGGCGCTCGACGATCACATAGGTGAGAGCGGCGAACCACAGGGCCAGGACGGACAGCTCGACATTGCGGATCCAGGAGAAGTCCTGTCCCAGCACGAGAGGTGCGAGCACCAGCACCGGCCAGTGCCACAGATACCAGCCATAGGAGACCCGCCCCACGAGCTGGAGGGGGCGGCGGTCGAGGAGGGTGGCGACACTGCCGCGCACTGCAGCTCCCGTGCCACCGGCGATGAGCAGTGCACACCCGAGAACTGGTGCCAGAGCGGCGATCCCGGGGAACGCCGTGGAGTCGTCGAAGACGAAGGCGGAGCCCACGATAGCCAGCAGGCCGGTCCATGCGGCGACGAGACGCACAGTGTGGGGCAGGCGAGGGAGCCGTGCGGCCGCCAGTGCTACCAGAGCGCCGACGCCGAACTCCCAGGCGCGGGTCTGCGCGGAGAAGTAGGCCAGCGGCGCCGATGACTGCGTCAGCGTGGCCGAGAGGTACAGCGAGCCGCCGATGCCGACGACGAGCACGGCACCCAGCGCCCGGCGACCGAATCGACGGGCCACCAGGACGGTGAGGAGAACGACCAACGGCCACACGAGGTAGAACTGCTCCTCGACCGCGAGAGACCAGAAGTGCTGGAACGGCGACAGCGGCCCGTTCACCTGTTGGTAGTCGACACCTTCGCTCGCGAGGTGCACGTTGAGCGCGTAGCCCGAGGTCCACAGCGCATCCCACGCAGTGGTTCGTACCTGAAGCGCCGGGCCCCAGACCCGGGCGACGACCAGCGTCGCGAGAACGACAACCAGAGCGGCGGGGATCAGGCGCCGCACGCGTCGCGCGTAGAACGCCCCGAGCGAGAGCCGACCGTTCTCGGCGATCTCGCGCAGGATGTGACCGGTGATGAGGAAACCGCTGATGACGAAGAAGACGTCGACGCCGACATAGCCGCCACTGACTCCCGGCACCCGTGCGTGGTAGAGCACCACGAGAAGCACCGCAAGGGCGCGCAGTCCCTGGATGTCGAGGCGGAAGTCACGCGCGGGCACGGCGGTCTCGACGGTCACCGGCGTGGGTGCGGGACGGACGTCGAGGATCGCTGTCACGAGGAGACCCCGATGCGCTCGACCCGCACGTCGGTGAGGTCCAGGCGGCGAAGTTCGGCACGCCGCACCTCGGGTGCACGCTCGGGGTAGGTGTCACCCTTCGGTCCGAGACCGACCAGGATGGGGACGAGCATCCACAGCTGGACCACGCCGAGGACCACCGCCGGCCACAGCAGCCACGGGTTCGCGCCGGCGGCCACGTTGCGTGCGAGACCGGCCCAGAGCAGGCCCTGCGAGAGCACGAGCCAGATGCGCCCCATCGTCGCGACGCGTGCCGGCACGCCACCGCGTGACGGCGTCACCGCAGCACCGGTCGGCACCCAGTTCTGGACGTGGTTGCGCAGCGCATCGGTGACGGCGAGCAGGTGGCAGAAGCTGTTGACGGTGGCGACGCGATAGATCGTCGGGCGCCA
This sequence comes from Candidatus Nanopelagicales bacterium, assembly GCA_031360335.1. Lineage (GTDB taxonomy): Bacteria > Actinomycetota > Actinomycetes > S36-B12 > CAIYMF01 > Longivirga. The sequence goes on from JANMBJ010000425.1 coordinate 7,306, forward strand.
GCCGCGGGCGACGAGCGGGAAGACGAACAGGGTGGCGATGACGGACGGGACCATGAGCAGGTAGTTGGACGGTGTGATCGTGTCGGCGAAGAACCACACCATGATGAGCGTGGGCAGCACCGACGTGACCGGCAGTGAAGCCGACGCCATGTAGTAGAGGAACGCTGCCCAGAACGACACACGCTGCTTCTTGTCGAAAGGCGCGTGGTGGAAGAAGGAGCTCATCATGAGCAACATCGAGCTGCGGCACCAGCGATACTGCTGGTTGGTGAGCGCGTTCCAGCTGTCCGGAGCGAGCCCCTTCGCCAGCACCATCGGCAGATAGCGCGTGTGGTAGCTCGCGACCCAGAGCTTGACGCCGGAGTGCACGTCCTCGCCGATCGGCACCTGCGCGAAGCCGCCCGCCTTCTCGACAGCAGCGCGGCGATAGACGACGTTGGTGCCGGCGCAGATCGCTGCCTCGCAGGTGTCGCGAGCCGGCTGGATCCAGCGGAAGAAGAGCTCCTGGAGAGCACCCGCATAGCGCGCGATGTAGTTGACCCGTCGGTCGACGTCGAAGTACTGCGCGGTCTGGACGACGCCGGTGCTCTCGTCGGCCATGTAGGGCACCGTCTCCCAGAAGAAGTCGGGGCGCGGGGCGAAGTCGGCGTCGAAGACGGCGATGAACTCCGCCGAGGTGATGCCGAACGCGGCGATGAGATTGCCCGCCTTCTTCCACTCGCCACGGTTGGGACGCACGACGTAGTCGAAGCCGAACTCGTCCGCGAGCGTGCGTGTGACGTCGCTGTCGGCGTCGTCGAGAACATGCACGCGCAGGTCACCGTCCCACTCCAGGGCAGCGACATGGGTGAAGGTGTTGGCCAGGACGATGGGGTCCTCGCCACAGGTCGGCAGGAACACGTCGATCGACGGCAGCTCGTCCTGCACCGCGCGCCACGTCTCGACCGCGACGACGTGGCTCTCGAGAGTCAGGCGACGCTTCTTCATCCGTAGCCACAGGTTGACGACCATCGGCGGCAGCATGACCGTGAGGAAGATCAGGCCGAGCGCGGTGTCGGGGGTGTGCAGCATGACCTTGACGAAGGCGAACACCAGACAGCCCTGCGACAGGAACAGGAACACGAACGGCCACCGGCGCTGGACCCCGAAATAGCTGTACTTCTCCTCGTCGCTCGGCGGTGACGGGAGGTGATAGTCGGGCGCCTGAGGCGCGGACGGGGTGGTTGTCGGCTCGACCTCCTCGCGGCGGCGAGGAGCACGGGACAGGGTCAGGGTCATGGGGGTCCTCTGCACGGGGCGCGAGCGCGGGGACGCGGCAGCACGGTGAACGGTGGCAGCTCGGGGAGGCAATGCTGGGCGCACCGGTGGGCCGGAGCGCCGAGGGCGCGGTGAGGGAGGCCGACGGCTGGCGCGTCGGTGCGGCGGGACGGCGTCGACAGTGACGCGATGCCGCGGGTCTGTGATTCGGTTGTGTGATGTTAGATAGTCACAATCGTTGCGCCGCATGGTTTTACAGCGACGTCACGACGTGCTCTGCTCACGTTGTTCGAACTCCTCGAGACTACGTAGAGACCCGTAGGGCGCGGCAACCGCTCTGTCCGGAGTTCGGTCACCGACCTGGATGACCAGCGGCGATCGTGCTCAGAACTGCGCGCGCCGTGAGGTTCGCCACCTCGGTGACGTCACCCGTTCGTACTAGTCGCGGTCATCGTTCGGATGACCCGACGGCCCGGTCCTGGGTCGGCCCGGCACCGACCGTTCGCGGGATCGGGTGCGGCCGGGCACTCAGGTGACCCTGACCTGCTGCCGATGACCTCGGGGTGGCAGGTGGGGTGGTGCGCACGTCCTCGACGGTCAGGCTGTTCGCGACGTACGCCGCGGCGAGCCTGGCTCTGGTGCTGCTGCTCGGTGCCGTCCTGGTGGTGAGCATGCGCGGCGAGGCCGAACGACGCGGGCTCGCTCAAGGCACCACCGAGGCGCTCCTCGTCGAGCGGACCGCCATCGAGGCACATCTCGACGGTCGGTCGTTCTACGAGCCGCTCTCGACATCGGAGGTGGCGACCCTCGAGGTCCTCGCCCAGCACGCCGTCTCCACCGGCGAGATCCTGCGGATCCGGTTGCGCAACCTCAGCGGCAAGGTCGTCTGGTCCGACGACGGGTCCGGCTACATGGGGACCCCGGACGACGAGGTCCTCGATGCGGCCAAGGGCGAGACCGTCGCCCTGGTCACGAAGCTCAACACCGACAGCGTCGACGTCGGCCCTGAGGGCATCGACGGCGTCGAGGTCTACGCACCCGTGCACGCCGGCACCAGCAAGCGGCGCGTCGGGATCCTCGAGATCTACCTCCCCTACGCACCGATCGCGGCAGACGTCGACGTGGGCCTGGCCGCGCTCTATCGCGACCTCGCGATCGGTCTCGCCATCTTGTGGCTCGGGCTCTTCGGGGTCTCCTACTACGTCAGTCGGGGACTGCGACGGCAGGTGCAGCTCAACCGCTACCTCGCCGAGCACGACACCCTCACCGACCTGCCCAACCGCACCGCGTTCCAGGACTTCGTGACCGCGGCGATCGCGGCGGACAGCGGCCCGATCGCGGTGGCCATCGTCGATCTCGACCGGTTCAAAGAGGTCAACGACACCCTGGGCCATCAGTACGGCGACCATCTGCTGGCCGAGCTGGCCCACCGTCTCTCCGACCACATCCGTGGCCGGGACCGGGTCGCCCGTCTCGGCGGCGACGAGTTCGGCATCGTGCTGCGCGACGCGACCGACCCGGAGACCGCGCTGTGGCGCGTGCGCGAGATCATCGAGAGCGAGGTGCGCATCGACGGCCTCCCGATCACGCTCAACTCCTCGATCGGCTATGCCGTATCGCCCAGCGATGGCGTGGACTGCGACACCCTGCTGCAGCGCGCCGACGTGGCGATGTACGTCGCGAAGTCTCGCCACGTCGGCGTGACCCGCTACACGCCGGGGATCGACCACAACAGCACGGCCAACCTCGCGCTGCTCGCCGAGATGCGACGGGCGATCCGCGAGGACGAGCTCGTCCTGCACTACCAGCCGAAGGTGAGCCTTGACGACGAGCGGGTGGTGGCCCTCGAGGCGCTCGTGCGGTGGGAGCACCCGATCCACGGCATGCTCGCGCCCGACCGGTTCGTGCCGTTGGTCGAGCAGACCGACCTGATCGACGACCTGACTGCGTGGGTCCTTGCCCGCGCGCTCGCCGATCTCGTCTCCCTCGGCGACGACCACGAGCACCTCACTGTGGCGGTCAACGTGTCGGCCCGCAATCTCGCTCGGCACGACTTCGCGACCCGTGTGGCTGCAACGCTGGGCGATCTCGGTGTGGCACCAAGGCGGCTGGTCGTGGAGATCACCGAGACGGCCCTCCTCGCCGACCCGGCGAGAGCCGCCGCGGTGCTCGGTCAGCTCAGCGAGCTCGGCGTACGCGTGAGCCTGGACGACTTCGGTGTCGGACAGACCTCGCTGTCCTACCTGTCGACGCTGCCGGTGGACGAGCTCAAGATCGACCGGGGCTTCGTCACCGACATGACCCATGACCTCACCCACGCTGCCATCGTGCGTTCGATCGTCGAGCTCGCCCACAACCTCTCACTGAGCGTCGTGGCCGAGGGCGTCGAGACGGGCGAGGCCTCGGACGCGCTGCGCCTGGCGGGGTGCGACCTGGCCCAGGGCTATCTGTTCAGCCGCCCGGTGCCGATCACGGCGCTGCGCGCGGTGCTCACCGCGTCGGCTGACGCGGTCCTGCTGCGCAGCTGAGCCGCCGGTCAGTCGCGTCGGTCGTCCGTCACATCCCACCAGATCGTCGCGGTCTGACGCGGGCCCTCGGATCCGTAGAACTCCAGAGCAGCAGCGACGTCGGCCTCCCGCTCGGCGGGCAGGCACAGGCGGACCCGCATGAAGTGCGCCTGCTGAGCGGCCGTGATCGAGGTACGCGACGTGAAGGGCTGGTCGTCCCACACGTCGATACGCGCGTCGATCCCGGCGTCGCGTGCGACCGCGAGCGCGTCGTGCGCGGTCGGTCGAACGGGACGCTCGAGCCCCCAGAAGTCGCGCCACAGCGGTGCCATGTGCGACAGCGGATGCAGCATCGGGATCTCGACGACGACGCGGCACCTCGCGTGAGCCGTGAGCGCGTGCAGGAACGGCGGCAGGTCAGCGACGTTGTAGAGGACGTGGTGGCACACCACGACCTCGGCACTCGGCGTGCGGTCGGCGGTCTCCGGCCAGTCGCCGAGGATCCCGTCGCTCGGCACCCCGTGTCGTGCTGCCGCCTCGGCGAAGCGGTCGAGCATGCCTTGCTGGTGGTCGACCCCGATCAGCTGCGTGGCCTGCGGCACGAGCGCCAGGGCGGCTCGTCCACCGCCGCACCCGATGTCGAGCACGCTGCCGTGATCGCCCAGGGCGTCGCGTGCGCGCTGGTGCGACGGCGAGTCGGGCACCGTGCCACCGACGACGAACATCTCGACGGGGTGGATCCACGGCGACTGCGGAGCCGCCGCGAGGATCTCGTCGGGGATGGCCCAGGAGGCAAGGTCGACGCGCCAGCGCTGGGCTGCGGTGCTCATGGCGTCACGCTAGACCCGTGCGGCTCTCGACCACCCGTCAGACGGCGAGGGTCCACCAGGCACCGAGCTTGCGGTCCCACTCCTCGGGGAAGGTCTGTCGACCGGCGCCGGGATAGTTGGTGAGCTCACCGAACACGATCCGGTCGCCGTCGACGTCATAGAGGTCGACCCGGACGAAGTCGATCCCGCGACCCAGCGCCTCCGCCACCGCCACGAGCTCGTCGAAGTTGGCGGGCAACGGCGTGAGCTCGTCGGGTGGGTCGGACAGGAAGCGACCGAGGCGAGCGCCCTCGCGGTCGAACACCTCCTGCCGATGGTCGCCATAGCGGTCAGACTCGATCGTCACGATGCGCAGGACGCCGTCGAAGACGAAGCACTTCCAGTCGGACGCGATGCGACCGCGACTGTCCTCGAGAAGGTTCTCGACCAGGATGCGAGGCGGAACGCCGCGGTAGGCGAACTCGGGCAGCCGACCGGTGCCGTACTCGTAGTTGAGCGTCATCCACTTGTCGGCGATCGACGCGATACGGTGCGGCTCTGCATGTTCCGGGCGCACGGTATAGCGGTCCCAACCCACGTGGCGCCCGCTCGTCGGCAACCGGTTGTCGGCGTCGGCGAAGTCAGCCACGAGCACGATCCCGCCGGACCCGTGGGTCGCCTTGATGGCGTACTCACGCGGTAGATCTGCCCACGGCACATCACGGGCGGACTCATAGATGCCGAGGCAGGTCGTCAGCACGTGAGGTCCGACCCGCTCGGCGACGAAGTCACGCACGCCGGCCTTGTCGGCGAAGTCGGTGAGGTGCGGTCGCCGGTCGTAGGCGACGCGATACTGCACCTTCTCGCTGAACAGCTGCGGGTCTCGCGGCCAGCGCGCGAGGCGGTAGTCGGCGACCTGGCGCGGCCAGAAGCCGCGCAGCACGTCACGTCCGATCCGCAGCACCGGCTTGAGCTGTTGCGGGGTGGCGTCCCCGAGGGCGTTCTCGGCCTCGTAGCTCAGCCAGCGCACCCGAGACTCCTGACCATGACTGTGAACCCCCGCGTCCGCCCGGCGGCCCGTGCCGGCGACAACGCTCGACACGGTAGACCAGCGGGGCCAGCAGCGGTCGGCTTCGGCGCCGATCCGCCTGTTCGGAGCCGGAGCCTGTCGCAACGGTTGACCCCTCAGGTCGGGTCAGACCCGTTGTACGCCGAGCGTTCCACCCACGTTTGCCGTGGCCTTCGGGCATCGTGAGCAACACCCGTCACCCTGGACACATGGTTGATCGCTGGATCTCGGTGGACGGCATGCACAACGTGCGGGACCTCGGAGGACTGCCCGTCTGCGGCGGAGAGTTCCCACGTCGCGTCGTGGTTCGTGGGGAGACCGTGGTGCACCTGACCCCACGAGGCCTCGAGGCGCTGCGTGTCCACGGGGTCGAGCGGGTACTCGACCTGCGTGAGCTCTCCGAGGCCGCGGATGACGGCGTCGGTCCGCTCGACGAGCTCTACTCCTCTGGCGAGATCGCCCACGAGCGGGTGCCGCTGGTGGGTCCGGACCGGTGGTTGCTCGACCCGGTGGGGCACGTCAACAACCCGGAGACCGTGGCGGCCGGCTACGCGCACTATCTGAGGCACGGCTCGGCGCAGCTCACCGCCGCACTGTCGCGCTTCGCCTGGTCGGACTCGGCCATGTATGTGCACTGCGCCGTCGGCAAGGACCGCACGGGGGTCGTCTGCGCGCTGCTCCTCAAGCTCGCTGG
>JANMBJ010000437.1:0-10972 GCA_031360335.1 Candidatus Nanopelagicales bacterium
GGCCCGACCGTGAGGACGTCGCGGATCATCGCCACGTCTACCAGCGTCGTCTCGTCCTGCAAGGCTGACTCCTCCCGTGGCACCGACCCCCGCGGGCCGATCTTGGGCCTGAATCTGGCAGCGTGTCGCGCTCAGGTCAATCACAAGCGCACAACCGGGGGAAACCCCGGAGGCGGCGCAGGCTCACCCAGCCCTGGCGGTGTCGAGATTCGTGATCGGCTGACATCGGGGACACTGGTGTCGTGACCTGGGCCTGGACGGATCGACGCGCCCTGCTGCTCGCGTTCATCTGGATCCCGTCGACCCTGTGGCTCGACCGCAGCGTGGACCTCGCCGGCCAGCTCGCGCTGGGCGCCCTGACGGTCGTGCTGCTCTCCTGGTGGTTGGTCCACGAGACGCCCCTGGTGCGGGCGCAGACCCTGGTCGTGGTCGCCATCGCCGCCGTCGTCGAGCTGGTGTTCTCGGGCTGGCTCGGGGTCTACGTCTACCGACTCGAGCACGTCCCGGCCTATGTCTTCCCCGGACACGGTCTCGTCTATCTCGCCGCGCTGACCTTCGGTCGCCTCCCCGTCGTACGGCGCCGGGCCAGCGTCGCGATCCGCGCGACGGTCGTCGTGGCGGGCGCCTGGGCGATGTGGGGGCTGCTGCTCTCGCCACGCCACGACGTGCTCGGCTTCTTCTGGTATCTCTGTCTGCTCGCCTTCCTGCGCTGGGGCCGCTCGACGCTGCTCTACGTCGGGGCCTTCGTGGTCGTGAGCTACCTCGAGCTGCTCGGCACGGGTTGGGGCGTCTGGGCCTGGCAGCCCTACGACACGATCGTGGGCTGGGTGCCGATGGGCAACCCGCCGAGCATCGCTGCCGGGGGCTACGGCTGGTTCGACCTGTACGCCGTGCTGGCGGCACCAACTCTCGTCGCCTGGTGGCAGCGCCGTCGGAGCCGCACCCCCGACTCGCCCGTGGACACAGTCGACACACGCGACACCAGAACTACCCGCGACGCAACGACCGACGACGCCGTCGCCTGACGGCTGTCGGGGGTCTCGTAGGAGACTGCGCGCCTGCAGGGCCCTCCCTGGTGCCCACGTCCGCAACCGCGCAGGTGAGCCGGAGCGGGAGGTCAGGCGAGCACGTCGAGGACGGCTTGGTGCAGGAGACTGTTGGTCGCGATGCCGCTGCCGCGAGCCGGTCCCTCGCCCCCGTCGACACCGGTGAACCGGCCGCCCGCCTCTGTGACGATGAGCGCGACCCCCGCCACGTCGTAGAGGTTGAGCTCGGGTTCGGCGGCGATGTCGACCGAGCCCTCCGCCACCATGAGATGGCTCCAGAAGTCGCCATAGGCGCGGGTGCGCCACACGGAGTTCATCAGGGTGTCCCACTGCGCCTGCTTGCCGAGAGCGTCCCAGGAGAAGTGGTCGGAGAACGACAGCGATGCGTCGCTGAGCGACGACACGTGCGACACCGAGATACGCCGTGGCGCGGGCGATCCCGGCTCGATGACCCAGGCGCCACCGCCGAGCGTGGCCCACCAGCGACGACCCAGGGCGGGAGCAGACACGACGCCCGCGAGCAACGCTCCGTCGGCGGCCTGCAACGCGATCACGGTGGCCCACACCGGGACGCCACGCACGAAGTTCTTGGTGCCGTCGACAGGGTCGACGACCCACCGGCGACCGGTGGTGCCCACCTGCTCGGGGTACTCCTCGCCCAGCACGCCGTCATCGAGCCCCGAGCTCGAGACGAGGTCGCGCAGCATGAGCTCGACCGCACGGTCGGCATCGCTGACCGGAGTCAGGTCGGGTTTGGTCTCGACGACGAGGTCACGCGCGTTGAACCGATCCATGGTGATCGCGTCGGCACGGTCGGCCATCGTCTGGGCCAGGGCAAGGTCGTCGGCATAGGGCTCGGTGCTCACGGCGGAGACGCTACCTGGCTCGCCGCGCGATGAAGACCCGGGCGGCGGCGCGGGCCGGTGGTCCTAGGGCCGTCCAAGTTCCCCCCTGAGGTGGTGCCGACGACGTACGGTGCTCAAGCACCTGCTCGATCGCTGCGACCTCGAGGACTCACGATGTTCGACACCATCGGCGGACTGCCGATCCACGCGCTCGTCGTGCACGCCGTCATCGTGCTGTTGCCGCTGGCCTGCCTCGGTGCGATCGCGATCGTCGTGCGGCCGGCCTGGAGCCGGAAGTACGGAGTGCTCGTGGTGGCCTGCGCCTTGATCGCCACCGGGTCAGCCGCCGTCGCGAAGGCGAGCGGCGAGCAGCTCGCCTCACGCGTCGGCTATCCCGCGGACCACGCCGACATCGCCAGGTGGACACCGGTGTTCGCCGCGCTGCTCACCATCTCCGTCGCGGCCCTGTGGTGGTGGGACCGCACCCAGACCGATGGCCGTGCGACCCTCACCAAGGTCGCTGCGGTCGCCACGGTGGTCTTCGCACTCGTGGCGCTCGGCTGGGTCATCGCGGCCGGCCACTCCGGCGCCACGGCGGTGTGGGGCAAGACGATTCAGAACACCACACCCGGCACCTTCCCGGTGCCCTAGCCATGGCGCGTCTCCTGTACGCCGCGATCTGCTCGCTCGACGGCTATGTGTCTGACACGTCGGGGGACTTCGACTGGGCTGCTCCTGACCACGAGGTGCACTCCTTCGTCAACGACCTCGAACGCCCCGTCGGCACCCACCTCTACGGCCGGCGGATGTACGACGTCATGCGCTTTTGGGACTCACCAGATCTCGCTGACTCCGACTCGTCGGCGATGCGCGACTTCGCCGCCATCTGGAAGGGCGCAGACAAGGTCGTCTACTCCACGACGCTCGACCACGTCACCACATCGCGCACCCGGCTCGAGCGCGCGTTCGACGTCGCGGCGGTGCGACACCTGGTGACTTCCGCTGTGAGCGACGTCAGCATCGGAGGCCCCGGCCTGGCCGCTCGGGCCCTCCGCGGCGGAATCGTCGACGAGGTGAACCTCTTCCTCGTGCCCGTCGTCGTGGGTGGTGGCACCGCAGTGCTGCCGAGCGATGTCCGCCTCGACCTCGACCTCCTCGACGAGCGGCGCTTCACCAGCGGCGTGGTCCACCTGCGTTACGCCGTACGCAACTGACGTCACCGAAACTCGCCCTGGTTCAAGGATCGGTCGCGTAAGGTGCCCCCACCCCCATCTCTTCGGCGGTTCATGAGCTGAGCGACGCGGTGTGATCGCCTGTGCAACACGTGATCACACGGTCAGGGCTGACTGCTGCGGAGCTCCATGATCGTGGTGGCGGCGGGGTCGCCGCAGGGCGTGGCGGCGTAGTCCTCGATCACACCGACGACCGACCAGCCGCGTGCGAGATAGAACGGCTGAGCGGGACTGTCGGTCTCGGTGTCGAGCAGCACGAGACGCATGGAGTGCTCATCGAAGGCGGCTCGCTCCGCGGTCTCCATGAGCCGGCTCGCCAGACCTTGACGACGCGCGCTGCGCGCGATCATGAGCTTGGAGATCTCGCCGCGGTGGCGGGAGTTGGCCTTCGACGCCCGGCTCAGGCGCACCGTGCCGACCACGGCGCCGCCGCCGTCGCGGGCAACCCAGGTCTGCGTCCACGGATCGTTCAGCGCCTCGCGCCACCACGTGCACGCCTCCTCACGCGGCAGCGGGAACAGGAAGCCGACGCTGGCACCGCCTTCGACCACGTCGACGAGGAGGGCGGCCAGCGCATCGAGGTCGGCGTCGCTCGGCTCGGTGAGCAGCGAGATGGTGTCAGTCACGTCGGCGTCCTCACGTGTCGTCCGTCGCGGTCTGTCGTACGTCGGTCAACGACCCTCGTCAGGTAGCGGCGGGCCGTCGTCGCCGCCGGCGCGGCTGCGCAGCAACCGCCTCAGCGACTCGAGGCGCGCGGCACCACCCGAGCCAGCATGTCCAGCGGCCACCCAGGCGTCGAGCGCACACTCCGGCTCGTCGTGCGTGCACGCTCGCGGGCACTCGTCGGTGCCGGCCTGAAGATCCGGGAACGCGAGGATCACCCGCTGTGGGTCGACGTGCGCCAGGCCGAAGGACCGCACCCCCGGCGTGTCGACGACCCAGCCGCCGTGCGGCAGCTGCAGAGCGATCGCGGAGGTCGACGTGTGCCGCCCGCGACCGGTGACGTCGTTGACGCGGCCGACCGACCGGTCGGCATCCGGCACGAGCGCGTTGACCAACGTGGACTTCCCGACACCCGAGTGCCCGATGAGCACGGAGACGTGGCCGCGCAGCCGCTCCTGCAGCTCCGCCACCTCGATCGGGTCGACGCCGTCCTGGCGCGTGACGACGAACGGCACGTCGAGCGCACCGTAGGACTCGAGGAGCTCGTCGGGGGATCGCAGGTCGCTCTTGGTCAGCACCAGGAGGGGTGTGAGACCGGAGTCATAGGCAGCGACCAGCACTCGGTCGATCATCCGCGGGCGTGGCTCGGGATCCGCGAGCGCCGTGACGAGCACGAGCTGGTCGGCGTTGGCGACGAGCACCCGCTCGATCGGGTCGTCATCGTCAGCGCTGCGACGTAGGGCGGTGGCGCGCGTCTCCACGCGAACCACGCGGGCGAGGCTGTCGGGCTTGCCGCTGAGGTCACCGACGATCGCGACCCGGTCACCGACCACGACACCCTTGCGGCCGAGCTCGCGCGCCTTGACGGAGTAGACCTCGACACCCGGCTCGTCCGGGGTGCCCAGGACGACGGTGAAGCGACCGCGGTCGACCGCGACCACGAATCCGGCGTCGGCGTCGTCGTGGCTCGGGCGCTCCTTGCTGCGCGGCCGCGACTTGCCCCGACCCGGACGGATCCGGACGTCGTCCTCGTCGAGGTCGCGGCGCTTGCTCACGCGGCGCGCGACCCCTGCTCGAGCATGGCCGTCCACATCGCGACGAAGTCGGGAAGCGTCTTGCCCGTCGTGGCGACGTCGACGATCTCCACACCGGGCACCGCCAGCCCGAGAACTGCTGCGGCAGTTGCCATCCGGTGGTCGTCGTAGGTCTCCACCAGGGCGCCACGAAGCGGGCGAGGACGGATCACAAGACCGTCGGGCAGCTCGTCGACGTCACCGCCGAGCCGGGTGATCTCGGTCGCGAGTGCCGCGAGCCGATCGGTCTCGTGCCCACGCAGGTGCGCGACGCCGCGCAGGTGCGAGGGCGTCGAGGCGAGCGCGCACATGGCAGCGAGCACCGGGGTGAGCTCACCCACGTCGCGCAGGTCTGCATCGAGACCGAGCAGAGAGTCGCCGGCGCTCACCGTCAGACCTTGCTCGTCGAGGGTCACGCGCGCGCCCATCTGAGCGAGCAGGCCACGCAAGGCGTCGCCGGCCTGAGTCGTGTGCTGCGGCCATCCGGGCACCGTCACGGATCCGCCCGTGACGACGGCGGCTGCGAGGAACGGGGCTGCGTTGGAGAGGTCGGGCTCGACACTGCGGTCAAGAGCGCGGATCGGACCAGGGTGTACGCGCCAGGTGGCGGCGCTCGGGTCCACAGCGTCGACATCGACCGTGACACCGTGCTCGCGCAGGAGATCGACGCTCATGTCGACGTGCGGCATCGACGGGAGGGCACGACCGCGGTGACGCACGACGAGCCCGTCGTCATAGCGTGCCGACGACAGGAGCAGGCCGCTCACGAACTGGCTCGACGCGGACGCGTCGAGCGTCACCTCGCCGCCGTGTACGCCACCGGCACCCTTGACCGTGAACGGCAGCGTGCGTCGGCCGTCGTCGTCGATCTCGACGCCGAGCGCCTCGAGCGCCTCGATCACCGCGCCCATCGGCCGCACGCGAGCGCGCGGGTCGCCGTCGAAGCGCACATCGCCGCCGGCCAGGGCAGCAGCGGGGGGCACGAAGCGCATGACCGTGCCGGCGAGCCCGCAGTCGACGTGCGTGGATCCGGTCAAGGCTCCGGGCGTCACGCGGATCGGACCGTCGGAGCTGAGGCCGTCCACGCCGGCGCCCAGTGCGGCGACCGCACGTCCCATGAGGACCGTGTCACGGGCGCGCAGCGCGCCGGTGATGACCGAGGGGCCGTCGGCGAGAGCGGCAAGCACCAACGCTCGGTTGGTGAGCGACTTCGAACCCGGCACCGTGACGACGGCCCCGATCGGGCTCGTCGCAGTCGGTGCCGGCCATGGATGGTCGTCGGGTGCCACGGGCCGAGCCTAGTGGAGCCAGCACGCACCGGTCCTGCGTGATCCACAGCGCCCCGACCCCGGCGAGCGGTACCGTCGCGCCACATCCGGCACGGAGGCACCGCTGGCGCGGGGCAGGAGATGGTGGCATGGCGTTCGAGGTGATCGCGGTCGACGGCCCCGGCGCGGAGGACGTCCTGGTGACGCTCAGCGGCCCGCACGAGGGGTCAGTGCTCACCGGGACGGCCGACGGCATCGTCCATCGCGTCTCGGCCGACGGGCGAACGGTCCAGAAGGTGGCCGACACCGGGGGTCGTCCGCTCGGACTGGAGTGGATGCCGGACGGGCGTCTCCTGGTCTGCGACGCGCACCGTGGGCTGCTCACCGTCGACCTGCGCGACGGTGCGGTCGAGATGCTCACCACCGAGGTCGACGGCCGCCCGATGGTCTTCTGCAACAACGCTGCGGTCGGCACCGACGGGTCCGTCTGGTTCTCCGACTCCTCGACCGTGCACCCCATCGAGCGATGGAAGAACGACATACTCGAGATGACCCGCACCGGGCGCCTCATCCGTCGCGGTCCGGACGGCTCCGTGTCCGTGGTGCTCGATGGCCTGGCGTTCGCCAACGGTGTTGCGCTCTCGACCGACGAGTCATGGGTGGCCGTAGCCGAGACGGCCGCACGCACGGTCGTACGCCACTGGATCACCGGGGACCGCGCCGGCCAGCGCGACCTTTTCCTCAGCGACCTGCCGGGCTATCCCGACAACATCGCGCGCGGTAGCGACGGTCTGATCTGGGTGACGATCGCGAGCCCTCGCGACCCGCTCGTCGAGCGACTGCAGACCGGCCCGAAGTGGTTGCGGCGCAGCATCACCCGGCTCCCCGCCGGCGTGCAACCCGCGCCGAAGCGCACGATCCGGGTGCAGGCCTACGACGACTCCGGGCACCTCGTCCGCGATGTCGCCCTCGACCGCCCGGAGGACACCGCCCGCTATCACGTGGTCACGGGCGTCCGGGAGCACGATGGCAAGGTCTGGATGGGAAGCCTCGAAGAACCAGCCGTCGCCGTCGTCTACCCCTGACCCCACCACCCTCGCGCTGAAGGAGCTCGCGGCCTTGCCTGGCGCGTGCAGCGATGGGGCAGGATCGGGTCATGTGCGGGAGGTATGCGGCCAGTCGCAGTCCGGACGACCTCGTCGAGGAGTTCGAGGTTGTGGTCCGGCCCGAGGAGGCATTGGCGCCCGACTACAACGTCGCGCCCACCAAGAAGGTCTACGCCGTCCTGGACCGCCGCCCTCGCGACGCCGACCAGGGCGCGGTCGCCAGTGCCCCGCGATCTGACGCGGCGGGAGCCGACGGCGTACGTCGAGAGCTCGCGGTCGTGCGGTGGGGGCTGGTGCCGTCGTGGGCGAAGGATCCCTCGATCGGCGCCCGGATGATCAACGCGCGCATGGAGACCGTGGCCGAGAAGCCGGCGTTCCGTCGAGCCTTCGCCAAGCGCCGGTGCCTGCTCCCCGCCGACGGCTACTACGAGTGGTACACCCCCGAGAACGGCCCGAAGGGCAAGAACGGCAAGCCGGTGAAGCAGCCCTTCTACATCCACCCCGCCGACGGCGGCGCGCTGGCCATGGCCGGCCTGTATGAGCTCTGGCGCGACCCGACCCGCGATGACGACGACCCGCAACGGTGGCTCATGACCGCGACCGTGCTCACCACCACCGCCGAGGACGCGGTCGGGATGATCCACGACCGGATGCCGCTCTTCGTCGAGCGCGAGCGATGGGCTGACTGGCTCGATCCCGACCTCGACGGCAGCACCCGTGACCTGACCGAGCTGCTCGTGCCCGCCGCCGCCGGTCGCCTCGATGCCTACCCCGTCTCCACCGCCGTCAACGCCGTGCGCAACAACGGCCCCGAGCTCCTCGAGCCGATCGCGGCCGTGGAGCCCGACGCCGGCTCGCTGTTCTGAGACGACGACACCTCGATGGCGGCCCGGGCAGTACGTACGTCGGTCCACACCGTCGCCACTCCGGTTGGTGACGCGCGTCTCCACATCTGCGGTGTCCACCGGCCGGTCGCCGTCGTCGTGCTCGGGCACGGGGCAGGTCGCGGGAGCGGTACGGCCGACCTGCTCGGGCTTGCGCAAGAGCTGCCACCGCACGGCATCTCGGTGGTCCTCGTCGACCAGCCGTGGGTGCTCGCGGGTCGCCGCGTCGCGGCACCGCCAGCGACGCTGGACCTCGCCTGGATCGCGGTGCTGGCTGCGCTCAACGAGCCCGCGCTCCGTACCGCGACGGGAGCAACTCGTCGTACTCCGGTCGTCGTCGGAGGACGCAGCGCAGGTGCGCGGGTGGCCGCCCGCACGGCGGTCGCGGTGGGTGCGTCGTCGGTGCTGCTCCTCGCCGTCCCGCTCGTGCCGCCCGCGGCCCGACGGACGCCGGAAGCACTGGCCAAGGCACGTGCCGTCCGGCTTCCCGAGCTCGCGGCTCCGGCTGCAGGGAGCATCCCTGTCGTCGTCGCGCAGGGCGAGCGCGACGCGTTCGGGTCGGCAGCCGACGTCGCCGATGCCACCGGCCTCGACGTGGTGGCGATCGCCGAGGCCGACCACTCCTTCGGGGTGCGCCGAGGCGGCCCGGACCCGTTGCCCGCACTGGTCGCTGCCGCCCTGCGCGCGGTCGGGGTCGTGACCTGAGTCCGTGACGCCCGCACGCAGGGGGAATGAACGGAGAGAGACGCGGTGTTCACCTCGATGTCATCGTCCGACGACCAGGAGAGGGGCCCGGGTGCTCGTCCTCACGACCTCCGAGACTCATCTTGACCTGCCCGATCACATCGGGGGGTCCGTCGCACCACTACGCTCGCTGGTGATGACCTCAGACACCGGTTCCGACGACATGAGCGCGGTCACGCCCGTGGAGACCGCCGAGCAGCGCACCGCCCGCTTCGAGCGCGACGCACTGCCCTTCCTCGACCAGCTCTATGCCGGTGCGCTGCGCATGACGCGCAACCCCGCCGACGCGGAAGACCTCCTGCAGGAGACGTTCGTCCGCGCCTTCTCCGCCTTCCACCAGTACCAGGACGGCACCAACCTCAAGGCGTGGCTCTACCGCATCCTCACCAACACCTTCATCAACGGCTATCGCAAGAAGCAGCGCGAGCCCTTGCAGTCCAACGCCGACGACGTCGAGGACTGGCAGATGGCGCGGGCCGAGGCCCACACCTCGACCGGGCTGCGCTCGGCCGAGGCTGAGGCGCTCGACCACCTCCCGGACTCAGACGTCAAGGACGCGTTGCAGTCCATCCCTGAGGACTTCCGCATCGCGGTCTACCTCGCCGACGTCGAAGGCTTCGCCTACAAGGAGATCGCCGAGATCATGGGCACTCCGATAGGCACTGTGATGTCGAGGCTGCACCGAGGGCGACGCCAGCTGCGCGACCTGCTCGAGGACTACGCGCGCGAGCGCGGCCTCGTGCCGGCACAGCCGTCGAAGGGCGGGGACGGGTCATGAGCTGCGGCAACCACCACGACACCTCGTGCAGCGAGGTCCTCGACGCCGTCTCGGCGTATCTCGATGGTGAGATGACCGAGCACGACGCCGGTCACATCGCCCAGCACTTCGACGAGTGCGGCCCATGCCTCAAGGAGTTCGGGATCTACCAGGAGGTCAAGCTCCTGGTGCACCGGTGCTGCGGAGATGACCAGATGCCCGACGACATGCGTGCCCGGGTGGTCGGGCGCATCCGTGAGGTCACTGTGTCGCTGCGCCTCGAGGACTCCTAGCCCGAGCGCTCCGCGTCAGCGACCCGGTGCCGCTCGTGCACGGACGGGCACCAGCGGGTCCAGACCACGGCGAGACCGCACATGGCGAGACCTGACATGACGAAGGCCCGCTCCCCAGCTGGGGGCGGGCCTTCGTGCGTGCGGGGCGAGAAGATCAGGCGTTGGGGCGGTTGCCGCCGTTGGCGCTGCTCTTCTTGCGGGTACGGCGCTTGCGGGCGCGCTTGCTCATGTCGTGCTCCTCAGGGTCAGCCGGTGCGTGGTGCTGCGGACCGGCACACCCCGGTCACGTTCTAGGAGAAGTCTCCCACATCCGAGCCACCGGCCCTACCCGAGCCGCTCGAGCCTCGCGCTAGCCGGCCAGGCGGCGGTTGACGGCTGCGAGCACCGAACGCGCGACCGCGTCCTCCGCGTCGCCGCGCACCAACGCGCTGCCGCACAGGGTCTGTTCTCCCAGGCGCGGGATGGTGATCGACAGGGTGGTGAGGGCGACCTCACGGTTACCGACATCGAGGATCTGCGAGCTCTCGATCTGGGCCGGGATGCCGAGGAGCTCGCTCAGGGCCACGAGGGTCGCCGTGGCGACGATGCGTGGACGGTGCAGCGGCGACGAGGGCCCGTCGGCCTCGCCGGAGAACACCGAGCCGGCGATGGCGAGAGTGACGTTGATGTGGCTCTCGCCCTCGGAGTTGCGCACGGTGATGCTGGTGAGCGCGGGGCGGGGCAGCGCCTCGTCCGCGTCGACGTCCGCGGCCGCCGAAGCGAGGGTCTCGCCGGCCCCGGCCGCGTCTGCCTGGCTGTCGGGGATCTGCACGACGCTCACGATCCGGTGGTCGATGTCGAGGTCGAACTGCGCCATCGCGATCGACTGCACGTCGCGCACCACCTGCTTGGCCGGCTTGGCACCTCCCGAGACCACGTGGACCTCGATCGGGTGGGCGTCCGGGCTGGTGCGCACGCTGGCCTCGCGGATCCCCGGTACGGCGCGCAGGGCGGCCTCGAACTCCGGGAGCAGGCGCAGGGCGGGCAGGAGTCCTCCGTCGGTGCGGTCCGGACGCGGTCCG
>JANMBJ010000289.1:0-1896 GCA_031360335.1 Candidatus Nanopelagicales bacterium
GTCTTCTCGGGCGTGATGCCGACCTTCTCGCACAGTTCCCGCAGGACGTCGACGGGCGTCTGGGGGGTGACCTCGATTCCCACGGCTGCCGACACCGAGGGGTAGACCGAGACCTCGTCCCACTCGCCCGAGAAGTCGCGCTCGGCACCGTCGAGACGGGTGAACTGCAACGAGCCGAAAGCCGCGATCGTGGCCTCCTGGATGAGCTCGCGCGTCATCCGGGCGTTCTTGCGATAGTCGGAGTACTCCTCGTAGTACTCGAGCATCGCGAACTCCGGCGAGTGCGTGGAGTCGGCTCCCTCGTTGCGGAAGTTGCGGTTGATCTCGAAGACCCGCTCGAGGCCACCGACGATGCAGCGCTTGAGGAAGAGCTCCGGCGCGATCCGCAGGTAGACGTCGAGGTCGAACGCGTTGGCGTGCGTGACGAACGGCCGCGCGGTCGCGCCGCCGTGCATCGTCTGCAGCATCGGCGTCTCGACCTCGAGGAAGCCACGCTGGGCGAAGCTCGCGCGAAGCGCCGCCACCACGGTCACTCGCATCCGGGCGACCACGCGGGCCTGAGGTCGCACGACGAGGTCGACGTAGCGCTGCCGCACCCGGGTCTCCTCGGCGAGCGGCTTGTGCTCGACAGGGAACGGGCGCAGCGTCTTCGCCGCCATCGACCAGGAGTCGGCCAGCACACTGAGCTCGCCGCGTCGCGACGTGATGACCTCACCCTGGACCGCGACGTGGTCGCCGAGGTCGACATCTGACTTCCAGTCGGCGAGGCGGGTCTCCCCCACCTTGTCGAGGGACAGCATCGCCTGGATCTCGGTGCCGTCGCCGGCGCGCAGCGTGGCGAAGCAGAGCTTGCCCGTGTTGCGCACGAAGATCACGCGCCCGGCGATCGCGACCATGTCCCCGGTCGCCGTGTCCGGCTCGAGGTCGGGGTGGGCGGCGCGTACGTCCTGGATGGTGTGGGTGCGCGGCACCCGGACGGGGTAGGGGTCGGTGCCGGAGTCGAGGAGGCGCTGACGCTTCTCGCGACGTACCCGGATCTGCTCGGGGACGTCGTCCTCGGGATCGGTGGGCGCCACGGGATGGTCGGTCATGTGCGCAAGGTTATCGGGGCTCCGGCAGGTGTTCGCCGCGATATAGCGTCGGGGCCGTGACCGAGCCGAGCTTTGAGGATCGTCGCCTGTCCTTCGGTTCCGAGGCGTCGTCCTATGCCGACCTGCGACCGGGCTATCCGCCCGAGGCCGCGCGCTGGATCCTCGACGGCGCCGAGCTGCCGGTGCGCGAGGTCGCCGATGTCGGCGCCGGCACGGGCGCGTTCACCCGCCTGCTCGTCGACCACGGCCTGGGCGTGACAGCGTACGAGCCGGATCCGGGGATGCTCGCCGAGCTCGCGGTACGGGTGCCCGACGTGCTGCGGACGGTGGCGCCGGCCGAGTCCCTGCCGCTGGAGGACGCGGCGGTCGACGCCGTGACGGTGGCGCAGGCGTGGCACTGGTTCGACAAGGCGGCTGCCGGCCGAGAGTTCGTGCGGGTCGTGCGACCTGGCGGTGTGATCGGTCTGCTCTGGAACGTCCGTGACGACCGGGTGCCCTGGATGGGGCTGATGTCCGACATCGTCGGCAGCGAGGCCTCCATGCGGCCCAGCTTCGCCGAGATCCGTGCCATCCATCCCGACGTCGAGCAGGCCGACTTCTCCCATGTCGTCGCGATGTCGCCCGACGACATCGTGCGGCTGGCGTCGACCTTCTCCTACGTCCGCCTCCGCTCGGACTCGGAGACGGTCTACTCGTCCCTGCGCGAGCTGCTGGCGACGCATCCGGACACCGCGGGCCGAGACCTCATCGACGTCCCCTACGTCACCGCGACCTATCGCATCCCGGTGCACCGTCGCGAGGTCGG
>JANMBJ010000482.1:0-8757 GCA_031360335.1 Candidatus Nanopelagicales bacterium
CCGGTGGACCGGATGACGGCGATGACGTCGGCACCCTCGCGGGCCGCGGCCTGAGCCTGGGGCATGTCCTCGTAGATGTCGCCGGTGGCGACGAGGAGGTAGATCCAGGGCGCCGGTGGGTTGCCGTAGCGCGAGATGAGCTTGTCGCGCTGCCTGCGACTGGTGTCGATGCGACGGATGCCCCCGGCCACCTGCGCGCGCGACGCCCTGGCAGCCCTCGTGGCGTCCTTCCCTTCAGGAACGCGGAAGGTGACCGAGCCCGCCGCCGCCTTCTGCGCGACGGTGAGCAGGTCGTCACCGGTGCGGAGCATCGCGTCCCACACGGGTAGAGAGACACCGTGCTCGAGACCGGCGTCCTCGCGTACGACGTCGACCAGGCGGTTGACCCACGGGATGCCCTCGACGTCGGCTCCCTCGAGGCCGGCCAGGCGGAGCACAGCGCGCTCCACCGACACGGTCGTGTGCCGCTTGGCCATCGACACGACGGGCGCGCCGGCCTTGCGGGCCAGCGAACGCGCCGTACGGATCGTCGCGGGATCCAGATCGAGCATCGGTCCGGTCGTGGAGCGGCTCACGCCGCCACCTCCTCGAGAACGCCAGAGTCGTGCACGGTCGTCCCGCGCACCGTGGTGCGCAGGCAGGTCGGGGTCATGCCTGTCGTCAGGTCGGGCCACCCGCTGCTGTCGCAGTCTGCCGCCCAGACGGCGTACGTCGCAGGTGCACCGACGACGAGGTGGCCGGACATGTGGTCACCCACCGCGGCATGCGCGGCACGGGTGTGCGCGTCGAACGCAGCAGAGATGTCGATGGAGTGCGCCGGCGTGCGATGGTGCACGGCCCCACGGACGCCGCCCCACGGATCGATCGGGGTGACGGGGGAATCGCTGCCCATCACGAGCGGAACGCCAGCGGCGAGAAGCGCGGCGAAGGGGTTGAGCGTCACACCTCGGTCGGATCCCAGACGGTCGACGTACATCGCGTGCTCGCCGCCCCATGCGGTGTCGAACGCTGGCTGCACCGACGCGACGACACCGAGGTCCGCGAGCACTGCGACCTGCTCGGCATCGACCATCTCGGCATGCTCGAGCCGGTGGCGCAGCGACCGCACGCGGTCGCGCCCGACTGCGGTCGAAGCGGCGCGGAGGCCCCGCACGACGGCGTCCATCGCGGCATCGCCGATCACGTGGAATCCAGCCTGCACACCCGCTTCAGAGCAGCGCAGGAGATGCTCCGCGATCGCGTCGGCGTCGAGATAGAGCGCCCCATGGGTGTCGGAGTCAGAATACGGAGAGCGCAGACATGCCGTGCGCGACCCGACGGCACCGTCGACGAAGAGGTCACCCCCGGCACCATGCGCGCCGAGCTCACGCAGAGCGTCGAGCCCACCGGACGCGGCGACCTGCCCCCAGTAGACGACGACCTCGGGCCCGCTGTTCTCGGCGGCAACGGCCAGCAACGAGCGGACGTCGTCGATGCCGCCGATCTGGGGACCGTTCATCTCGTGAACTGCTGCGATGCCCAGCGACGCTGCAGTGCGCAGCATGTGCCGCTGCGCGTCGGCGCGCTGCCCGCCGGTGAGCGAGCCGAGTGCTGCTGCTCGGACCGAGTGGTGCGCCTCGCGGCGCAACCAGCCGTCAGCGTCATAGCCGTCGACCTGCTCGAGGCGCGGGGTCGAGGCCATCAGGGCGCCGCTCGCCAGAGCTGAGTGCACGTCGACGCGTGAGAGATAGACGAGCGAGCCGTAGGACGCCCGGTCGAGCTCGGTCGCGGTCGGGAGCGTGCGATCTGCCCACGTGGTCTCGTCCCACCCGTGCCCGAGGATCGGCCGACCACGTAATGTCCTGGTACGACTGGAAATCGCGTCGAGCAGCTCCGACTTCGAGCGCACCGTCGACAGGTCGAGCCCTGTCAGCACGAGGCCGGTGTCGGTCGCGTGCACGTGACCGTCGACGAAGGCCGGCAGCAGGAGCGCCCCGGCCAGGTGCACGACGCGATCGGTGCGTGCCGCCGTACCTGCGGCGCCGACGTAGGCGATCGTCTCTCCCGACACCACGACGTCGGCGTCGCGGAGCTCGCCGTCGACGAGGCTCCGGCCGCCCTCGATGAGGACGGCCGACGACATGGTCGAGGTCACAGGTGCCCGTCGCCCGCGAGCCGCTCGGTGAACAGCTGGGTGACACCGGGCTCGCTGCGGAGCAGGTCGAAGGCGAGCTCTGCGTGGCCCGGGGTGAAGCCGTTGCCGATGAGCATCGTGACGTCGGCCGCGAGACCCTCCGCACCGAGTGCCGCGGTGGAGAACGACGTCGCCATCGAGAAGAAGATGATCGTGCCGCCGTCGCCGCACGACAGAATCGCGCCGTGCTCGCAGCCCGGCACGTCGACGCACACGACGACGATGTCAGCCGGCTCACCGAGCGCCTTGTGGATGGCATCGGACAGGCCGACCGGGTCACGCGCGTCGGCGAGCGCGACCACGTCGGCGAGCCCGGAACGTCGCAGCGCCTCCGCTTCCTTGACGACGGGGACCACCCCGACCGTGCGGCCAGACTGCGCACGTCGCGCGGCAGCGAGCGAGAGGGAACCGCTCTTGCCCGCACCACCGATGACGGCGACGGTCGGTGTGTGCCCGGCCTCGACATAGCGGCGCACGACGCGAGCGGTGAGCGCCGGGGCTCCGCAGACGTCCATCACCGCCATCGCGAGGATGCCGGGGAGGTCGTCGGGCACCCGGGCCAGGATGGTGCGGTCGAACAGGATCGCGTGACCGTCGCAGGGCACCTGCTCAGAGAGCCCGTCCCACTCGCGCAGCTCGTCGTGGATCTCGAGCGGGGTGAGGGTGAGCGACACCAGCGTCGTGATGAGGTCGCCCTCGATGAGCTCGTGGTGGTGGCTCTCGGGTCCGATCTCCTCGACCACGCCGACGAGCATGCCGCCGGAGCCGGTCACCGGGTTGTGCATCTTGCCCCGCGTCGCGACGATGTCGAGGACCTCCGCGCGGACAGCGGCGCCGTCGCCTCCGTGCTTGTCCGACAGCTGGCGGAAGCTCGCGGCGTCGAGATTGAGCCGTTGCACGCGCACGCGTACCTCACCACTGACCAGCTCAGGGCTCGCGTCGAGCTTCCAGGCGGCCTGGGGCAGCACGCCGTGCGGCTCGAGGACGCGGTGCAGTCCCACGGGGCTCACGGGATGGCGGTCGCTGCTGGTGCTCGTGGTGGTCACGGTGCCTGATCCTTCCCTGTCATCCGGCTTCCCGTTGCGGGTCGACCGGTGTTCGTCGATGGCGGCGGCACGAGAGCCGCGACCGGATGCCTTGCGTGGACGTTCGACGTATGACGGAAAACGTCCCGCCAGATGGTGCCAGATCCGGAGGATATCCCGTATCCTCCTCGAAACCGGCACGCCGGACCCACTCGCACGCGCCTGTGCGCGACGCATTTCCCGGAGGCACCCGTGACCGAGACCCTCGAGGCGGCAGTCGAAGCCGCCGACGGACGTTCGATCCCGCAGCCCTACTCCTACCTGCGCCAGGAGCTCGTCGAGCCGGACTGGCGCCGTTTCCCGGGCTGGGCCGACGTCACCGAGGCCGACTGGCGCTCCGCCCAGTGGCAGCGTTCGCACTGCGTGAAGAACACCACCCAGCTGCGTGGCGTGCTCGGCGACCTCGTCGACGACCGGTTCTACACCGACCTCGAGTCCGACATCTCCCACGCCGCGACCATGTCCATGCTGCTTCCGCCGCAGATGCTCAACACGATGGCTTCGCGCACCGAGGTCCGTGGAGCCGGATCGCTGACCGACGCGTTCTACGCCGACCCGGTACGTCGCTACATGATCCCGGTCCTCTCCGACCGGCGCACCGACTGGATGAGCCACCCGCACGCGACGCGGGACTCCCTGCACGAGCACGAGATGTGGGCGGTAGAGGGTCTCACCCACCGCTATCCCACCAAGGTGCTCGCCGAGATGCTCCCGACGTGCCCGCAGTACTGCGGGCACTGCACGCGCATGGACCTCGTGGGCAACTCCACGCCGACGGTCGACAAGCTGAAGTTCATCACCAAGCCGGACGTGCGCCAGGCGGAGATGCTCGACTACCTCCGCAGCTCCCCCGGCGTCCGCGACGTCGTCGTCTCGGGTGGCGACGTCGCGAACATGCCGTGGCCGCGCCTCGAGCAGTTCGTCGCCGCCCTCCTCGAGATCGACAACGTCCGCGACATCCGGCTAGCGTCGAAGGCGCTGATGGGTCTGCCGCAGCACTGGCTGCAGGACGAGGTGCGCGCCGGGATGGAGCGCCTCGCGACCACGGCCCGCAAGCGCGGTGTCGGGCTGGCGATCCACACCCACGTCAACTCCGCGGAGTCGGTGACGCCGCTCGTCGCCGAGGCCGCACGAGCGATGTTCGAGGCTGGTGTGCGCGATGTACGCAACCAGGGTGTGCTCATGCGCGGCGTCAACGCCAGCGTCAACGAGCTGCTCGACCTCTGCTTCTCGCTCCTCGATGGCGCCGGGATCATGCCGTACTACTTCTACATGTGCGACATGATCCCCGCCGCCGAGCACTGGCGCCTCGCCGTGTGGGAGGCGCAGGCGCTGCAGCACGGGATCATGGGCTACCTGCCCGGCTTCGCGACCCCGCGCATCGTCTGCGACGTGCCCTACGTCGGCAAGCGCTGGGTCCACCAGGTACACGACTACGACCGCGAGCAGGGCATCACGTACTGGACGAAGAACTACCGCACCGGAATCGAGACCTCCGACGCCGACGCGCTCGATCGCACGTATGAGTACTACGACCCGATCCACACCCTGCCGAAGTCCGGACGGGACTGGTGGACGGAGCACGCCGAGTCCAGCATCGCCGCCGCCGAGAGCAGCCGAGGCATCCACAGCTGACCCGCCCCCATCCATCGATAGCGTCAGCGCGGCGCACAGACCGCGCTGACGCTCTCGATCCTGGCTGGACGTCCGAGTGCGCCTGTCCGCCGCCCTGCATATCGCGATGAGCTGGTGCGGAAGCACCTGCTTCTGCAGGCGCAGTGGCTCACGGGGATCCGTAGCACCTGGCCACCCCCGGCGATGATCGCCGCGTCCTTCACCGCGTCCGCGAGTCGAACCTCCAGTGTCAGGTGGTGGAGGCCATCGACTTCGATGACGAGCAGCCGACCGTCCTGCAGGTCCACCACCATGTCCACGCGACGAGGCCCGTCCGGCGTCTCGATGACGACCTGACGACGTGGACGAGGAAGTCCGGCTCGCACCACGAGGCGACCGACCTCAACCTCGGCGAACGAATCCGCGCCACCCGCTGAATCCGCGATCGCGGCCGCGATGTGCGACCCGTGCGTGATGCGTCCGAGCCGATCCAGACAGGCTCGAAGCTCCTCCGGCCGCACGAGCCGCTGTTGGACCACAGCGAGGATCAGCCCACTGGCCCGCCGCGACGACCCCTGCCACCGCGCCGCATCCAACGCGGAGCGGGCTGCTGTGATCGACCGCCGCCCACCCCGAGATCCGATGTCGTCGGCGTGCAGGTGCCGAGTCGTGTGGGCAACCACGCCAGCCAGCCGTGGCACGTGCACCCCAGGAGGGACCAGGACATGCGCGTCGTCGTCCGCCCAACCACCGAGTCCGAGGTCCTCGAGCGCCGTCAATCCCGCCACGAGCGGCCGAGGGCCAGCATGCACTACGGCGAACCAGCGCCGTTGGACATATGACAGCGGACCCGTGTGGAGCACGACCACCATGTGTCCCACCGTGCGCCAGCGCTGCGCCTCGACCTGGCTGCGGACGTGGTGGCGGTTGATGCCGATGTCAGCGAGCTTGGTGCGTCGTGCCACTCCGGACTGTCGGTGAGCCAGGACGGCCAGCTCAGGATTGTCGAGGGGGCGGGTTCGGCGATGCATAGCCAGAGACTGAGGGCACGTGCCATGACGTTGTGCCACCAGCAGCGGGGAGCTGGGGAGAACAGCGTGGCCAGCCGCGTGGGCATTGCCGACGCGGCACCAGCGATAGCGCCAGCGCGCTCTCTAGGCCGCGCCGGCGCTATCGCTGGGCGGGGTGGCCGGGGTCAGACGTTCGGGGGGCGGTTCTCGTACGGGGTGCTGAGGACTACCGAGGTTCGGGTGGAGACGTTCGCGGCGGCTCGAATCTCGGCGAGCAGGTGCTCGAGGGCCGAGGGGCTCTCGACGCGGACCTTGAGCACGTAGGACTCGTCGCCGGCCACGGAGTAGCAGGCCTCGATCGCCGCGATGTGCCGGAGAAGCGCAGGCGCGTCGTCGGGTGCCGCCGGGTCGATGGGCTTCACCGAGATGAGGGCTGTGAGGGGCAGGCCGAGCGCATCGTGGTCGACGACGATGGTGTAGCCCTGGATGACGCCACGCTGCTCGAGGCGGCGTACGCGCTGGTGCACGGCCGAGGTCGAGAGGCCGGTCGCCTTGCCCAGGTCGGTGTAGGACATCCGGCCGTCCGCGGCCAGCAGACGCACGATCGCCTGGTCAATCTCCTCCACGCGCACGATTCCCTCCGCTGGCACGTCCCCGAGCGGACGACGTGCGGTGACCCTAGCGACTCCACCTACCGAATCGTGCGACGGTTGCGTGACCGTGACCGCCGTGGCCCGAACATGGGGGGAACCTGGTGGCCCTATTGGGTCCCCCTGAGCACCTTCTTGCGTCAGTGGGTGAGGGAGCGGCCGATGACCATGCGCTGGACCTGGTTGGTGCCCTCGACGATCTGGAGAACCTTGGCCTCGCGCATGTAGCGCTCGACCGGGAAGTCCTCGACGTAGCCATAGCCACCGAACACCTGCACGGCGTCGGTGGTCACCTTCATCGCCGCATCGGTCGCGAAGAGCTTCGCCTTCGCCGCCTCGACCGCGAACGGCAGGCCTCGGTCACGGCGCCGCGCCGCGGCGAGGTAGAGCGCACGTGACGCCGACACGGCAGTCGCCATGTCGGCGAGCATGAACTGCATCCCCTGAAACTCCCCGATCGCCTTGCCGAACTGCCGTCGTTGCTTGGCGTACGCCGCTGCCGCATCGAGCGCGGCCTGGGCCAGGCCGACGGCGCACGCGGCGATGCCGAGACGACCGGCGTCCAGTGCTGTCATCGCGATCGCGAAGCCCTGACCCTCCGCGCCGAGGAGCCGGTCACGGTCGACGTGGACGCCCTCGAGGATGACCTGCGCGGTGCGCGAGGCCTTCGCACCCATCTTCCGCTCCGGCGGTGCGCTGGACAGGCCGGCTGCGTCACCGGGTACGAGCAGGCAGGAGATCCCGCGCGCGCCGTCATCGGACGTACGCGCCATGACGTTGTAGAAGTCCGCGACTCCCCCGTGGGTGATCCACGCCTTCGTGCCGGTGACGGCAAACCCGTCGCCCTCGGGCACAGCGCGCGTCACCAACGCTGCCGCGTCAGATCCCGACTGCGGCTCAGAGAGGCAGTAGGCGCCCAGGAGATCTCCGGCGAGCATGTCCGGGAGCCAACGCTGCTTCTGCTCGTCGCTGCCGTAGGTCGCCAGCGGATAGCAGGCGAGCGAGTGGACCGAGACCGAGATCCCGACCGACAACCATGCGCCCGCAATCTCCTCGAGCGCTTGGAGATAGACCTCGTAGGGCTGCCCTCCCCCGCCGTGCTCCTCGTCGTAGGGCAGGGACAGGAGCCCGGCCTTGCCGAGGGTGCGCAGCTCCTCGCGGAAGAAGATCCCGTCGTGCTCGGCCGCGGTGACCTTCGGCGCGAGCTCGGAGTCGGCGATGTCGCGTACGAGGTGCAGCAGCTCCTCGGCCTCCTCGGTGGGAAGGAGCCGGTCGGCCGGCGTGATCGACAGTGCCATCAGAGCACCACGAGGTCCCGGGGTCGCAGGTTGAGCCGCTCCCCCTCGCTCTCGCCGCACACGAGGATGTCCTCGATCCGCGCTCCGTGCTTGCCGGGCAAGTAGATGCCCGGCTCGATCGAGAATGCCATGCCGGGCTCGAGCACCTCGGTGTTGCCGGTCACGATGTAAGGCTCTTCGTGCGTCTCGAGGCCGATGCCGTGGCCGGTGCGGTGCACGAAGTAGTCGCCGTACCCAGCAGCGGTGATGACGTCGCGGGCGGCCGCGTCCACGCTCTCGGCGGTGACGCCGGGGCGTACGTGCTCGCACGCTGCCGCCTGCGCTGCCTGGAGGACGGCGTAGTAGTCGGCGAACTCCGCCGGCGGCTCGCCGACGCTGTAGGTGCGCGTCTCGTCCGAGCAATAGCCGTCGGGCATCGTGCCGCCGATGTCGACCACGACCGGCTCGCCGTGCAGGATCACGCGGTCGGAGAGCTCGTGGTGCGGGCTGGCACCGTTGGGTCCGCTGCCCACGATGACGAAGTCCACGCTCACGTGGCCCTCGGCGATGATCGCGTCGGCGATGTCCTTGCCCACCTCGCGCTCGGTGCGTCCGGCGCAGAGCCACTGGTGCACCTGCGCGTGCACGCGGTCGATGGCGGCACCTGCGCGGCGCAGCGCGTCGACCTCGTCCGGCGTCTTGCGGATCCGCAGCTCGCGGAGCACCGCGCCCGCGAGGGACTGGGTGGCACCGGGCATCGCGTCACGCAGCCGCAGCACCTTCTCGGCCCACATGTGGTTGTCGACCGCGGCGATGCCCTGCGGCGGCAGGAGGGAGGCGACGAGGCGATAGGGGTCATCGGTCTCCCCCCACGAGAGCACCTCCAGACCGAGGTCGCCGATCGGGCTGGCCAGCGCTGCCGGCTTCTCGAGACCGGGTACGACGATC
>JANMBJ010000002.1:0-9465 GCA_031360335.1 Candidatus Nanopelagicales bacterium
TCGCGTGGATGGCGTACGGCCTCGCCGACGTCGTGCAGCAGCGGTCGTTCATCATGAGCTCCGACGGCTCGCCCGAGCACAAGCGCGTCGACCAGATGAAGCTTGATGCGATGCTCGGCTATGCCGAGGCCTCGACCTGTCGACGTCGGCTGCTGCTGGCGTACTTCGACGAGGAGTCCGGCGACTGCGGTAACTGCGACACCTGCCTGTCGCCGCCCGAGCTGTGGGACGCCACAGTGCCTGCGCAGAAGGTGCTGTCGGCTGTCGTGCGCACCGGGCAACGCTTCGGCGCGGGTCATGTGATCGACGTGCTCCTGGGCAAGAAGTCGCCGAAGGTCGTGTCGTGGCACCACGACGAGCTGCCGACGTTCGGCATCGGCGCCGACATCTCCGAGCGCGAGTGGCGCAGCATCATCCGCCAGCTCGTCGCGCGCTCGGTGCTCTCGCCGGACCCGGCGCGGATGGGAGCGCTCACGATCACCGAGGTGGCGCGCCCGATCCTCGACGGCAGCGAGCGTGTCGAGCTGCGCAAGATCTCCGCCGCTCCGGCGAAGGTGAAGCGTGAACGCGCCGCAGGAGTGGCGCGCACCGACGCCGGTGCCGGTGCGTCCGACGCGGACCGCGCGCTGTTCGAGGTGCTGCGTACGCAGCGCCGCACGATCGCCGATGCCGAGAGCGTGCCGGCCTACGTCGTGCTCCCCGACCGCACCCTCTGGGAGCTCGCCACCGTGCGCCCGCGTACTCCTGAGGAGCTCCTCGCCGTCAACGGCATCGGCCCGGTGAAGGTCGAGAAGTACGGCGAGGCCTTCCTCGCCCTCCTCGCCGCCCACCCCGAGTCCTAGCCCACCTACACATCTCGGGCGCTCGTGGCGGGCTGGGGTGGTGGGTCGGGGTGAATGTGGGGAGTTCTCCCCTGACGGTGGCGGGTGCGGCTGCCTAGCGTCGACGGCATGGAGATCTGGGTGCTGGGCACGCTGGAAGTGAGCCACGACGGTCGCGCGGTCGACGTTCGGGGGCAGCTGCCCCGACGACTGCTCGCGCTGCTCGCGTTGTCACCGGGTCGCGAGGTGACCACCGACCGGCTGGTCGAGGGGCTCTGGGGCGACGAGCCGCCGTCGGCCGCGTCGTCGACGCTGCAGTCGCACGTCGCGCGGCTGCGCCGGGACCTGCCCGTGCCCGACCTGGTCAGGACGGGACGTCAGGGCTACCTCCTCGACATCGACCTCCTCGAGCTCGATGCCCACGCGTTCGAGACTCAGGTCGAGCTCGGCAGCACCGCCCTGACCCAGGGGCGCGTCGACCGGGCGAGCGAGGAGCTGACGGCTGCGCTGCGGCTGTGGAGGGGGACGCCGTACGCCGAGTTCACCGGCTGCTCGATGCTCGAGGACGAGGCCGACCGGCTTGCCTCGCTGCGCCTCGACGCGCTCGAGCGACGGATCTCCGCTGACCTGGGACGCTCCGGCGCCACGCCGCCGATCGCCGAGCTCGAGGCGCTCGTGCGCTGGCACCCCACGCGCGAGTCGTTCTGGGCGCTTCTCATGGCGGCGCAGTACCGCGCTGGTCGTCAGGGCGAGGCGCTGGCGTCCTACCAGCGGGCGCGCTCGACCCTTCTGGACGAGCGCGGGATCGACCTGGGGCCGGCCCTGCAGGAGCTCGAGCGCCTGATCCTCGCCCGGGACCCGTCGCTCGAGTCGCCCGGGATGTCGCCGTTCTTCCCCTCGCGCTCCTCGACCGGCCCCTACCCTGACCAGGTGCCACTCCTGGAGCGTGCCTCGTCGATCGAGTGCCTCGATGCCCTGCTCGAGGAGACGCGGGCCGGATCGGGCCGCGTGGCACTGGTGCACGGCGAGGCGGGCGCGGGCAAGTCCGCGCTCGTGCGCGCCTGGACCGGCAATGTCGGCGCCCGCGCCCACATCCTGTGGGGTGCGTGCGACCCGCTCTCGTCGCCGCGACCCCTCGGCCCCCTCGTCGACGTCGCCCCCCACCTCGATCCTCAGGTCGGGGAGCTGCTGCGCTCGGGGGAGCGCGACGGTCTCTTCGAGGCGACCCTCGCCGGCCTCGAGGGTGCGTCGCCGGTCGTGCTCGTGATCGAGGACGTGCACTGGGCCGACATGTCCACCCTCGATCTCATCCGGTTCCTGTCCCGTCGGCTCGGTAGCACGCGCGTGCTCGTGCTCGTGACCTACCGCGACGACAACCTGGGCGCGTCGGACCCGTTGCGCGTCATGGTCGGCGACATCGCGTCGCAGTCCGTCGTACGCCGGCTCGAGGTGCCCCCGCTCTCGCTGGCAGCCGTGACCGAGCTGGCCGCGGAGTCGGGCCTCGACGCGCGCGAGCTCTATAGGGAGACGGGTGGCAATGCGTTCTTCGTGAGCGAGGTGATCGCCTCCGGCGGCGACCGGCTGCCTCCGACCGTGCAGGACGCAGTGCTCGCGCGCCTGCACCGACTCTCGCCGCAGGCCCGGCTCGGTCTCGAGTCGGCAGCCGTCATCGGTTCGCGCGTCGAGCCGAGCCTCGTCCACGGCATGCCGGGCGTCACGCCCGAGGCGGTCGATGAGTGCGTGACCGGCGGCATGATGCGCTTCGAGGCGCCGACGTACGTCTTCCGTCACGAGCTCGTGCGGCAGTCCGTGCTCTCCGGCAT
This sequence comes from Candidatus Nanopelagicales bacterium, assembly GCA_031360335.1. GTDB lineage: Bacteria > Actinomycetota > Actinomycetes > S36-B12 > CAIYMF01 > Longivirga. The sequence goes on from JANMBJ010000002.1 coordinate 2,645, forward strand.
CACCCCGGGTCGACTGGGTGCGCTGCACTGGCAGGTGCTCGACCGGCTGCGCGCGATGCCGATGTCACCTCGGCCGCTCGCGCGTCTGGCCGAGCACGCGGAGATGGCTGGCGACGGTCCGGCTTTGCTCGAGTTCGCACTGGCCGCGGGCGATTCCGCTGCCGGTCTGGGCTCGCACCGCGAGGCAGCGGCGCAGTACAGCAGGGCGATGCCGTACGCCGACCTGCTCGACCTCGACGACCTCGTGTCGCTGCTCACCAGACGGGCGCGGGAGTGCACGATCGCCGACGACCACGAGGGCGCCATCGACTCGTGGACCCGGGTGGCGGACCTGTTGCGTGGCACGGGTCGCGACCTCGAGGTGGTCGACGCTCTCATCGGCCTCGAGGAGAGCTACTACACGATCGGCGACGGGAGCCATGGTTTCGCGTTCGTCGACGAGGCGACGGCACTGCTCGAAGGCACCCCGCCGAGCCGCCAGTGGGCCGCGACGCTGAACAAACGCGGTGCCAAGTACGCCCAGCGAGGTGACTACCCGAGCTCGATCCCCTGGTACGAGAAGTCTCTGGCGGTCGCGACGTCCGTGGCGGACGACGTCCTCGTGGCGCGGTGCAACGCCAACCTCGCTGGCAGCCGGTTCCTGCTCGGTGACCGGGAGGGCGGTCGCCGCCAGGCAGTCGAGGCGCTGCGCATCGCGCGGACAAGCGGCCAGGTGGCGATGACCGGGCGCATCTACCAGACGGTGGCCGGTCTGGCGTGGATGGACTTCGACCTCGACGAGGGCCTCGCGATGTACGAGGAGGCGGCGGCCTACTCCACGGAGCACGACCTCAACGGCGAGCTGCTGTGCATCCTGGCGTCGACGATCTCGCTCAAGCTCGAGCTGGGCCGTTGGGACGAGGTCCTCGAGGAGGCGCACGACCTGCTCTACGTCCGCAACACCGGACGCGCCAGCCGCAACGAGCCGCTCATGGCGATCGCGCTCGTCGGTGCCCGTCGCGGCGACAGCGACGACGTGTGGGACAACCTCGACGAGGCGCGGAGGCTCGTGGCCAAGACGCCCACCCTCGACTACCAGGGCTTCGTGGCCCTCGTACGCGCAGAGGCGCACCTGCTCGCCGGCGACGACGAGGCCGCACGCGACGAGCTGCGCCCGTGGTACGCCGAGGCGGTGCGCCTGCAGGACGCCGACTGGCTGCCGAAGCACACCCTCCTGGCCTGGCGATGCGGGCTGATCGACAGCCCACCGCCCGGGCTGGTCACCCCGGCGCTGTGGTCGATGACGGGGGAGCACCGCCGGGCCGCCGACCACTGGACCCGGATCGGGATGCCGTACGCCGCAGCGTGGGCACTCCTCGACAGTGACGACGAGGTCGACCTGCGCGAGGCGCGGGCGTTGTTCGAGCGGCTGGGAGCCCGGGTGCTCGTCGAGCGCACCGACACCAGGTTGCGCTCGATCGGGGCGAAGGTGCCGCGCGGTGCGCGCGCCTCGACCCGCGCCAACGTCGGCGGTCTCACCGATCGTGAGCTCGAGGTGCTCGACCTGCTCGACGAGGGGCTGCGCAACGCCGAGATCGCCGCACGCCTGCACCTGTCTGAGAAGACGGTGGGGCACCACGTGTCCGCGATCCTGGCCAAGCTGGGCGCATCCTCGCGGCTCGAGGCAGTACGCCGAGCCCGAGACCTCGCCATCGCAGTCAGCTGAGCCGTACTTCGGCGAGACCGTGACCCGCGCTCTGCTTGTGGGCGCGGGATGGGGAGGCTTCAGTCCCAACATGGGGATCGCTCCCGATGCGGGGCGAGTGCCGGGGCTGGCTCACTTGACCCACGGCGGACCGAATCGCGGTCCCGTGCACGAGGAGAGATCGATGCCCCGCTTCATGGTCGAGCGCACCTTTGCCGACGGACTCCTGATCCCCACCAACGACGACGGCGCGAGCGCGATGCTGGGCGTGGTCGACACCAACTCCGAGCTCGGCGTGACCTGGGTGCACTCCTACGTCAACGCCGAGAAGACGAAGACGTTCTGCGTCTACGACGGACCCGACGCCGAGGCGATCCGCAGCGCCGCGACCAAGAACGGCCTCCCGGTCGACTCGATCTCCCAGGTCAGCGTGCTCGATCCGTACTTCTACCACTGACCTCACCGACGTCACGGCCTCCCGCGGCGCCGGACTCAGGTGGGGCCGGCGACGTGCCGGGAGGGCGGGGGGTGTCGTCGTGGTGGCGCGGGGCGAGTGATGATGGGGGCATGAGTCGAGCTGCTGGTCGTCGTGCACCCGTCCTTGCGTCTGTCGGGGCGGTCGTCGCGGTGACGCTGGTCGTGCCGCCAGCGGGCGCCTCGGCGATAGTGGCGCCACCGGCGTCCCCCGCCGTCGTGTCGAGTGCTGCGGCGTACGCGGCCGCGCCGACGGGCTCCCGCGCGACGACCGCGATGGCTGCGGTTCCGTCGGGGTACGTGTGCACCACGCTGCGCAGCGCATCGGTGACCTACTCGTGCGTCATCGGGCACTCGGTGGGTGGGCGCGCGATCGTCGCGCAGCGGCAGGGGAGCGCGACGTCCACGCGCGTGCTCGTGGTCGTCGGGCAGATGCACGGCGAGGAGTGGCCCGGTCCGCGCTCGGTCGACGTGGTCCGCTCGATCCCGACACCGACGACGGCGAGCTACACGATCTGGACCGTACGCACGATGAATCCCGACGGCGGTGCGGTCGGGCGCCGGCGCACCAACCACGGGGTCGATCTCAACCGCAACTTCCCCAACAAGTTCAAGCGCATGTCCGACAGTGGACCGCGTGCGCTGAGCGAGCCGGAGTCGGCCGCGATGGCACGGTTCCTGACGTGGGTGCAACCCGATCTTGTCGTGTCGCTGCACGGCTTCACGACTGCCGTCGACATCACTGGCGGCGGTCTGCGGGCGGCGTGGGGTCGACGGTTCTCGACGCTCTCCAGGATCACGCCGGCACACGTCGTGCCCTGTGGCGGCCCGTGCCACGGCAACATGACCGACTGGTATTCCGCGACGTCGAAGGTCCACGGTGTCGCGTTCACCGTCGAGATGCCGCGCTCGTCGAAGGTCGCGCGCACCTGCGGGGTGCCCGGCCACCGTCGGGGGACGCCCATCCAGTGCGTCGCGTGGGCCGCTGCCTACCTCGCACCTCGACTGCCCGCCTGACGCAGTCGCCCGCCCACGGACCCGCGTTGCTGGCGTATGTGCTGCTCAGCAGTCCTCTTCAGCAGCAGTTACGCCCGCAACGCCCGCCCGTCGCGTGCCCGTGGCACCCCGCGGGTACGGCGTCGGAGCTCGTGCAGTGCTCCGTTCCAGTGACACCGGGCGTCGACGATGTATCAGCGCACCACACTCGGTGCTCAGTCCAGTCGTAGGACGAGCCACTCGGTGGGGGTGCGGTCATGTCGTTCAACCGGAACGTGCTGGAGCTGCGGGTGCACGGCGTGAGCAACACGCCACCGCAGGACATGCTCGACGTCAAGCCCGACACCATCGCCGAGCGCGGTGACGACCTCGGTGGGTTCTGGTCGCTGACGCCGGACGCGATGGCGGCGCTGACACCGCACGATCGCGGCCATGTGCCCGACGGCATCGTGCGCGAGGCCTATTCCTGGGGCGGCATGGCGCGCACCACGCCTCCTGGCGTCGGACCGGGTTTCGTGGCCTCGGCGGTCGCTGTCGCCGCGCGCCTGGGCTGGATCGGGCTCATGCCGTTCGGCCTTGCCAACCTTGCCTTCTGGTCGCGCCTGCCACCACCCGCACCACCGGGCGGCACGCCGGGCCGCCTCCCCGCTGGTCGTCGCACGATGCGGCTGTTTGCCCTCGTCCTCACGCTGATCTTCACGATGACGCTCGTCGAGATCTTCGTCGACCTGGTCGCGGTGCAGTGCCTCGCAGCCGGTGACACCTGCCGGGGTCTGCCCACCGCCGTCGACGTGGCCCGGTCGTGGGACGCCGGCCCGCGGGCGGCCGCGGCTCTGGTGCTCGTACTGCTCGGGTTGGTGGGGCTCGCGTGGCTCAGCCTCGCGACCAACGTGCGCTATGAGACGACGACTCCGCCCGAGCGTGACGGCATGACGGTGGTGACGGCTGCGCAGGCACCGCTGCTCGCCGACCGGAAGTTCTGGGCGCGGCCGTCGAGCAAACGGCACCTGCTCGTGATCCACCTGGCGGCAGCGGTGTCGGTCGTGGTGCTCACGATGGCGGTCGACTGGAACGTACGCGCGGCCTACCACACCAGCGACGAGCTGCTGAGCCCGATGGACGGCTGGGTCCGAGCGCTGTGGGTCCTCGCCACAGCGCTCGCGGTCGCGGTGCTCGGCTACGTCGTCCACTACCTGCTCGACACGCGCCAGAGCGGCATCGCCAGACCGTCGGGCGAGCTCGACGAGACACGTCGACCGAGCCGCTGGATCGTCGGTGCCTCGATCGTCTCCCTGCTCGCCTGCCTGGGTGCCCTCGTTGCCTTCACGCCGAGGGACGGGGGCCAGATACCCCTGCACCCCAGCGTGATGGCGACGCCTGGGCCGGTGCTGCTCGCGCTGGTGGCGATCGGCGTCTTCCTCGTCGGCCTCGCCTGGGGATTTCGTACGACCGCGGTCCCCGGACGTGCGCACGTGTGGCTCGCCGCCGCAGCATTGGTGGGCTTTGCCGGCGTCATCGCGATCGGTTGCTTCAGCGGCTCGTCCTGGGGGTGGCGCTCGGGTCTCGCCCTCACCCTGGTGATGGCGGTCGCGCACCAGGTGGCCGCCGGAGGAGCGCTGCCGGAGTTCGGCTTCCGAGGGCGGGCTGCGTCGACGTTCATGCTGCTGAGTCTGGGCTTCGCCGTGCTGCTGTCGAGCGCGGCAACGCTGGCGACGGGCGACTGGCTCAACGACTGTCACTCGGCATCGGACCTCACACCCAAGGCCGACACGGTCGAGTGCGTCGTGCAGAGCGGGAGCGGCGCCCTGCCGAGCCAGGCAGCCGACCTGACGGCACCGGCGGTCTATCAGATGGCAGCGGCTCTGATCATCCCGTGCTTCGGCGCCGGGCTGCTGCTGCTCCTGGTCATGGTCGTGACGACATTCGGCGGGATCCGCCCCGCAGCCCCGCTGCTGGCGTACGACGCCGATGTCGACCCCGCGGTGCTCACACAGTCACGCGAGGCCGCGCGTCGCATCGCCGCGGTCACCGCCCGCGCTGAGCCGGTGCTCTGTGTCGTGGCCTGGGTCGTGCTCGCCAACCTCGTCATCGCGATTCCCCTGGCAGCGGCTGCCGAGTGGGGCAGGAACGACCGCGGTCCGGGCCTCACCTGGTTTGTCGGGGCAGGGGTGGCATCGACGGCCTTCCTCGTGGTCGCCGTGGTCGGCATGCTCATCGGTGGGACGACGACGGGGGGCAAGCGCCCGCTCGGACTCATCTGGGACCTCGTGTGCTTCCTCCCGCGTGACGGACATCCCCTCGCGCCGCCCTGCTATGCCGAGCGGGCGATTCCCGAGCTCACCGGACGGGTGCTGGGCTGGCTCGACGCCGACGACATCGACGACCCGCACGAGCGCAACGCCGTCGCACCGCAGCGCCGGGTGATCCTGTCCGGGCACAGTCTCGGTGGCGTGCTCTGCGTCGCGACGATCCTGCAGCTCTCGCCGGATCGGTGCGGTCGGGTGTCCCTGGTGACCTACGGCTGTCAGCTGCAGGCGTACTTCGCGCGGGTCTTCCCGCTGCTGCTCGGTCCACAGGTGCTGGGTATCGCGGCCACTCCCGTCGTACACCTCTGGTCGAGGTCACCGTGGCCCGCAGCGCCGGTGCCGCAGCAGTGGGGCGACGCCACGGTGCGGGTGCGTCTCGGCGGTGCCGGATCGCCTCCTGCACTGGCGGAGCCGGACGAGCCGCGGTGGCGCAACCTGTGGCGCGCGACCGATCCGATCGGCTTCCCGGTCGACACCGGTCGGTGGGCCGCTGATGCCTCCGCGCTTGGTCCGATCGACTACGGCTGCGACGAGATCGACGCGACGGGCTACATGCCGCGCGTCGCGGGACACAGCGACTATCCGCGGGCGCCGGAGTATGCCCGGGCGCTGCTGTCGCTGCGCGACGACGTGCCGATGGAAGCAGTGGGGGCCGCAGGTCCTCGGTGATCCGTCTCGTGCCCTCGGCAGGTGGGCCGCGGTCGCGTCGAGTGCTTCGGTCACGTCGCGCGGTGAGGTCGTGCGGGGGTGGTTCGTCCGGCACGATGGCGTCGTGATCACGCGGGTTCTCGGTGTTGACGGCTGCCGCCGGGGGTGGGCCGGGATCGTGTGGGACGGCCACCGAGCCGAGGGCGCCTTCGCACCGACGCTGGCCGCGCTGATCGAGTCCGTACGCGGCGACGGATTGCTCGCCTGCGTCGGAGTCGACATGCCGATCGGCCTTGCGGATGCCGGGGCTCGCGCGGCCGACCGGCTCGCACAAGCGGCATTGGGGAGACGGGCCTCGTCGATCTTCGTCACGCCGTCGCGGCCGGCACTCGAGGCAGCCGGGCGGGCCGAGGGAAGCGCGATCAACGTCGCTCTCGGGGGTCCGGGCGTCACGGCGCAGGCGTGGGCGCTACGGGCGAAGGTGCTGGAGGTCGATTCCTACCTGCGGGAGCGTGTGCTGCTCGGCGACGACCTCCGGATCGCGGAAGTGCATCCTGAGCTGTCGTTCGCCGCGATGGCGGGAGCGCCCGTCGCTGAGCCGAAGCGCTCGTGGACCGGCGCCGTCGTACGCCGTCACCTCCTGCGCGAAGCCGGGATGGAGCTCGAGGGAGCCGACCTCGGAGCGGTCGGGCGCCTCGCCGACGCCGACGATG
>JANMBJ010000295.1:0-4462 GCA_031360335.1 Candidatus Nanopelagicales bacterium
CCTGTCAGGTGCGTGTCATCCGGTTCCGGGCCGCCAAACCCCGGGCGAGAACAGCACTTAGGCGAAGGCTCGACGGACCTTCAGTAGTAGCAGGATCACCCCCGCGAGCGGGGCCACGATCGCGCGGCCGACCCGATCCGACTGCCAAACCGCGAAGGCGACATCGGCGGCGGCCATGAGCGCAAGGACGATCAGCCCCACGCGCTAGCCAAAGCGCCGACGACGAAACAGACCGACACCGGCAATGACGCCCGGGACGCCGACAGCCAGAGTCGCAGCGCCCCAGAGTCTCCATCCTGGTGAGGAACCAGAAAGGACGTTGGCGACACTGATCACGGCGAGATACCCGCCGACCAGAAGAAGCGCCACGGCAGACACTCCAACGATGCCCGGCACCTCGAGCGCCTGTGGCTCGACCTCCGCAACATCCGTCCCCGTCATGCGAGTGATACTGCCGGGGCTCGAGTCGCTAGCCGAGTGACAATGGTACCTATGCTCGGCCGGATGTCCGAACCAGCTGGGCTATACGCTCGACGTCGACCGGGCGTTCGGTCTCAACAACGATGACCTCGCCGAGGCCCAACGGTTCTGCAGTAGCGAGCACCTCTCCAAGATCTTCAAGCAGTGCCTCGTCGAAGTGGCCCGGATGCCGATCTCGGCCGGCGTAGCGCCTGGCCGCCTCCTGCGGTGGACAGGCGCACCAGACTTCAATGACCGTGTCGATCCCCGCCCGCCGCAGCCCTTCGCGGACGATGTCGCGGGTCGACGGGGCGAGCCAGGACTCCACGATCGCCGGGCCGGGGCATTCACCGAGCAGCGTCCAGACGACCTCTCCGCTGGCGGCACCGATTCGGCGCGACTCCGCCCGATCTGCATAGCCCAGCTGGTCGAGCAGCGTCTCCTTGACGGCGTCCTTGGAGAACAGCGGCAGGCCCATAGTCAGCGAGAGCGACCGCGCGAGCGTCGACTTCCCCGATCCGGGCGGTCCGTTCACGATTACAGCCCAGCGCACGGCCGAATCCTGCCGGACGCGGTCCCGCGAAGCGAACGAGAACGGCAGGGATGTTGAATGGGATGTGTTCCCGCCCGGCCTGGCTCTGAGAACGGCCGGCACCACACGGTTGCCTTGTATGTGATCCGTCGGCCGGGCGGGAACACTTTCTGCACTCACCTGCTGGTGGGAGTGACTTAGTAGCAATACCGTTCAGTTAGTGCGGTGTTGGTGTAGTTTGTTGCCATGCCTCGTGCTGGGTGGGTGAAGCCGGTCTCGGATCGTCGGTTGTCGGATCTGGTGTCGGTGGGGGTTCTCACGCGGGTGTTCCCGGCTGAGGTGGTCGATGAAGTGATCGCCGAGGCGGGGCGTACTGAGCAGCGGCATCGATTGTTGCCGGCGCGGTTGATGGCGTATTTCTCGATCGGGATGGCGTTGTTCTCGGAGGGTTCGTATGAGGACGTGCTGGGGTTGATGTCGGATGGGTTGGCGTGGTCGATCGGGGACGGCGACGAGGTGGCGGTGCCGGGTAAGTCGGCGATCTTCCAGGCTCGGGCACGGCTGGGCTTCGAGCCGGTTCGGGATCTGTTCCGGCGTGTTGCTGTGCCGCTGGCGACACCGGACACGAAGGGGTCGTGGCTCGCGGGTCGGCGGCTGATGGCGTTTGATGGCACAAGTGTGGAGATCGCTGATTCTGTTGCGAATGCTGAGTTCTTCGGCCGGCCCGGTTCATCTCGGGGGGATCGGGCGGCGTTCCCGCAGGCCCGGATCGTGGCATTGGCGGAGTGCGGGACGCACGCGATCCTCGATGCCCGCGTCGGCCCTTACACCACCTCGGAGGTGGCGCTGTCTCGGGAGCTGGTGACGGGGTTGGCCCCGGGGATGCTGGTGTTGGCAGACCGGGGTCTGTATGGGTTCGAGCTGTGGTCGCAGGCCGCCGCGACCGGCGCGGACCTGCTCTGGCGGGTCAAGGCCAGCGTCCGGCCCCGACACCTGAGCGATCTCCCTGACGGGTCTTGGCTCGCCGAGATCCGACCCACCTCGGGGGCGCACCGGGCCAAGCGAGCCCCACTTCGAGTGCGGGTGATCGACTACGACCTCGACACCCTGCGCACCGACGGGGAGCCCTACCGGTTGCTCACCACACTGCTGGACCACGACACGGCTCCGGCAGCCGACCTCGCCGCGGCCTACGCGCAACGCTGGGAGATCGAGTCCGCCTTCGACGAGCTCAAAACCCACCAACGCGGACCCCGAATGATCCTGCGATCCAAGTCACCCGACCTGGTCCAGCAAGAGATCTGGGGACACCTGTGCTGCCACTACGCCATCCGCGTTCTCATCCACGACGCTGCTCTCCACGCCGGCCACGACCCCGACCGTGTCTCATTCACCGCAGCCCTACGCATCGCCCGCCGATCAACGACGCAGGGCGACTTTTCCCCCTCGAGCCCCTGAACAATCCGACCACGCCTGGCACAACGCCATCCTGCGATTGCTGCACCGGATCAACCCCATCCGCCGACGCCGCGCGAACCCCCGCGTCATCAAACGCAAGATGTCCAAATGGCCCGCGAAACACTCCGGCCACAGCCCCCTCAAGACAAAACCCATCCCCTCCAACCCCGTGATACGAAGACCTAACTGAACGGTATTGGACTTAGCCCGGATCCACCGATGGGCTTCGGGGTGCGGGTGTCGTCGGGCTGTGAGCCTGCGGCCTGTGTGTGGGCGTGGTGGTTCTCCGGATCACGGTTCGTCCGGGGTGTTCCACGTGCTCGGTGTGCTCGGGCCGGTTGGTCGGCGGGTCGGTCAGGTCTCGGCGGTCGGTGGTGGCCCGAATGCGGTGGCGTAGATGGTTTCCCAGGCGTCTTGCCAGGGCCATCGGGTGGGCAGGTGCAGGGTCAGGCGGCGTGCTGAGAACGCGACGCGGGCGGGGACGTTGATGATCCGTCTTCGGATGGTGGCGGTGGTGGCTCTGGCGTGGGGTCCGCCGGCGATGGTCCCGGCGGCTCGGGTCAGGTTGAACGCGATCGAGGCCAGCACGAGCCAGGCGGCGTTGGCGTTGAACTTCCCCGAGGGCAGGTGGGCCAGGGCGGAGCTTTTGAGGTCGGCGAAGACCTGCTCGATGATCGCGTGTCCGCGGTGGACCTTGTCGGCCTCGATGGTGGGCAGGTCGGAGGTGGTGAAGAAGGCGTGGAAGCGGAACACCTCGAACAGGGTCGCCTGCTGCATGTTCGCTGGTGGGTTCAGGTCCGGGATGCGGCGCACGACCAGGCGGCCCGCAACGTGCTCGGACTTCTTCGCGGAGGCGAACGCGGTGAAGGGGATCTCGGCGACCTCGGCGCGGGAGATCCACGCTCCGGTGGCCTCGTCGAGGACCGCGTTCGGGTATTCGATCGTGGTCCACGCGTGGTCGGGAATTGCCGTGATGGCAGCGCGGATAGTCGCGTTCTGGCGCACCGTGACACTCACTGCGGCGCCGGCGTTGACCGCGGCCAGGATCGTGGGGCGGCCGTAGTAGGCCGAGTCCGCGCGGACCAGGACCAGCCCGGTCGCGTCCTTGCTGCGCAGCCGGTTCACGGTCTTGACCGCGTCGGCGGTGATCCGGGCCGCGCCGCGGGCCGACCCGGCTGATCCCTTGCGCAGTCGGGTCGCGACGATCACCGGCGCGGTCGTGGCCGTGGACACGGTCGCGGCGGCGGCGTTGAGGCCGCGGACCCCGGAGTAGCCGAATCCGGCGCCCTGCTTGGCGTAGCCGTGGACCTCCACGATGGTGTCGTCGAGGTCGACCAGTGCGAGATCATCGATCCCGGCGACCACCGCAGTGTCGGCGGCCAGGTTCCCCAGGACCCGCGAGGCGACCGCGTCGAGCTGGCGCACGTGGCCGAAGGTGAACGACCGCAGGAACGACCCCAACGTGGACGGCGCATACGCGCTGTCGAAGACTCGGCCCATCCCGCCGTGGCGCAGCAGGGCCATGTCCTCGATCGAGTCCGCCCCGGCGGCCATCCCCGCGACCAGCGACATCACCTTGCGACCAGCGTTCGCGCCCTTGTCACCGGGCACCGAGAGCCGCGCATCGGCCAACTCACCAAGACCGGCCGACTCCGCCAGCCGGACCAGCGGCACCAGGCCGGCAGCGGACACCAGATTCGGGTCGTCGAACGTCACCGACCCGATCGGTCGGGCATGAGATAGTTGCATCCGCGAGATGTCCTTCTGAAGCAGTCGGTTTCGGTCCTTCGCAAGACGAATCCTTCAGCAACAGCAAGGACATTTCGTGTTTCACCACGCACTACACGACGCGAGACACGTCACGCATCGGTGGATCCGGGCTTAGTAGGAGCCTGGTCAAGAGGCCCCATCCCTGTCCTGTCCGACCGCCGGCGTGTGCGTGCCCGACCTACTCATCTGCATTGAGAGGACTGGCATGACAACTGTCCCATCACGTCCCGTCGCTGTCATCGG
>JANMBJ010000047.1:0-6438 GCA_031360335.1 Candidatus Nanopelagicales bacterium
GCGCGACGCAGGCACGTCACGCGACGCAGCGACCTACTCCAGGGCTCGCAAGTGGACGTAGAGCAAGAGACCTATGGCCAGCCAGCTGGCAAACATGGACGTGCCGCCGTAGGACACGAACGGCAGCGGCACGCCGGTGACGGGCATGATGCCGAGGTTCATGCCGATGTTCTCGAAGGCCTGGAAGGCGATCCACACGGCGACACCGGTCGCCACGAGGCGGCCGAACAGGTCCGAGGCGCGCAGGGCGATGCGTACGGCGCGCCAGAGGATGAAGCCGAGCAGCAGCACGATGGCGCAGGCGCCGGCGAAGCCGAGCTCCTCCCCCGCCACCGAGTAGACGAAGTCGGTCTGGTTCTCCGGCACGAAGTGGCCCTGGGTCTGCGGGCCGTGGAACAGGCCGGTGCCGAACAGGCCGCCCGACCCGATCGCGATACGCGCCTGCTGGGTGTTGAAGCCGGACGTGCGCCCGTTCGCGTCGGGGTTGGTGAACGCGGTGAGCCGAGCGAGCTGGTAGTCCTTGAGCAGACCGGTCTGGATCGCCACGAAGGCCACGATCACACCACCGACGAGGATCCCGATGAGCCACCGGGCCTTGGCGCCGGCGACCGACACGATGCCGAACACCATGCAGGCGATGACCAGCACGGTGCCGAGGTCGGGCTGCAGCATGATCAGCGCGATGGGCACACCGGCGACGCCGAGCGCGTAGGCCACGTCGATATCGCGCGGCTCGTTCTCCGCGTCGCGCTTCTCCGACAGCAGCATCGCCATCCCGAGGATGATCGCGATCTTCGCGAACTCCGAAGGCTGCAGCGTGAAGCCGGCCGGCAACGAGATCCACGCCTTGGCGCCGTTGATCGTCGAGCCCTTCACGAGCACGAAGAGCAGACCGAGGATCGACGCACCCCACAGGAAGGGCGTGTAGGCGCGCAGCAGTCGATAGTCGAAGCGCGAGATCAGGATGCACAGCCCGACACCGATCACGATGTTGAGCAGGTGCTTCTTGAAGAAGCCGTCGGGGTCGAGCCCCTTGTCGAGCTGCGTGCCCTTGGTCGCCGACCATACGAGCAGCGCACCGATGATCGAGAGCGCGAGCGCCGCGACGACGAGCGACCAGTCGATCTTGGCGAGCCAGGAATCCGACCGGCGTCGCTGGGTGCCCGCGGAGGGGTAGGTCAGGGTCATGGCGACCACAACCGGACCACAGCGTCGGGCTGGCGTCGCCGCCGGTGACGGCGGTGCTGTCGGCGACCGACGAGGCCGCTGATGAGCAGCACTGGCAGAGCGACGAAGCCGGTCGAGCTGGGGGTGGGGTTGGGCGTCGCGGCGTCGGACGTGACCTGGGCCCCCGCCTTGCCCGTCGCCCCGGTAGCCCCCACGGCGCCGGTGGCGCCCGTTGCGCCGGTGACCCTGGTGCTGGCGGAGGTCGGCATGCCGGGGTAGACCGGGGTGCCGTCAGCCTTGATCGTCGGGAGCTTGCTCACCGGAGAGCCGCCGAGGAGCACCGACTTCGTCGGATCGACGGTCGAGCCGGTGATGCCGTAGATGGCCTCGTAGATCTTCCGGACGCTGGGTGCGCTCGTGCCAGCACCGGTGCCGCCCTGGCTCACCATCATGACGACGGCGTACTTCGGCTTGTTGGCCGGTGCGAAGGTCGAGAACCACGAGGTCGACTGCTGGTTGTTCGACGCCTGACCCGTGCCCGTCTTGGCGGCCACCGGGATCTGCGCGAGCGGGAAGCCCTTGAACGCGTTGTAGCCGGTGCCGTAGGTCTCGCTCGTCACCTGCGAGAACGCGTTGCGCAGGAACGCCAGGTTGGCGGCCGACACCGGAAGCCTGCCGGTCCTCAGCGGCTTGATCGCGGTGACCAGCTTGCCACTGCTCGACACGATGCCCTTGGTGACCTGGGGCTGCCAGATCGTGCCACCGTTGGCGAGAGCGGAGTACGCAGTGGCCACCTGCAGCGGCGTGACGGCAGTGTCGCCCTGACCGATCGCGAGGTTGACCTCGTCACCGACCTGGTAGATGTCGCCGTACTTGCAGTTGTCAGACGCGATCGCCTTGTCACGCGCCGCCCGTGCCTTGTCGGTGTACTCCGGGTAGCCGTTGACGGCACGACGGCACCAGGCGTCGTGCAGGGCGTCGTAGCGGGCCTTCTTGAAGGCGCGACCACCCACGCGGCCGCTCGACTCGCTGGGCAGGTCGATGCCGGTCTTCTTGCCGTAACCGTAGGACTTCGCCATGTTCTCGATGGCGTCGACCGGCTTCGTGGGCTTGAGCCCGCCGTCCTTGATCCAGAAGTCCTTGGCGATCTGGTACCACATCGTGTCGCACGAGACCGCGAGCCCCTTGGTGAGACTCACCGGACCCGGTGCCTCACCCTCGAAGTTGTTGAACTTGCGACCGGCGATCGTCAACGACCCGGGACACGGGTAGGGACCGTCCTGGGTGTAGCCGTTCTGCAGTGCAGCTGATGCCGACACGATCTTGAAGGTCGAGGCAGGGACGAACTGGCCCTGCGTCGCACGGGAAAGCAGCGGTGTGTTGGCTGCGGTGGCCGTGAGCGCGGAGTACTCCGTCTTGGAGATCCCCCCGACCCACACCGACGGGTCATAGCTGGGCCAGGACGCCATCGCGAGCACATGACCGTTGGTGACGTCCATGACGACGACCGCACCGGAGTCGGCCTTGTAGTGGGTCGAGGTACCGCGCTCGGTGCGCGACCGGCCGCGCAGGATCGCCTCGTAGAGCTGCTTCTCCGCGACCGCCAGCAGCCGCGCGTCGATGTTGGTGACGAGGTAGTTGCCCGGAGTCGGCTGGGTCTCCCCCACCGTGCCGGTGACCGCCATCGACAGGTCGACCGAGAGCTTCTTGACGCCGGGCACGCCGCGAAGGGTGTCGTCGTACTGCGACTCGAGGCCCGCGCGGCCGATGAGGTCGCGGCTGCGCAGCAGGCTCTCCGGTGGGATCTTCTGGCCCGCGGCCAGCGCGTCCTTCTGCACCTGCAGCTCGGTGTCGTTGACCGGGCCGAGGTAGCCGAGCAGGTGCGCGGCGTTGACGCCGAAGGGCGACTCGTACTCCCGGACGGCCTCGAGTCCGGCGCTCACACCCGGATAGTCCGAACGCTTCTCCATGATGGTGAGCGCGAGGTCCTGGGTGATGTCCTTCGCCACGGGCACAGGCTGATAGGGCGAGCCGTTCCAGCAGATCGGCGGCTTCTCGTGCGCGTCCTTGCCACAGGTCTCGAGGCGGTACTTGATCGAGGTGTCGCTGACACCGAGCGCCTTGGCGAGGCGGTGCAGGACGGCGGCGCCCTTGTCCTTCTGGTCGGCCAGCGCCGTGCGGTCGACGCTCACCACGAGCGACGTGCGGTTGGCCACGAGGGGACGACCGAGCTGGTCGAGGATCAGCCCGCGCGTGGCCGGAGTGACGACGTAGCGGAACTGGTTGGCCGAGGCCTTCGCGGTGTAGACCTCCGCTGAGACGACCTGGAGGAAGAAGAGGCGACCGACGAGGGTGAGCACCAGCGACAGCAGGAGGACGCCGAGGACCGCGAGGCGCAGGTTCGAGCGCTCACTCACGGTTCGGGGCTCCTTGCGGTGACTGGGGCGGGCTCGTCGTGGGCGGGGTCGGGATCGACCGGTGGGACACGGTCGAGATGTCCGGGGCGCTAGGGCGTGGACGACGGGCGAGGGCGGCAGGTTCCCTCACGTGATGCGACTCACGGCCCAGGCTACTGGCGACTCAGCTCATAGCGGGATGTCGGCGGATCCACCCGACGCCACAGCACCGTGACGAGCGGCACCACGAACGCCGCCACGACCAGGGAGTAGGCGAGCTGGGTCAGCATCAGCCCGGGGACCCGGTCCCACGAGATGCGCGGGTCACCCACGAGCCCCCCGACCACCGCGATGCCCAGCGTGGTGGCGGCGGCGAGCAGACCGGTGATGCCGACGGTCGCGAACGCCCCCCGGTCGCGCTCGGCCCCGAGCGTCCCAGCCACATAGCCCGCGACGACGAAGACCACGGCGGAGAGTCCCAGCACGCCGGCCGAGGGCGGCGCGAGGTCGAGCAGGACGCCGGCGAGGAAGCCGGTGGCAGCCCCGCGTACGGGACCGCCCACGAAGCCCAGGGCGATCACGGTGACGACGAGGACGTCCGGGGTCGCACCCGGGAGGTGGAAGAGCGGGATCGCAGTCAGCTCAACGAGAAGCGCCGTGACCACGAGGGCGAGGGTGAGCATCGCGCGCAACCATCCCATGTCAGGACGCCGAGGGCTTGGGAGAGGCTGAGCCGGCGGAACCGGTGGCCCCGGTGGCACCCGTGGCGCCCCTCGAGGCGCTCGGAGTGGCCGAGGGCTTGGGCGGCAGGACCGCGTCGACGGGGTCGGTGCGCGGCGGCTCGACGATGACGCCCACGAGGTCGAGGGTCGTGAAGTCCACGAACGGCTTCACCTTGGCGATCCGGGTGAGCTGCCCCGGGGTGCCCTGGACCTCGGTGACGGTGCCCAGCGGGATGCCGCGGAAGTAGACGCCGCCACCACCGGTCACACCTGAGGAGACGAGACGGTCACCGACGGCGACCGGTGCGAACGGCTCGAGCAGCTGCAGGTCGACACTGCTCGAGTCGCCGGTGCCGTTGAGGAAGCCGACCTGCAGGGTCGACTCGATGCGCGCACCCACGGTCGAGGTCGCATCGATGAGCAGCGCCACCGTGGCTGTCGTGGGGCCGACCGACACCACCCGCCCGACGAGCCCCTGCCCGTTGACGACGTTGGAGTCGATCCTGACGCCGTCGCGTGTGCCGACGTCGATGGTGACCGTCCAGGCGAATCCCTGGGCCGGTCCGAAGGCGATCACCTGGGCGGGCACGGTCTTGTACTGCCCGGCGCCGGAGAGCCGCAGGAGGTCGTTGAGCTCCTTCGCGCGGTTGCGCTCGTAGTCCGTCGTGTTGAGCTGGCCCTGAAGACTATCGACCTGAGCCTGAAGGTCAGAGATCTGCTGGTCCTTGGAGCCGAGGCTCCCGATCGACCCGAGGAAGTCCCGCACGGGGCGCACGATCGCACTCGCCGCGTTCTGCACCGGGCCGAAGAAGCCCGAAGCCTCGGTGCGGGCGCCATCTCCCCCGCCCTTGAGGCTGAGGACCACGAGTGTCAGGGACGTCAGCAGGAGCAGACCGAGGATGGTCCGCGTCCGTCTGTTGTCCCGCACGGTGGTCCGTTCTCCCTGGTTCTCGCTCGTCCGACGGCGTCGGGTCTGGCCGGGTCCGGCGGCTCGGTCTGGGTGGTGTCACCCGAGGCTGACGGATGCTCGGCGGCTGTTGGTGGCGTGTGTGCGCCCGCGACGCGGGGCATCGCGGGCGCAGTCGGTCGCGCGTGAGACGTGCGAGCGGTGCTGGTCAGTTCCGAGGCTCGGAGATGAGCACCTGCTGCAGCGCCTCGAACTCCTCGACGCACTTCCCCGAGCCGAGCGCCACGCAGTCGAGCGGGTTGTCGGCGATCACGATCGGCATGCCCGTCTCGTGACGGAGCCGCTCGTCGAGACCGTGGAGCAGAGCACCGCCGCCGGTGAGCACGATGCCGCGATCCATGATGTCGCCGGAGAGCTCCGGCGGAGTGCGGTCGAGCGTGGTCTTGACGGCGTCGACGATCGCGTTGACGGGCTCGTCGATCGCGCGGCGGATCTCTTCGGCTGTCACGACGACCGTGCGCGGAAGACCGGTGACCAGGTCGCGTCCGCGGATCTCCGCATGCGGCTCGTCGGGGCTCGGGAACGCCGAGCCGATCGCCATCTTGATCTCTTCGGAGGTCCGCTCACCGAGCATGAGGGAGTATTCCTTCTTGACGTAGTTGATGATCGAGCTGTCGAGCTCGTCACCACCCACGCGGATCGACAGGCTGGTCACGATGCCGCCGAGGGAGATGACCGCGACCTCGGTCGTGCCACCGCCGATGTCGACCACCATGTTGCCGGTGGGCTCGTGCACGGGGAGACCGGCGCCGATCGCTGCCGCCATGGGCTCTTCGATGATGTAGACCTTGCGGGCGCCGGCGGCATATCCCGCGTCCTTCACGGCGCGCTGCTCGACACCGGTGATGCCCGAGGGCACGCACACGACGAGTCGCGGCTTGGCGAGGTGGCGACGCTTGTGCACCTTCTGGATGAAGTAGCGCAGCATCCGCTCGGTGGTGTCGAAGTCGGCGATGACACCGTCCTTGAGCGGGCGGATCGCCACGATGTTGCCGGGGGTCCGGCCGATCATCTTCTTGGCCTCAGCACCCACAGCCAGGATGCCGCCGGTGTTGTTGTTGATGGCGACGACGCTCGGCTCGTTGAGGACGATGCCGCGGCCACGCACGTAGACGAGCGTGTTGGCGGTGCCGAGGTCGACGGCCATGTCTCGGCCGATGAACGACAGTTTGTTGGCCATGGGGCG
>JANMBJ010000055.1:0-8555 GCA_031360335.1 Candidatus Nanopelagicales bacterium
CGAGAACGACGATCACGTCGAGCTCGCACCGCGCCAGGTCGTCATCTACGACTGCCCTCAGGGGCACCACACCTCGATGCCCTTCTCGGTCGAGGCCGACCTTCCCTATCTCTGGGAGTGCCGCACCTGCGGTGCCGAGGCCATCATCCGCAACGGTGAGAAGCCCGAGGCGAAGCCGGTCAAGCACGTCCGCACGCACTGGGACATGCTGCTCGAGCGTCGCACGATCGTAGACCTCGAGGTCCTGCTCGCAGAGCGCCGCGAGCTGCTCCGCGGCGGACGTGCTCTGGCGAAGAAGACCGGCTGACCCCGCCGCGCGTCCGACCGTGGGCGCTCGCTCGACCAGCGCCCCAGATCGGCACACCACGCACGGACAGCACGATCAGCACGACAGCTCTCTCCCCCTCACGATGAGCCCGAGGCCCACCAGGACCTCGGGCTCATCGAGTTGTCGGCTCGGCGGCGCTCCGGGCCGGCCGCGGCGTAGGGCTAAGGAGTCTGGGGGCCCTCGTCCGGGCGCACGACCTCACCGGCCACGATCTCGCCGCGGATCGGTCGGTCGACCGGATCGCCCACCCCATCGTCGCGCAGCACCGAGCCCTGCACGGTGCTCGTCGACGCCCGGGTGTCGAACACGACGCCGGCTGCCTCGGCCCGGCGACGCACGGACCGGGAGACACCGGTGCGCACCCGGCGCCGGATCGCAGGCACGAGCAGCAGGAGACCGAGGGTGCTCGTGAGGAGCCCTGGAACGGCGATGAGCAGGCCGGCGACGAACACCGTCCCGGCGTCGCCGACCTCGCGACCGGTTGCGGTCAGCTGCTCCTGGGTCGCCGCCGGCATGACTGTCGTGCCGTCGACCTGCACCGGTCGCAACGACCGCGCGGCGGCAAAGCCGGCGCGACGCATCACCGCGACACCGGCGATGACCAGCACGGCCACCACGAGGATGACAGCGCCCCAGCCGATCAGCGCTGCGAGCCACGAGGCAGTCAGCCACTCGAGCACGGGATAGATGACGATGACGAGGATCACCCACGGGTTCACGGCGTCACCAGCCCGACCCGGACGTGGATCGGCCGCGCGGCTGCGCCCCTGGGGCGGGTGCGCCCGTCGATCCCGCAAGCAGTCGACGCGCCTTCCGCGCCTTGTCCTGGGCACCCCAGACCGTCACGCGCCAGAGCGCCTCCGCGACGATGCGCTGGTCCATCTTCGAGACGCCGAGCTCGCGCTCCACGAACTCGATCGGCACCTCGGTGACCCGAAGCCCCGCCTGCACGGCGCGGCGGGCGAGATCGACCTGGAAGCAGTAGCCCTTGCTCTCGACCCCGGTCAGGTCCAGGCTGCGCAACGCCGTGGCTCGGAACGCCCGATAGCCCCCAGTCGCATCCTTGAGCGGCACGCTGAGCATCACGCGGGTGTAGATGTTGCCGCCGCGCGACAGCACCTCCCGCGATCGCGGCCAGTTCACGACCGAGCCGCCCTTGACATAGCGCGAGCCGAGCACGAGATCCGCCGACCGCAGGGCATCGAGCAGGATCGGCAGCTGTTCGGGCTGGTGCGAGCCGTCGGCGTCCATCTCGACGACGACGTCATAGCCCGCCTCGAGGGCCCAGTCGAAGCCCGCGAGATACGCCGCGCCGAGACCGTCCTTGCCCAGCCGGTGCAGCACGTGCACCTGGTCGTCGCACGCAGCGATCGAGTCAGCGATCGCCCCGGTGTCATCGGGGCTGTTGTCGTCAGCCACCAGCACGCGCGCCTCGGGCACCGCCGCTCGGAGTCGCCCGACGATGAGCTCGAGGTTCTCCCGTTCGTTGTAGGTCGGGATGATCACCACGATGCGACCGAGGTCGGCGAACGTCGACTCGTTCACGGGGCAACCTCCTCGGCGCTGGGGCGGTCTGCCGAGCCTACGGCTCCACGGCCACGGCGACCGAATCCCCCGCCACGACGCTGTCTCGCGGCGGCAACGACGAGCAGGATGACGGCGAGTGCGCCGGCGAGCAGCTCCGGCGCGGCACCCACCCGGTCGGCGACCGTGAGCGTGTCGCGCAGGGGCACCTGCTCGACGAGATAGCCGGGCACGTGCTCGGGGATGGCCGCGACCACGCTGCCATCGGGACGCACGATCGAGCTGATGCCGCTGGTTGCGGCGACAAGCACCGATCGACCGTGCTCCACGGCGCGCAGCCGCGACATCGCCATCTGCTGCTCGGGCTGACCCGTGCCGCTGTAGGTCGCGTTGTTGGTCTGCACCGACAGGATGCGGGCGCCCTGGCCAGCCAGCGCGCCGTCGACGCCGTCGCCACGCACGGCAGCGCGACCGAGATCGTTGTAGGCCACCTCGAAGCAGATGAGGTCACCGAGCCGCGCCGGGCCGAGCTGCATGACGCCGGTCGACGGGCCCGCCGCGAAGTCACGGGGCACACGGTCGAACCGGCTGATCAGTCTCGACAGCAGCTCACGTGCGGGGATCCACTCGCCGAACGGCACCGGGTGCTGCTTGACGTAGTAGTCGCTCGGACCGGGATCACCCGTGGCCGTGGGCAGCCAGACGATGCCCGTGTTCCAGATGTGGGTCGGGTCGGTCGGGGTGGTGACGACCGCACCGACGAGGACGGGCACTCCGATCGCATCGGTGGCCTGCTGGATCTGGCCGCGAGCCCAGTCATCGACGAGCGGGTCGATGTCGGTGGAGTTCTCCGGCCAGATCACCAGGTCGGGTTGCGAGGTCACACCGGCAGCCACGTCGGCAGCGAGTCGCACGGTCTCGCGCACGTGGTTGGTGAGGACGGCGGCGCGTTCGCCGAAGGCATCCAGGCCCGCAGCCGGGACGTCGCCCTGCACGACCGCCGCGACGACGTAGGCGGGCTCCCCCGACGCACCCTGCTCCCCGTCGACCGAGCGCGGCACGAGACCGCCGAGCGTGCACACCAGGGCCACGCCGACGAGCGACGCGACGGCCGCGCGCGGGCGACGACGCGCGCTCCACGCGAAGGCGAGCAGAGATCCGACGAGCGCGATCGCGAAGGTGACTCCCGGGGCCCCGGCGAGCGCGGCGTAGGGCGTGAGGGCGGTCGACGTCTGCCCGAACGCCAGGTCGCCCCAGGGGAAGCCACCGAGCGGCACCCGACCGCGGATCGCCTCGGACAGCACCCACAGAAGCGGGACTGCGAGTGGCCACACCCGCAGGCGCGACGTCGCCGCAACGCCCGCACCCACGAGACCGACGAAGAGCGCGAACGTCGCGGCGAGCAGGAGCCAGGCGTCGTCACCGATGACCCGCATCCAGGCAAGGTGCCAGGAGAGGAAGACGAGGCCCGACAGGTAACCCAGCCAGAATCCCCGGCGAGCGCCGACGCCGTGCCAGGAGAGCGTCATCACCGCGAGCGCCGGCGGAGCCAACCACACCAGGTCGTAGGGCGGGAAGGAGAGCGTCAGGAGCAGCCCGCCGACTCCGGAGCCCACCGCCCGAGCGAGCAGCTGCCGACGGCCGCTCCACACCCTGTCGGCTGCCGGGAGCGGGTGCACGGCACCGAGCCAGCCGGGGGGCGGACCCTCGCCCACGGCCAGCTCGAGCGAGGGGGGCTCGAGCGGCTCAGGCATGCCGACAGGCTACGGGAGCAGCGGGCGATGCCTCGGCATGGGCGAGGGTCACAGGGATCTGACGAGCCGCCCACGGTCGGTGGTTCCGGCGTAAGCCCAGGGCGAAGCCACGATTCGGCATCAGTCCCGGGCGTGGCCCTACTCGAAGCGGGACGGGTCCCCCGCGCCGACGCGCAGGATCTCGGGCTCGACCCCGGACAGGTCGACCACTGTCGTGGGCTCGAGGCCGCAGTCGCCCGAGTCGACGACTGCGTCGATGAGGTGGTCGAGCCGCTCCTTGATCTCCCAGCCCTGCGTCATCGGGTCCTCCTCCCCCGGCATCAACAGCGTGCTCGAGACGAGCGGCTCACCGAGCTCCGCGAGCAGCGCCTGCGCCACGACATGGCGGGGGATGCGTACTCCGACGGTCAGCTTCTTGGGGTGCTGCAGCTTGCGCGGCACCTCCTTGGTCGCCGGGAGGATGAAGGTGTAGCTGCCCGGCGTGCACGCCTTGACCGTGCGGAACATCGCGTTGCTCACCGTGACGTACTGCCCGAGCTGGGAGAAGTCGGCACAGACCAGGGTGAAGTGGTGGTGCTCGTCGAGCTGGCGCACCTCGCGGATGCGGTCGAGCGCATGCACGTTGCCGAGCTGTGCGCCGAGGGCGAAGCAGGAGTCGGTCGGGTAGGCGATGAGACCCCCTTCGCGCACGACATCGGCGATCTGCGCTATCAGTCGCGGCTGCGGATTCTCCGGATGCACATCGAAATACCTGGCCATGACGCGACCCTAGCCGCGTGCAGGTCGCCAGGCGCGGCTTCCACGGCAGCGTTCGCCCCCCATGTCGCATCGCGACGAGCGCTAGGACATCGGGAAGAACGCGACCAGTACTGCGATCCGCATCGCATCGCTCACGCCGTCGCCGAGCCGTCCCCCAGCCACTCGCGGGCTGCCGCCACGAGGGCGGCCGCCCCGTTGGCCAGGGTGGGATCGGGCACCGGCGCGTAGAGGGGCGAATGGTTGGACGGGATGGAGCGCGCCTTCTCGGCGATCGCCTCCATGCTCGCGAGGCCGGCGAACTGCGCCGGATCCGCTCCCCCGAGCAGCCAGAAGACGCATGGCACGCCTGCCGCGGTGGCAAGGCTGCCGACGTCCTCGCTCCCCGTCACGAGCCCGGGGTCGACGACTGCGGTGCTGACCCCGGCCAGGGCGGGGCGGGTGCGCTCGACCGCTGCGGCGTCGTTGACGACTGCGGGGAACGACGACAGGTGGTCGACGTCAGGCTCCCGGGGTGCACCCGCTGCCGCCGCCTCGCCGTGAGCGATGCGGGTGATCGCAGCTAACACGCGCTCCTGCACACCGGCGTCGAAGGTGCGCACGTTGATGAGGATCTCGGCCGAGTCCGGGATGACGTTGATGACGGTGCCAGCGCTGAGCTTCCCGACGGTGACCACCGCGACCTCGCTCCCGCCGACCTCGCGCGACACGATCGTCTGCAGCCGCATCACGGTCGCAGCCGCCATGACCACCGGGTCGACCGACGCCTCGGGGCGCGACCCGTGCGCGCCGCGCCCGTGCAGGACGATCCGCACACCGTCCGACGTCGCGAACGTCGCACCGGCGCGCAACCCGATCACGCCGGCGGGCAGCGGCGCGACATGCTGGCCCAGCACGACCGACGGTGTGCCGAACCGCTCGTAGAGCCCGTCGGCCAGCATCGCGAGCGCTCCGGCACCCTTCTCCTCGGCGGGCTGGAACACCGCCATGAGAGTGCCGGACCAGGACCCCCGGTCGGTGGCGAGCGCGTCGCACGCGGCGAGCAGGCAGGTGACGTGCACGTCATGGCCGCATGCGTGCATCACGGCGACGTCGTTGCCCTCGTCGTCGACACCTCGCTGAGAGCTTGCATACTCGAGCCCGGTCTTCTCCTCGACCGGCAGGCCGTCCATGTCGGCACGGAGCAGCACCACAGGGCCGTCACCGTTACGCAGCAGCGCGACGACCCCCGTGCCCCCGACCCCCGTGGTCACGTCGTAGCCCATCGCGGTGAGCCGGTCCGCGACGATGCCCGCGGTACGGGTCTCCTGGAAGCTGAGCTCGGGGTTGCGGTGCAGGTCCTGGTAGACCTCCACCCACTCCTCGATCGCCGTCACGTCGACTCCCCTCACCCGCGACCCGGTGCCGCACGGAGGACAGCATGTCGGCTCCCGGCACCATCCGCAGAAGTCCCGGCCCGGACGTCCTCCGCGTGACGCCTGCGGGCCGGAGCGAGTGCTCGGGATCAGCCGGGCACGACGACCGTGCCGGTCGCGGTGGTCACCACGAGAGGCTCTGCGAGCACCTCAGCGGCCGACGTCGAGACCGCGGGCGTAGCACGGCAGACGACGCGGGCCTCGAACGCGATCCCGCGGGATCGACGACCCACCCGGGTCACGGTGACCGTCGCCTCGAGGATGTCACCACCCATGACCGGCGCGCGGAAGGCGACGTCGCCGTAGCCGGCGAACAGACCTTCGTCACCGTCGGTGCGAATGCACAGCTCGGTCGCGACGTCGCCGAACATGCCGAGCACGTAGGCGCCGTCGACGAGGTTGCCGCCGTAGTGCGCGTGCGAGTAGGGCACATACCGGCGGTGCGTCACGCTCACTCCGAGGCGGGGATCTGCTGCGGAGCCGGTCATGAGGCCTTCTTCCGTGAGGTGGTGGGCCGTGAGGTCGTGGGCCGTGAGGCTCCGGAACGCGTCCGGCTGGACTGCGTGGTGCTCGTGGGCGTAGCCGGGGGCACCAGTGCCGACACGAGGTAGGACGCAACCTCGCCGGGGGTCGTACCTCGGCCGAAGATCCGGTCGACACCGAGCTCGTCGGTCGCGAGCTCGTCGAATCGAGGGCCGCCCACGACGAGGAGGGGACGCCGGTCGACGGGGAACGCCTCGCGGAACGCCGCGCTCATCTCCCGGGTGTTGTGCAGGTGCGCGTCGCGCTGCGTCACGACCTGTGACACGAGCACCGCGTCGGCGCGGTGCACCCGCGCCTGCTCGACGAGGTCGGGCACCGAGACCTGGGCACCGAGGTTCACGACCGTGATCTCGGTGTAGTACTCCAGGCCCTTCTCACCGGCAAATCCCTTGATGTTGAGGATCGCGTCGATGCCCACGGTGTGCGCGTCGGTGCCGATGCAGGCGCCGACGACGACGAGCGGACGGTGGAGGGTCTTCTTGATCAGGCTGTTGACCTCCTTGGGTGGCAGAAGGGGGTAGTCGCGCTCGACGATCACGACGTCGCGGGTGTCGACCAGGTGGTGCACCGGGCCGTAGACCACGAAGAACGTGAAGTCCGGGCCCATCGCCTTCGCATGCACAACCATCGCCGGGTCCATTCCCATCTTCGAGGCGAACAGCTGCGCGCCACCCTCGGCCCGCTTGTCATGCGGGAGCGGGAGGGTGAACGACAGCTGCACCATGCCGTCGCCGGTGGCGTCGCCGTAGGGACGCACGATGTGGCCCGCGGTCTTGCCCCTAGGCGGCGTGGTGACGACGGGCTTGGAGGTGCCTCTCGCAGCGCTCATCGGGTCGCCCCTTCCTCGAGCAGGTCGGTCGCGGGGTTGAAATAGCCCGCCGACTTCTTCACGACGCCGTCGAGGCCGCGCCCGGCGTCGGCAGGACGCTTCATGAGCCCGAACGTTCCGTCGGCGATCGCGTTGAGCAGGGTGTCGTCGACGATGCGGTCGAGGAGGTCGACTGCCTCACCGAGCACCTGGCGCGCCCGGTTGGCGATATAGCCGTCGCGCGCCGGTCGGAAGTCCTCCCGCAGGTTGCCCGCGGCGTTGAAGACGTAGCGGACGTTCTGCAGCGCCAGGTCGCGGTCCGACAGCCAGGGCGTGACCACCGCCTCGGTCATCATGCCGACGAGCAGGATTCCCTGGCCGGTCAGTGCGCCGGCGAGGTTGAAGAACCCATCGAGCAGATAGCCGCGGAAGACGTCACCTGTCATGTGCTTCGTCGGCGGCATCCACTTCAGCGGCGCATCCGGGAACAGCGCGCGCGCGAGCATCGCGTGGGCGAGCTCCATCCGGAACGAGTCAGGGATGTCAGGGTTGATCTCGAAGGCGTGGCCGAGTCCGAGCTGCCAGTTCTCCAGGCCCGCTTCCTTCGCGAAGTACTCGTTGAGCAGCTGGCTCACGGTGACGGTGTGCGCGGCCTCGACGGCGTCGGCGGTGGTGAGGTAGTTGTCCTCGCCGGTGTTGATGATGATGCCGGCGCGCGCGTGGATCTGACGGCTGAACCTCTGGTCGACGAACGTGCGCACCGGGTTGATGTCGCGGAACAGGATTCCGTACATCGAGTCGTTGAGCATCATGTCGAGCCGCTCAAGGCCTGCGAGAGAGGCGATCTCGGGCATGCAGAGTCCGGAGGCGTAGTTGGTGAGCCGGACGTAGCGCCCGAGCTCCTTGCTCGTCTCGTCGAGCGCTGCGCGCATCAGGCGGAAGTTCGCCTGGGTGGCGTAGGTGCCGGCGTAGCCCTCGCGGGTCGGGCCTTCGGGGACGTAGTCGAGCAACGACTGCCCGGTCGACCTGATCACCGCGATCACGTCGGCACCCTCGCGTGCAGCTGCTTGCGCCTGCGGCATGTCCTCGTAGATGTCACCGGTGGCGACGATGAGATAGATCCACGGCGCGGGCGGCTGACCGTACTTCGCGATGAGCTTGTCGCGCTGCCTGCGGCTGGTGTCGATGCGACGGATGCCCGCGGCCACCTGCGCGCGCGACGCCTTGGCGGCCTTCGTGGCGTCCTTGCCTTCGGGAACGCGGAAGGTGACCGATCCTGCCGCCGCCTTCTGCGCGACGGTCAGCAGGTCGTCTCCGGTGCGGAGCATCGCGTCCCACACGGGCAACGAGACACCATGCTCCAGACCAGCGTCCTCGCGCACGACGTCGACCAGGCGGTTGACCCACGGGATGCCCTCGACGTCGGC
>JANMBJ010000096.1:0-5666 GCA_031360335.1 Candidatus Nanopelagicales bacterium
GACCATGACGGCCTCGCGGTAGTAGCGCAGCTCGGCGATGCTCTCGCGGGCGTCGGCGAGCGCCCGGTGGTTGCCGGTCTTGGGCGGGGAGTTGAAGTAGACCCTCGGATACCACCGACGGACGAGCTCCTTGAGGCTCGAGACGTCGATGAGGCGGTAGTGCAGGTAGGCATCGAGGATCGGCATGTCACGCGCGAGGAACCCGCGGTCGACGTAGACGCTCGACCCGGCTAGCTGGGCCTTGCGCGGCTCGGAGATGTGGTTCTTGATGTAGTCGAGCACCAGCGCTTCGGCCACCTCGAGGGTGGTGCCGTGCGGGATCTCCTCGATAAGTCCCGAGGCCGTGTGCATCTCGCGGACGATGTCGGGCATCTCGGCGAACGGCACGTCCGGCGGGCGGATGACGACAGTGACACCCTCGTCGAGCTCGTTGAGCTCGGCATCGGTGACCACGCACGCCACCTCGACGAGCGCGTCGGTCTGCAGCGACAGACCCGTCATCTCGCAGTCGACCCAGACGATCCGGTCGCTGGCTTTCCCGCTCGCGACGACGGGGGCGGCAGCGGGCGCTTCGGCGTCCGGCTCGGTGGGGGAGGTCATGGCAGTCACCCTAGGGCAGCGGTGCTGGAGGGCCGCCGCCTCGCCCGATCACCCGTACGGCTCAGCAGCATCCTCGGCTCGACGCAGGCGGCTCAGGAGCACGTCGCATCGTGCCGATCACCGGGACATGCGAGGTAAGCAGTGAGGACCAGACTCTGGCGCGGGCTGACCGTGGTCGGCGTCGCGGGCGTGCTCGCGGCGACCGTGCTGCCGAACGCCTCGGGGGCAAGCCCTGGTGCGGCCGGCGGTCCCGTCACCGTGACCGGCACCGTCGAGCGACTGCACCTCGACGACTTCGCCCACCCGCTGCCGGCCGACGCCGACGAGATCACCTACGTCCGCACGTCCGACGGAGCGGTCCAGGTCCCGGCGTCCAGCCTTGCGCACGTGGTCAACGGCGCGACCGTCACGCTGCGACTCCGGTCGACGGCCGGGATACGTCGCACGTCGTCCGGCGCACTCACGTCGTCGTTGTCGGGTACCGACGCGCGCAACCCCGAGGCGGGGGTGAGTGTCGGCAGCGTCGAGGTCGACACGGTGCCCGCTGCTGGCCAGGTCGCAACCGGGACTGGCGTCGCTCCCGTCAACACCGCGGTCGCGGCGGGAGCGGTCCAGCACAGCGTGCTCGTCGTCATCGCGCAGCCGCCAGGCACGTCGGCATCGGCCACCACCGGGGCGGCTGTCGCCTCGACCATCAACGCCGGCGTCACGGGCTATTGGGACGAGGTCACCGGGGGAGTCGTCGGCTTCGCTGCCACGGCGTATCCCACGGTCGTCACGACGAGCAACGCACCGTGCCAGCCGGGCGGGAGCGTCAGCAGCTCGATGGCGTTCTGGAGCGAGATCGAGACCGCCACCGGCTGGACCGGCGGCTCCGGCAAGCACCTCGTCGTCTACTTCCCGTCGTTCAGCGCGTGTGGTGGCATCGCCGGGCTCGGCACCGTCGGCAGCGGTGTCGCCTCCGGCGGCGTCGCGTGGACCAACGGCTACAACGACGTCGGCGTGATCGGGCACGAGCTCGGTCACAACCTCGGCCTCGGACACTCGCAGGAGCTCGACTGCAGCATCAGCGGCGTGCGCGTCATCGACGCTCCGGCCGCCAGCTGCAGCGCGCGTTCCTACTGGGACACCAACGACATCATGGCCGTGTCCTGGGGCATCCAGGGCTATCTCAACGCCTCGCACCTGCGTCACCTCGGCGTCGTCGGTGCGAGCGAGGAGCTCGCGCCCACAGTCGACGGCACTGCGACCGTCGTTCCGCTCGAGACCGGGACGGGCCTTCGGGTGCTCACGTTGTCTGACGGCGCGACGAAGTACGTCGTGGAGTTCCGCCAGGCGGTGGGACGCGATGCGTGGATGGCGACGGTGAATGGCTGGTCGCACCCGGTGTCACGGTGCGACGCGAGTTCGATACGAGCCAGCCCAGTGCGGCCGCGTTCGCCGGCTACGAGTCCTATCTGCTCGACGGTGACCCGGCGACGAGCGATCCGTCGTTCGGCAACACCCACACCGTCATGCCCGGCGGCACCTGGATCGACTTCGCTGATGGTCGCGTGGGAATCCGCATCACGTCGCAGTCTGCTGCCGGCGCGGTGATCGAGTATCGCCTCGGCCTGCCGTCGACCGACCCGCGCTACGTCGCGCCGCCGCGCCCCACGGTGTCGGTGCCCGTCGGCCGGATCACGCCGGGCACGAGCACGCCCACCTCGTCGGGGCCGACCGTGCCCGTGCGCTGGCGCTGGATCGTCACCCGGCCGCCGGCCGACCCGAGCCAGGCAGCGGCGGTGAGCTCCGCGACCGTCGTCAGTCGCGCTCGCACCTCCACGGCCGGTTGGTATGCGTCGTCCTATCGTGCAGCGGCGCGTGCCGTCGACGGCTCGGTCGTGACTGCGACCGGGCGGGTGCAGTCGCGCTATGTCCCGGAGACGAGCAGGTCCTCGGTGACCTACTCCCGCGGCTGGCGCACGGTGAAGCGCACCGGGACGACGGGTGCACGCGTGATGTCGTCGACCAAGAAGGGCCAGGCGGTCCGGATCAAGGTCTTCGGACGCAGCGTCGGTGTCCTCCTGGCACGGGGCACGACGTACGGCAGTGTCGCGGTCTATCTCGACGGTCACCGGGTCGCCACCCTCAACCTGCGTGGCAACCGCTCGTCTCTGCAGCTGGCGTGGACGACGACGTTCGCCGCACGCGGCACGCACGTCGTCACGCTGGTCAACCTCACCGGGGGCACCCGCGGCGGGATCGGGTTCGACGGCATCGTGGCACAGGCCTGACCGCTGGTCGCATCTCTGGTCGACTGCACGGTTCGGGCCACCGGTGTCGCCCGGTGTTGACCCACGGGTCAGGATGGGGCGTCGACCCCCCGTGCGAGGAGCAGCGTGACCACCATCAGCTTCGGTAGTGACAACCATGCCGGCGCCCACCCGGACGTGCTCGCCGCGGTCGTCGAGGCCAACACCGGCACGGTTCCGGCCTACGGCGACGATGCCGTGACCGCAGAGGCGGTGCGCCTGATGCGATCGTACTTCGGCGACGACGCCGAGGTCGCATTCGTCTTCAACGGCACCGGCGCCAACGTGGTCGGCCTGCAGGCGATGGTGCGCTCGTTCGAGAGCATCATCTGCGCGGAGACCGCGCACATCAACGTCGACGAGTGCGGTGCGCCGGAGAAGTTCCTCGGTGCCAAGCTCGTCGACGTCGCGACCGTCGGCGGCAAGCTGACGCCGGACCTGGTCGATGCGGCGCGTTGGGGTGTCGGTGACCCGCACCATGTGCAGGCGAAGGTCATCTCGATCACCCAGAGCACCGAGCTCGGCACCGTCTACACCCTCGAGGAGATCCGGGCGCTGTCCTCCTACGCCCATGCCCGCGACATGCTGCTGCACCTCGACGGCGCTCGGATCGCCAACGCGGCTGCGTCGCTCGGCGTCGACCTCGGCGAGCTCGGCCGCTCGGCCGGCGTCGACGTGCTGTCGTTCGGTGCGACCAAGAACGGCGCCCTCGGCGCCGAGGCGGTCGTCGTGCTGCGCCCCGAGCTCATGCCCGCGATGCCGTTCGTCCGCAAGCAGGCGATGCAGCTGGCCTCGAAGATGCGCTTCGTGTCCGCCCAGTTCGTTGCCCTGCTGAGCGACGACCTGTGGAAGCGAAACGCTGTGCACGCCAACGCGATGGCCGCGCGCCTCGCTGCAGGCGTCGACGGCGTCGCAGGGGTCCAGGTGACCGACGTGCCCCAGGCAAACGCCGTCTTCGCGATCCTCGACCCGCGGGCGATCGCGACGCTGCAGGACGAGTTCGCGTTCTACACCTGGAACGAGGCGACCCACCAGGTCCGCTGGATGACGTCGTGGGCCACGACCGAAGGTGACGTCGACACGTTCGTCACGCGCATCCGCGAGGTCGTTGCCACCACCACCACCTGATCCGCCGACGCACCGCGCCTCCCCGGCGGTGCTGGCAGACAGCGCGCTCGGCGGATGGTGCTGGCAGACTTCGGCGCATGTCCTGGCAGGTGCTCACGACGTTCACGCTGCTGTGCGTGCTGCTCGCCGTGACACCGGGGCCGGACAGCTTCCTCGTGCTCCCCTTCGCGTTGTCGAGCGTACGAGCCGGAGTGGCCGCGGGCATCGGGTCGTCGCTCGCGACCCTAGGGTGGGCCGTCGCAGTGTCCCTCGGGCTCGCTGCGGTGCTCGAGCAGTCGGCCGTGGCGTTCCGGGTCGTGAAGATCGCGGGTGGTCTCTATCTGCTGTGGCTGGGGGTGTCGACCTTCGTGCGGCACCGGCGCAGCGGCGCCGAGGGAGTCGACCTCGCCCCGCGCCGTGAGGTGAGCACCGCGTCGGCGTTCCGTGCGGGGCTCGTGTCGACCACGCTCAACCCCAAGGTGGGGCTGTTCTTCATCGCCGTGGTGCCTCAGTTCCTGCGCGACGACCACGCCGGCTTCGCGGCCACGATGCTGCTCGGTGCGATCACCGCGGTCGTGGGCGGCCTCTACCTCGCGGGGCTGAGCCTCGTCGCCCGCACCGCGGTCGACTGGCTGCGACGTCCGCGCGTGGCCGACGGTCTCGAGCGGGTCAGCGCCGCGATCCTCGCCGCGCTCGGCCTCGGCACCCTCGTCTCCGCCACCCAGTAGCCCGCCTCGGGGCGCCTCCTCGGTGACGCGTCTGCTCTCGGCGAACGGGGGTTGTTGGGCGAGTGTCGCCGATATATCGTCGATCCATCGCTACCGACTGGTGGCGACACGAGGACTCACCGGGAGCGGCATCATGGATGGATCGAGAGGGGCCTGTGGCCCCAGACGCGGCGGGGGATTCGCCCCGTGGATCGGGCCGGCGCTCGCCGCCTGTTTCGTCGGGCACGCAGCGGGTGGCCCGACCGGGCACCCGCGGTTCGACGTACCGCCCGAGGTCGAGGACATGGTGCGCCGCATGCGCGCCCAGATGAGCGGTCGCGGTCGACGAGGTCCGTGGGGGCCTCCCGGCGGGGCACCGTGGAAGGCCTGGGGACCGGGTGGACCGGGACAGGGCTGGCCCTTCGGTCCCGACGGGGGCAGCGCACCGCGCGCCCGTGCCGGTCGAGGTGACGTGCGTACGGCGATCCTCGCGCTGCTCCGCGAGGAGCCGCGCCACGGCTACCAGATCATCCAGGACATCACCGAGCGCAGCGGCGGTGCCTGGAAGCCGAGCCCCGGCTCGGTCTACCCGGCGCTGTCGGCGCTGCAGGACGAGGGCCTCGTCGACGACGAGAAGATCGAGGGGCGTCGCGTCTTCGCCCTCACCGAGGCGGGCCGCACCCATGTCGCCGACCGCGCCGACGAGCTGTCGCACGTGTTCGACGCCAACTCGGCGGAGGCGGAGGACGGCGAGGTCACCGACCTGCGCCAGCTGCTGTTCTCGGTCGGTGCCGCCGCCGTGCAGGTCGTGACCACGGGCTCGCCCGAGCAGGTCGCCGGTGCGCGCACGGTGCTCGCGCAGGCGAGGCGCGACCTCTACCTGCTGCTCGCCGACGACGACTCGTCGGAGGCCCAGTCATGAGCGAGCAGACGCCGATGCGCGCGAGCGACCAGGACC
>JANMBJ010000121.1:0-12334 GCA_031360335.1 Candidatus Nanopelagicales bacterium
CACGCACGACCCGCTGGAGGTGCTGACTGCGCTGTTCGCCCGCGACGTGCGCCACGTGCTGCTCGAGGGCGGTCCCACCGTCGCTGCCGCGTTCGTCCGTGCCGGCGTCGTCGATGCCGTCCGGTGGTATGTCGCCCCTGCTTTGCTCGGTGCAGGGCCGAGCGCGCTGGGCGATGCGGGCATGTCCACGGTCTCGGAGGCGTTGCGTCTCCAGGTGATCGATGTCGCGCGCGTGGGCGCCGACGTACGGATCGATGCCCGGGTGTTTCGGACCATGGAGGAGGACTAGATGTTCACCGGCATCGTCGAGGAGCTCGGCGCGGTCATCGCTGTCGAGCCGCAGGCCGACGCCGCGCGACTGCGCATCCGCGGCCCGCTCGTCACGAGCGACGCGGTCCATGGTGCCTCGATCGCCGTCAACGGCGTCTGCCTCACCGTCGTGGATTTCGGCGACGGCGAGTTCACGGCCGACGTCATGCAGGAGACGCTCGACCGCTCCTCCCTCGGCGCCCTGATCGCCGGCTCCCGCGTCAACCTCGAGCGCCCCGTGACCCTCGCGGCGCGCCTCGGCGGCCACCTCGTGCAGGGGCACGTCGACGGCACCGGCGAGATCCTGGAGCGCATCCCGAGCGAGCACTGGGAGATCGTCCGCATCGCGCTGCCGGACGACCTCGGTCGCTACGTCGTGGAGAAGGGGTCGATCACGGTCGACGGCATCTCGCTCACCGTCGTCGAGGCGGACCGGGACTGGTTCTCGGTGTCGCTCATCCCCACCACCCTCGAGCTCACCACGCTCGGGACCAAGGGTGTGGGTGACCCCGTCAACCTCGAGGTCGACGTCGTCGCGAAGTACGTCGAACGCCTGCTCCAGTGGAGGACCGCATGACCATGTCCGAGCCCGTCACCACCGCCCCCGTCACTACCGCGGACGTCGTCGCACCAACTCACGGTGGTGTCCGCCTCGACCGCGTCGAGGACGCGATCGCCGCTATCCGCGATGGCCGCGCCGTGGTCGTCGTCGACGACGAGGACCGCGAGAACGAGGGCGACCTCATCTTCGCCGCGCAGCGCGCGACCCCCGAGCTCGTGGGCTTCATGATCCGCTGGACGAGCGGCTACATCTGCGTCTCGATGCCCGGTGCCGAGCTCGACCGCCTCGGGCTCCCGCCGATGACGGCGATCAACGAGGACAAGAAGGGCACGGCCTACGCCATCACGGTCGACGCCCGTGACGTGAAAGCGACCGGCATCTCCGCCGAGGACCGCGCGCGCACCATCAAGGTGCTCTCGGACTCCGCCACCGAGCCGTGGGAGCTCACGCGCCCCGGCCATGTCGTCCCGCTGCGCGCCATGGAGGGTGGCGTGCTGCGCCGCCCCGGTCACACCGAGGCCGGCGTCGACCTGGCGCGGCTCGCCGGCCTGGCCGCGGCCGGCGCGCGCTGCGAGCTCGTCAACGACGACGGCTCGATGATGCGTGCCCCCGAGTGCCGCGCCTTCGCCGACACCCACGGCCTGGTCATGATCTCGATCGCCGACCTCGTCGCCCACATCCGGCACTACGAGCGACAGATCGAGAAGGCTGCCGACACCCGGCTGCCCACCGAGTGGGGCGAGTTCCGCGCCGTCGGCTATCGCTCCAAGCTCGACGGTGTGGAGCACGTCGCCCTGGTCTGCGGTGAGATCGGCAACGGCGAGGACCTTCTGGTCCGGGTGCACTCCGAGTGCCTCACCGGCGACGTCTTCGGCTCGCGCCGGTGCGACTGCGGCCCGCAGCTCGACGCCGCCCTCGCCCGCGTCGCCGCCGAGGGTCGCGGCATCGTGCTCTACATGCGAGGACATGAGGGGCGCGGCATCGGCCTGCTGCACAAGCTGCAGGCCTACGAGCTCCAGGACGGCGGCTCGGACACCGTCGACGCGAACCTCGAGCTGGGCCTGCCCGCCGACGCCCGCGACTACGGCACCGGCGCCCAGATCCTCGCCGACCTCGGTGTGACGACGATGCGACTCCTCACCAACAACCCGGCCAAGCGGGCCGGGCTCGAGGGCTACGGCCTCGCCATCGTCGAGCGCGTCCCGCTCGAGATCACCCCCAACCGCGACAACGTGGACTATCTGCGCACGAAGCGCGACCGCATGGGTCACGACTATCCCAGCGGGCTCGACGTGCCCGGCGACCTCGACAACCCCGAAGGGAACCCCTCATGAGCGGCTCAGGCGCCCCGGCCCTCGACCTCGTACGCCTCCCCGGCCTCCGCGTCGCAGTCGTCGCCTCGTCCTGGCACGACGAGGTCATGCGCGGCTTGGTCGAGGGCGCCGTCCGGGCGCTCGAGGAGCACGACGTCACGCACGAGCTGATCCGGGTTCCGGGTGCCTTCGAGCTGCCGATCGTCGTCCAGGCGGCTGCCGCGGCCGGCTTCGACGCCGTCATCGCGCTCGGCGTCATCATCCGCGGCGGCACACCGCACTTCGACTACGTGTGCACCGCGACCACCGACGGGCTGACCCGCGTGGCGCTCGACTCGGGGGTGCCGGTGGGCTTCGGCCTGCTCACCTGCGACACCGACGAGCAGGCCCTCGCCAGGGCGGGGCTTCCGGGCTCGATCGAGGACAAGGGACGCGAAGCGGTCGAGGCCGCACTGTCCACCATCGCGACCCTGCGTGGATTGGCGCCGAAGGGTTCCGTAGGCTTCGCGTCGTGAAGACTTTCGAGGAGCTGCACACCGAGCTCGTGACCAAGTGGCAGGAACGCGACCCGGAGTCCGGAACCGTGACGCGCCTGCTCGAGGACGGCGTGCACGGGATCGGCAAGAAGGTGGTCGAAGAGGCCGCCGAGTCGTGGATGGCTGCCGAGTTCGAGGGCAAGGAGCGGGCGGCCGAGGAGATCGCGCAGCTCATCTTCTTCACCCAGGTGCTCATGCTCGCCGCCGACGTCTCCCTCGAGGACGTCTACCGCCATCTGTAGGCCTCCGGGTACGCGCTGGTCCTGACCGGTCGCGAGCGGGGGCTCCGATGTGCGAATCGTCCCCTCTTCCAGGAGCCTGCTGTGCTGCGTGTCGCCCTGCCCAACAAGGGTCAGCTGTCCGATCCCGCTCGAGAGATGCTGCGCGAGGCGGGCTATCCCGCCGCCCACTCGGCCCGTGAGCTCGTGGTGCAGGACCCCGACAACGACGTCGAGTTCTTCTTCCTGCGCCCGCGTGACATCGCGACCTACGTCGCCACGGGCCAGCTCGACATCGGCATCACCGGTCTCGACCTGCTGCTGGACTCGGGCTCCGAGGCCGAGACGCTGCTCGAGCTCGGCTTCGCCCCGTCGACCTTCCGCTTCGCGGCGCCCGCGGGTGAGGCGACCACGGTGGCGGACCTGGGAGGGAAGCGCATCGCAACGTCTTACCCAGGACTGCTCGCCGGATGTCTGGCGGAGCTCGGCGTCGAGGCGACCGTCGTCAAGCTCGACGGAGCGGTGGAGAACGCCGTACGCCTCGGGGTCGCCGATGCCGTCGCCGACGTCGTGGCCACCGGAACCACGCTGCGACAGGCCGGGCTCGTGGTGGTCGGCGACCCGATCCTGGTGAGCCAGGCGCTGCTCGTGCGCCGGTCGGGTGCTCCGGCTGACGTCGCGGTCGACACGTTCGTCCGACGGCTGCAGGGCGTGATCGTCGCGCGGGCCTACGTGCTCGTCGACTATGACATCCGGGCCGAGCTCGTCACCGAGGCGTGCGCGATCACGCCCGGCATCGAGTCTCCGACCGTGTCACCGCTGCACGACGCGGCGTGGGTCGCGGTGCGGGCCATGGTGCCCAAGCGTGAGGTCCACCGGATCATGGACGAGCTGTGGGACATGGGTGCCCGCGGCATCCTGGTGACCGACATCCACGCCTGCCGGCTCTAGCCATCTCGGGGGCGCCGACCGGCTACTCGGTGTCGGCGCGGACGCTGAGCACCGGGCACGGGGCGCTGAAGAGCACTGCCTGCGCCGTGCTGCCCAGCAGGATCTTGCCGACAGGGGAGCGCTTGCGCAGCCCGATGACGATGAGCCGCGCCGCGTGGGCCGCCGCCTGCTCGACGATGAGGTCGGCGGGCTCGTCGGAGGCATAGAGGTTGACGACCTCGGCATCGACGCCCTTCTCGGCGAGGTTGTTGTGCAACGCGTCGGAGTCCTGCTCCGCGGAGAACTCCTCGAGCTCGCTCTGCTCCGGCTTGTTGACGACGATGAGGCGCTCACCCTCGTGCAGCTGCTCGAGGGCGGCGGCCAGGGCGGCTTCGCCCTCTGCGGTACGGACGTAGCCGACGACGACGGTCATGGTGCTCCGATCAGTGGTGGCGACTCGTGTCGCGTGTGCTCGTTATAGCAGCGCAGAGGGCAGGATCGTGGCCGTGACGACACACGAGTGTGCCGACCCCCGCCGCTTCGCGGGTGTCTCCGTGCCGGAGCCGGAGTTCGCCGGTGACGATGGACGTGCCGACCCGCGGCTGTCCGAGGTGGTGACGTCGTACGACGAGGGCAGGTGCTCTCGCCGCGACCTCGTTTCAGCCCTGCTCACCTCCCGTCTCATGACCCCGCTCATGGCTGTGCTGGACGAGGCCGAGGAGTCGGCTGGCGGACTCCGGCAGGAGAAGTCGAGCCATCTGGCATCGGTCAGCCTGGTCGGCGCCGACGGGCGCCGGGCGCTGCTCGCGTTCACCTCCGTCGCCGCGATGGCGTCCTGGGACCCCTCGGCCCGCGGGATCCCGGCTCCCGCCATCCGGGTCGCGGCCGGTGCCGTCGCGGAAGGGGCCTCCGCCGTCCTCCTCGACCACGCCGGTCCGGTTCGTCTGGTGGTCGGCGGCACCGCGCTCGAGGCGCTGGGCGCCGGCCGGGTCCCCGCGCATCCCTGGGAGGACCCCGACGTCGCGGCGGCCGTCCTGGCCGCAGCAGGTCGGATTGACGGCCTTGCCCGGGTCGGGCTGGCGCCGCCCGATGACCCGGCGGACCCAGCAGCGCCGGACCTCGTGCTCGTGGTCGAGCTGGCCCAGGGTGCTGATCCCGACACCGTGGCCGAACAGGTCGCCCTACTGGTCCTCGCCGCACCGGTGGTCGCCGAGGCGTGTCGGCGAGGTGTCGTCGTCGCGCTCAGTGACCCGTCCCGTGGATGATCTGCACGGAGAATCGTGCCTCGTCACTCTGCGTGTTGATGATTGCCTTTCGCTTCCTCTCCGGGAGCATGAGCGAGTCCGACGTCTCTAGCGAAAGGTGCCACTCATGGCCCAGCGCAAGCTCATCGCCGAGTTCCTCGGCACCTTCCTGCTCGTCCTCATCGCCGTCGGCGCAGCCGTCTCCGGGATCAAGGCCAGTGGCGGTGTTCTCGCTGTGGCCATCTCGTTCGGCTTCGTCCTCATCTTCGTGGCCTACGCGTTCGGCCCGATCAGCGGAGCTCACGTCAACCCGGCCGTGACGCTCGCGATGGTGATCGCCCGAAGGCAGCCCATCGCCGAGGCGGTCGGCTACTGGATCGCCCAGTTCCTGGGAGCGATCGTCGCGGCTGGAGTGCTCAAGTTTCTGGTGGCGTCCGGTGGCGTCACGGACCAGACAGGCGGACTCGGTTCCAACGGGTTCGACAACGGCCATATCAGTCTCGCCGGAGCGTTCGTGTTCGAGGTGCTGGCCACCGCCGCGTTCGTCCTGGTGATCCTCCTGGTGACCGACAAGTTCGCCACCGCTGCGGCAGCGGGCCTCGCGATCGGTGCGGCTCTCACCGCGATCCACACCTTCGGCATCCCACTCGACGGCACCTCGGTCAACCCGGCCCGATCCTTCGGCCCGGCCCTGTTCGCCGGCGGCACCGCACTGAGTCAGGTGTGGCTCTTCCTCCTCGCACCGCTCATCGGTGGTGCCCTCGGAGCGCTCGTCTACCCGCTGACCCGCTCCGGCGGCGAGGCTACCGGGCAGGCCGACCTCGCCTGACCCCTCAGGTGATCCGGTCTGGCCCGCTGCCCCTCGGGTGCGGCGGGTCAGACCGCCGTTTGGGGCTGGTGCGCCCCAGCGGCTACACTCGGCACGGACCGACTCGCCCTG
Organism: Candidatus Nanopelagicales bacterium; assembly: GCA_031360335.1. Lineage (GTDB taxonomy): Bacteria > Actinomycetota > Actinomycetes > S36-B12 > CAIYMF01 > Longivirga. The sequence continues at coordinate 6,053 of JANMBJ010000121.1, forward strand.
ACCGTAGGGGCAAGTCACACAAGCGGAGTTCTCGCTCCCACCTGCTAGCGCTTCCGGGCGCTCGGGTACAGGTCGTGGCACCCCCGACGGGGGGAGCCTGAGGTATGCCGCCTTCGGGCGTGTCTGCCGCCGACTGCGAGGCCTCGCGTGTGTGCGCGGGGCCTCGATCCATGTCGGGGGCCGCAGCGGTGCGATCATCCGCGCTACCCAAGGAGTGCCCATCAGCGCCGAGCCCCGCATCAACGAGCGGATCCGTGTTCCCGAGGTCCGACTTGTCGGCCCCAACGGCGAACAGGTCGGCATCGTGCGCATCGATGATGCGCTGCGTCTCGCTGCGGAAGCAGACCTCGACCTCGTCGAGGTCGCCCCGATGGCCAAGCCGCCTGTCTGCAAGCTCATGGACTACGGCAAGTTCAAGTACGAGTCAGCCCTGAAGGCGCGTGAGGACCGCAAGAAGCAGGTCAACACCGTCATCAAGGAGATGAAGCTTCGCCCCAAGATCGACGCCCACGACTACGAGACCAAGAAGGGTCACGTCGTACGGTTCCTCAAGGCGGGGGACAAGGTCAAGATCACGATCATGTTCCGCGGTCGTGAGCAGTCGCGGCCCGAGCTGGGCTTCCGGCTGCTGAAGAAGCTCGCCGACGACGTGGCCGACATCGCCTTCGTGGAGTACTCCCCGAAGCAGGACGGCCGCAACATGATCATGGTTCTCGGCCCAGTCCGGAAGAAGGCCGACGCCATGGCCGAGGCCAAGGCGGAGAAGGACAGCGCCAAGGCGCGCAACAACCGCCCGGCGCTCGACGACGTCGACCTCGACTTCGTCGACGAAGCACCGGAGACCGATCTGCTGCTCGACGAGACCGAAGCCACGACCGAGGCGCCCGCCGAGGTCCTGGTCGACGAGATCACCGAGGCCGACACCGACATCACGACCGACACCGAGGTCGAGGCACCGGTCGACGAGACCGTCGCCCCCGGTTGACCGCCCCGCCCGACCGCACGACCTGGCCGTCCCGGCCCCGCACGACGACCGCCCGACCCGACGTACGAGGAGAACGGCACCATGCCGAAGCAGAAGACCCACAGCGGCGCCAAGAAGCGCTTCAAGGTGACCGGCTCGGGCAAGATCCTGCACGAGCGCGTCAACCGGCGTCACCTGCTCGAGGTGAAGTCGAGCCGCCGCACCCGCCGCCTCGCCGGTACCGCCGAGGTCGCCCCGTCCGACATGAAGAAGGTCAAGCGGCTTCTCGGCCGCTGAACGTCCGACCCCCGACGTCCGTCGCCGGGCCGGTTGGCCCGTTCTCAAAAGCAGGAGAAGTCCCATGGCACGCGTAAAGAGGGCGGTCAACGCCCACAAGAAGCGCCGCGAGATCCTCGAGCAGGCACGTGGTTACCGCGGACAGCGTTCGCGGCTCTACCGCAAGGCCAAGGAGCAGGTGCTCCACTCCGAGGTCTATGCGTTCAACGACCGCCGCAAGCGCAAGGGTGACTTCCGTCGCCTCTGGATCCAGCGCATCAACGCGGCGGCCCGCGCCAACGGCATGACCTACAACCGCCTCATCCAGGGCCTCAAGGCCGCGGGTGTCGAGGTCGACCGTCGCATGCTCGCCGAGCTCGCCGTCAACGACGCCGCTGCCTTTGCGACGCTCGTGGCCACGGCCAAGGCAGCGTTGCCGGACGACGTCAACGCCCCCGCCTCGGCCTGAGGCACCAGCAATCACCGACCGTCCCGGTCGCGACGCCCGCATGACCACCGGCTCCGAGCTCACCTCCACCCGCGCTCCGCGGGTGACAGCGGCTCGCCGTCTGGTCAAGCGGGCGTTCCGCGACCGGGACGGTCGTTTTCTGGCGGAGGGTCCCCAGGCCTGCCGTGAGGCGGCCGCCAGCCCGGGAACTCTGCTCGAGCTCTACGTCACGGCCGAGGCCGAGGCCCGTCACGCCGACGTCGTGACTGCCGCACGGGCCGCCGGAGCAGACGTCGTGCGTGCCTCGGGCGAGGTGGTCGCCTCCCTGTCGGGCACCGTGACTCCGCAGGGGATGGTCGGCGTCTGCGCGTCGGTCGGCGCCACCCTCGCCGCTCTGCTCGCCACCGCTCCCACACTGGTCACGGTGCTGGCGCACGCCCGCGACCCCGGCAACGTCGGCACCGTCATCCGGTGCTCGGACGCCGCAGGTGTGGCGGGAGTGGTCATCACGGAGGCGAGCGTCGACCCGCTCAACCCGAAGGCGGTGCGCGCCAGCGCCGGTTCGTTGTTCCACCTCCCCGTCGTCACCGGACCGACCGTCGAGTCGTTGCTGCCGACGCTGAAGGGCGCGGGTCTCCTGGTGCTCGCGGCCGACGGAGCAGGGGAGCGCGACCTCGACGACCTCCTCGACGACGGCACCCTGTCTCGTCCGACCGCGTGGGTGTTCGGCAACGAGGCCTGGGGTCTCCCCGAGTCGACGCGCTCGCTGTGCGACGACGTCGTCCGTGTCCCGATCCACGGGCGTGCCGAGAGCCTCAATCTCGCGACGGCCGCAGCCGTCTGCCTCTACGCCTCGGCGCGTGCGCAGCGCCCCCGCTGAGCCAGCTCCGCCGGCTGCGATGTGCCCGTGTGGTTGGTTCCGGGGGCGGATTGGTACGGGTGACGACCGCAACGGGGATGGCGGAGCACCGGTCGTGGGCCGACCGGGTTCGGCGAGGCTCACCTAACTTTGTGATGTGACGGAAACGCCACGCGCACAACGCCTTTCGGGCCATGGTCGAGGTGTCACACTGGGGATACGACCCGGAACGTGGGACGTCGTGCGGCGATGTCCCGTCATCCCAAGGAGACCCGGCATGGCACGTCATCTCACGCTCCCGATCCTCGAGGAGACCGGCTACGTCGTCCTCGACAGCTATCAGCAGCCCATCGACCCGACCGAGTGGAAGAACCTCGAGTACGTCGACTGGAAGTCCTCGGGCGACACCCGCTTCGCGCCCATCGCCTCGGCCTACGGCCAGATCGAGTGCAACGGCTTCTGGCACCAGGACCCGCCCAAGCCCGACAAGGGCGGTGTCTGGATCGACTCGCAGACCGCCGTCGCACCGACGCTGACGGAGCGGGTCAAGGCCGTCGGCTGCAACGTCGGCCGCGTGCGTGTCATCGAGCTGCAGCCGAACTCCTACGCCGACGCGCTCTACAACAGCCACCTCGACGACAACAACCGGATCAACCCCGAGGGTGAGGGCTGGGTGCTGCGCATGTTCATGCAGCTGACGCACAACCCCGACAGCGTCATGATCCTGCGCGAGGACATCAACGACCCGTCGACCGAGACTCGCATCTCGTTGCCCGCTGGTGCTCAGCTCGTGGTGGACTCCGAGCGCATGTGGCACTCGGTATGGCACCAGGGTGACGAGCCCCGCTACTGCCTCATCACCTCGGTCGAGTCAGGTCCTGAGCTCGAGAAGTGGATCTGGGAGAACTCCCCGAAGACGCACGCGGAGAGCGCCGTCCTCGACCAGGGGTTGGCGGTCTCCGGCGAGGTCACTGCGCAGGAGCGTCGCGCGGCGCGCACCGCCTACTACGGCTACGACCCCACCACGGTGATGTCCGAGGCGTGATGAGCTCGCGGGCAACCCTGGGCGGCTGATGCCCAGGGCCGTTCCGCGTGAGTTGGGACACACCTCTAGTTAGGGTTACCTAACATGAAGGGTCGGTGCGGCATGATGGTGAGTGCTCGCCCGACCCTGCGAACGCGTGAGGACGTCATGTCGTACATCGAGAACGGCTACACCAAGCTCGAGATCTTCCGCGAGAACGGCTACGTCGTGCTGGACCGCTACGACCAGGCGGCCGACCCGCAGGAGTGGCGCGACATCGAGTTCGTCGACTGGAAGTCTTCGGGCGAGACCCGGTTCGCCCCTCTGGCGTCTGCCTACGGCGACCTCGAGTGCGACGGCTTCTGGAACCACACGCCGCCCAAGACCGACAAGGATGGCGTCTGGGTGCCGGCGAATGCCGACAAGGCACCCAAGCTCGTGGAGCGCGCGATGGAGCCCGGCGCCAACATCGGTCGCTGCCGCGTGATCGAGCTGCTGCCCAACCAGTACGGCGAGACGCTCTACAACGTCCACCGCGACGACAACAACCGCCTCAACCCCGAGGGCACCGGGTGGATCGTGCGCGGCTTCTTCAACCTCACCGACAACCCCGACTCGGTGATGGTCCTGCGCGACGACAAGGACGACCCGGCCACCGAGACGCGGATCGCGCTACCCGCTGGTGCCCAGCTCATCGTCGACACCCAGCGGCTCTATCACGCTGTCTGGCACCAGGACAGCGCTGGTGAGCCGCGCTACTGCCTCATCACCTCCTGGGAGTCCGGGCCCGAGCTCGAGGCCTACATCGCGAAGCACCACGGGACGGGATTCACCGAGTCCTATCCGCTCACCGACGAGGAGCGGGCGAACGGCGAGTCCCTCGCCGCCGAGAAGCGCGCCGCGCGCGCGGCGGCCCTCGCCGCCCGGGGACAGGACCCGACGTTCGGCGATGGCACGCTCACCGTGCTCGAGCAACAGATCGCTGGCGGCAGCGGCATGGAGATGGAACAGCTCTCCGAGGCGTAAGCCGGGCCGCACCACGATTGACGCCTCCCGGCCCGATCGTCAGGCTGACGTCGTGACCCGGATCTTGCCCTGCTGCGCCCCCGTCTCCACCGGCTGCGCGGCGTTCCCGGCGAGCGGGCGATTTCTTCGGCGCTGACCGCGCTGCTCCCTCACGAGCCGACGACGGCCAGCGCGCCGTCGTTCCCTAGACTCGACGTTGCCCCGCCTACCGCGGGGAATCAGCATGGCACCAGGAAGAGGGAGCATGTCCGCCCCCAACAAGTCGTTCGACCCCGTCGAGGTGGCCACCTTGAGCCAGGACAACGTCGACGCGGCGGTGTCTGACGCACTGACCGCGATCGCGGCGGCCCCGGACCTCGACGCGCTCAAGGAGGTGCGACTCGCGCACGCCGGTGACCGCAGCCCGTTGGCGCTCGCCAACCGCGAGATCGGGGCGCTCCCGCCGCAGGCGAAGGCCGAGGCCGGCAAGCGGATCGGCCAGGCGCGCACCACGGTGCGCGAGGCGCTCGAGCGAAGAGCGGTCGAGCTCGAGGACGAGCGCGACGCCCGTGTGCTGGTCGAAGAGGCAGTCGACGTCACTCTGCCGTACTCCCGCCGACCGCCCGGTGCGAGGCATCCGCTGACCACGATCCAGGAGCGGATCGAGGACGTCTTCGTCGCGATGGGCTGGGAGGTGGCCGAAGGCCCGGAGGTCGAGGCAGAGTGGTCGAACTTCGACGCGCTCAACATCGGGCCCGACCACCCGGCACGCACGATGCAGGACACCTTCTTCGTCGGGACCGAGAACTCCGGCGTCGTCCTGCGCACGCACACCTCACCCGTGCAGATCCGTTCGATGCTCGACCGGCCGTTGCCGATCTACGTCGTCTGCCCCGGTCGCGTCTACCGCACGGACGAGCTCGACTCGACGCACACGCCGGTGTTCCACCAGGTCGAAGGACTCGCGGTCGACGAGGGCATCACCCTCGGCGACCTCAAGGGCACGCTCGACCACTTCGCCACGGCGATGTTCGGCCCCGAGGCGAAGACCCGGCTGCGCCCGTCCTACTTCCCGTTCACCGAGCCGTCCGCGGAGCTCGACCTGTGGTTCCCCGGCGCCAAGGGCGGCCCGCGGTGGATCGAGTGGGGCGGCTGCGGCATGGTCAACCCCCGGGTGCTGCGCGCTTGCGGCATCGACAGCGACCGCTACACCGGTTTCGCGTTCGGCATGGGGATCGAGCGCACCCTCATGTTCCGCCACGACGTCACCGACATGCGCGACATGGTCGAGGGCGACGTCCGCTTCACCACCCAGTTCGGAGTTGATGTCTGATGCGCATCCCGCTGTCCTGGCTGCGCGACTACGTCGACCTCCCCGCAGATATCGACAACGACGACCTCGGAGAGCGCCTGGTCGACTCCGGTCTCGAGCTCGAGGAGGTCATCGCTGTCGGCGACGACGTCACGGGTCCGCTCGTGGTGGGTCGCGTCCTCGAGATCGAGGAGCTCACCGGCTTCAAGAAGCCGATCCGCTTCTGTCGTGTCGCCGTGGGTGCCGAGGACGGCCACCCGGACACGCCGGGCGAGCGCGGGATCGTCTGCGGCGCACGGAACTTCGTCGTCGGCGACCTCGTTGTTGTCGCGCTGGCAGGAGCCGTTCTCGCCGGGGGGTTCGAGATCGCCACGCGGTCGACCTACGACCACAT
>JANMBJ010000154.1:0-3820 GCA_031360335.1 Candidatus Nanopelagicales bacterium
CCCCCACCCCCCCCCCCCCCCCCGGGGTGTTTGGGGTTGTCGTGGTGCTCCCCCCCCCCCCAAAACACCCCCACCACCAAGATCACGCGAGGAGGTCGGTGAGGCGGGACTGCAGGTAGGTGCGCTCGGCGCCTTCGGGCACCGTGGCGAGGGCTGCGCGGTAGGCCGCGGCCGCCTCGTCGTCGCGTCCGAGGCGGCGCAGCAGATCGGCCCGGGCGGCAGGCAGGTAGTGCCACGAGCGGAGGTCGCCGCGAGCCTCGAGCCCGTCGAGCAGCGCAAGGCCGTCCTCGAGTCCGACCGCGAACGCGACGGCGACCGCTCGGTTGACCTCGACGACAGGGCTCGGCCACACGCCCAGCAGCCGGTCATAGAGCATGACGATGCCGGGCCAGTCGGTCGAGCCCCAGCTGGCTGCCTCGTCGTGCGCCCCCGCGATGGCTGCCTGCAGCAGGAACCGGCCCGGCTCGACACCGGTGCGCAGGCACGCGGTGAATGCCCGCGACACCAGCGCGTCGCCGCGAGAGACGGCCCGCGCGTCCCACCGCGTGCGGTCCTGGTCCTCGAGCACCACGAGGCCGCCCTCGGGATCGACCCGGGCGGCCCGCCGCGCATCGGTGAGCTCGAGCAGGGCGAGCAGACCGAGCGCCTCGGGTTCGCGCGGCATGAGCACGACGAGGACCCGAGCGAGGTCGAGCGCCCGATCGACGAGATCCGCTCGTACGAGGCGCTCTCCCGATGTCGCATAGCCGGCGGTGAAGACGAGGTGTATCACGGTGAGCACGCCGTCGAGTCGCGCGGGCAGGTCGTCGTCACCGGGTATCCGGTAGGGGATCCCGGCCGTCGCGATCTTCTTTTTCGACCTCGTGATCCGCGCTGCCATCGTCGGCTCGGGCACGAGGAACGCGCGAGCGATCTCCTCGGTCGTGAGACCGCACACCAGGCGCAGGGTGAGCGCGATGCGCGAATCGGCCGCGAGGGCCGGGTGGCAGCAGGTGAAGACCAGGCGGAGCCGGTCGTCGATGTGCACGTCGTCGTCCTCCTCCGACCCGGACGGGTCGATCTCGTCGCGCACCAGGTCGGGATAGCGCGCGCGCAGCGACACCTCGCGGCGGATGCGGTCCAACGCCCGGTTCTTCGCTGTGGTCGTGAGCCACGCCCCCGGTCTCATCGGTATCCCGCGGTCGCCCCACGTCCGCAGGGCGGCCTCGAACGCCTCCTGGGTGCACTCCTCGGCCGTACCGACGTCACCGTCGAGCAGGCGCGCCACAGCGGCGAGGACGATGCCCCACTCGCTGCGATGGGCCTGCTCGACGGCGACGGCGACGCGGTCGGCCGGGACTGTCACGGGCGTCTCGAGGATGCGACCGGTCAGCCAGTCTCGGCGACCGGGCGTACCTCGATGCTCTGACCGGGCAGGGTGCCGGCGAGCGCGAGGGCCTGATCGAGGTCGGTCGCCTCGACGATGTAGAAACCGCCGAGTGCCTCCTTTGTCTCCGCGAAGGGACCGTCGGTGACGACCGGCGAGCCGCTCCCGGAGCGCACCGTCGTCGCGGTGGCGGTGGGGGCCAGCGCATCGCCCCCGTGGATCTTCGCGCCGGCCGCCACGACGGATGCCTGCCAGGCCTGGTGCGCGTGCAGCATCTCGGTCCACTGCTCGGGCGTGGCATCGGCGTAGGCAGACTCGTCGCCGTAGATGAGGAACATGTACTTCGTGCTCATGGTGGGCCTCCTGTGGCTCAGTCGTGGTGTCCCCGTATCCCCACGACGCACAGACTCTCCCGGAATCGACACCCGCGGCTGAGGAATCCGACGACTTCCTCAACTTCGTCGGAAGCATCGGCCGCGACGGCTAGCCTCCCCGCATGGCCGAGCCCGCTGACGCATCCGCTGCCCTGCGCGTCCAGCTCGACCGAGTCGCCGCCCACGAGGCGCGGGTGAGCACCGGGCCGCTGACCCGCCTGATGCGCCGCCTGGGTCAGACCGCCGGGTTCGCGAAGGTCTACAGCAAGGTCGGGCCGGTCATCGACCCCAAGATCCGTGACCTGCGCGACGGTCGGGTGATGGCCGCTGTCTACGGCTTCCCGATCCTCGCGCTGCACACCACCGGCGCCAAGAGCGGACAGCCGCGGGTCTCCCCGTTGGTCTACGTGCGCGACGGCGACGACGTGATGCTCATCGGGACCAACTTCGGCCAGCCCAAGCACCCCGGCTGGACCGCCAACCTGCTCGCGCACCCCGAGGCTGCCGTCGAGATCGGGCCCGAGCGCCTCTCGGTGCGGGCCGAGCTCGTCGACCCCGAGACGTGGGCCCGGATGTTCCCGGCGTTCGTGGCGGTCTACCCCGGCTACGCCAACTACATGAAGCGTCGTGCGGAGCTCGTCCCCCGCATGTTCCGCCTCGTACCCACGCCACCACCTGCTGGCTGAGTCCCAGCAGCGTCGGAAAGTCCACGAGCCCAGCTCCGGACCTGCTTGACTTCCCGCGGCGAAGTCCGCCAGCACCGGTCAGGTCGGAGGTCCCACGTGGGCGGCATCGGCAACATCATCTGGATCATCATCGGGGGCGCCATCATCGGCGTCATCGCGCGGCTTCTGCTGCCTGGCCGCCAGTCCGTCCCGTGGTGGGCGGTCATCGGTGCCGGCATCGTCGGCATGCTCGTCGGTGACTTCCTGGCGCAGGCGCTCGGCGTCAAGGAGACCTCAGGCTTCGACTGGATCCGCCACGGTCTCCAGCTCGTGATCGGCGTCGTCGCCGTCGGCGGCATCGCCAGCCTCATGGGCCGCAAGACGACCTGACCCCGCCGCTGAACGGGTGCGGCATAGCCTGGGCGCATGCGGGTCGTCGGGGCTACGGGGATGAGCGCCGTGCTGCTCGCGCTCGCCGGGTGCGCGTCGGTGCCGTCTGCCGCGTCGGGTGCCGCGCCAGCCTCGTCGCTCGCGTCGAGCGCCACGTCCGCGGGCTCGGTCTCTGCGCCGACATCGGTGCCGGCGCCGGCTGCCACGACGCGTCCGGGTGCGGTGCCGGTGGCTGCCGCGGTGGTCCGTCCGGTCGGGGCGGCGCAGTGGCGTCGCATCGTCGCGGCGGGCATGGCGCATGCGGGCTGCCCGGTGCGGCGCGGCGACCTGCGACGGGTCGAGGTCGGGTTCTGGGGGTTCGACGGGACGCCGCATCGCGGGGTGCTCGTCGTACGCGCCGACGTCGCGGCGAGCACCGCGGCGATCTTCACGCGCCTGTTCGCAGCGCGCTTTCCGATCCGGTCGATGCGACCGCTCGAGGACTTCCACGGCGACGACAACGCCTCGATGGCGGCCGACAACACCTCCGCCTACAACTGCCGCTCGGCCGCGCAGGCCAACGCACCGGCCCGTCGCTCACCGCACGCCAACGGCCGTGCGGTCGACATCAACCCGGTCGAGAACCCCTGGCGTGACCCGCGCTGCCGCTGCTGGATGCCCAGCGCACGTCACGCCATCGCACGATCTGGACCCGGCGTCATCGTGAAGCACGGCGTCGTGTGGGCGGCCTTCCTGCGCGCAGGCTGGATCTGGCAGGACATCCCCAGCACCATCGACTTCCAGCACTTCGACACCGGCTATCCGAGCAGACCGTTCCACCGGCGTGCGCCCTGACAGCACGGCTCGTGCGCCGCGGAGATCGCCGCGACCGCACGGCGGGGCCCGCCGGGGAGACCGGGGGCCCACACACCGAGGCCCGTGCGGCGGTGCCGCGTGCCCGCTGGGGGCAGCCCCACACAGGCAGTACCGCCCACCGTCCGGTGCGCGGTACTCCATGTGTCGTGCGGGTGGTCGGCGGGCTCAGC
>JANMBJ010000245.1:0-2766 GCA_031360335.1 Candidatus Nanopelagicales bacterium
GTGGCCGTTTTCTGGGTCGCGACCACCGCCACCGGCTGACGCCGCATCCGACGTACCGTCGCTCCATGACCCTCGACGAGCTCGCCACCCTGGCGGCGCTGCGGCGGGCGCGCGACTACATGGATCGGGAGTACGCCGGACGGCTCGATGTGGCCACCGTCGCCCGCTCCGCGCACCTGTCGACGGCGCACTTCTCGCGGCGGTTCCGCGCGGTGTACGGCGAGACTCCCTACTCCTACCTCATGACCCGGCGTATCGAGCGCGCGCAGACCCTGCTGCGCCGCGGCGACCTGAGGGTGACCGATGTCTGCATGGCTGTCGGGTGCTCGTCGCTCGGATCCTTCAGCTCGCGGTTCACCGAGATCGTGGGCGAGACGCCGAGCGCGTATCGCGCCCGTGACCACTCGGCGAGCGCGGCGGTGCCGTCGTGCGTCGCCAAGGTAACGATGCGACCTGTGCGATCGGTCGTGAAGGCCGCGCGCTGACGGCGTACGACCACAGCACGGTGTGCTGGGACCGAGCAGGAGCAGACGACCGCAGCACAGCGGGCTGGGACCGAGCAGGATCTGAGAAGCGCGACGGCCGACGCGACCTCTAGCGTCTCGGGCATGGACCTTTCACTGAGCCACACCTTCATCACCGTCTCGGACCCTGAGGCTTCGCTGGCCTTCTACCGCGACGCGCTCGGGCTCGAGGCGCGCACCGACGTCTCCAACGGTGGCTATCGCTGGATCACGCTCTCGCCGCCGTCGCAGCCTGAGGTCGAGGTCGTGCTCGTCCAGGCCGGCGGCGGTCGACCCGCCGACGAGGACACCCTGCTCGCCCTCGTCACCAAGGGGTCCCTCGATGCCGCGATCTTTCGTACCTCACAGCTCGAGGCAGTCTTCGAGCGGGTCAAGGCTTCGGGCGCCGAGGTGCTCTCGGAGCCGACCCAGCAGCCCTGGGGCGTACGCGACTGCGCCTTCCGCGACCCCTCCGGCAACATGATCCGCATCAACGAAGCTCCCTAACCCCGCGTGATCTTGGTCGTGCGGTCGCTACCGGGGTCCCGAAACAACCACACGACCAAGATCACCTGCGCTACGAAGTGAAGACCGCGTGATCTTGGTCGTGTGGTTGCTACCGGGGGCCGGATACGACCACACGACCAAGATCACGCGAGGTCAGGGGTCTGGGGTCTGGGTGCGCGGGTGGGGTCAGGTGGGCATGGTGGCGATGAAGAAGGCTTCGGCCAGGCGGCCCTCGGGGAGGCCGGCGGCCTCGGCGTTGCGGGTGGCCCAGCCGCGGATGAAGTCCTCGAGCTGCTCGAGGTGGCCAGTCTGCGACTCGTGCGCGCGCAGGGCTGCGATCTTGCGGTCGAAGGTGTCGGTGATGTCGACGTAGTGCGTGAGTGTCGGGTGACCCATCACCCACACCTCGCTGACGCTCCAGGCCTCGAGACCTTCGTCGTCGAGCAGCGACGGGTGCGCGAACGGGTTGCGGGCGTCCGGGTAGACGGCCTGGATCGCGGCCTCTCCCGCTGCCATGTGGTCAGGGTGCGAGGCGGGGATGCGCTCCCAGTTGCGCTCCGGCGTCTGGATCAGCAGCCGCTGCGGCTGCACCTGGCGGATCACCCGCGACAGGTCGCGTCGCAGGCCGTGCGACACGGTCAGCTCGCCGTCGCGATAGCCCAGGAACCGTACGTCGGTGACGCCGACCGCGGCCGCCGCGGCGACCTGCTCCGCCCGACGGATCCCCGGGATCTCCGAGCGAGGGACCGCCGGGTCGAAGCCGCCCGCATCGCCGTCGGTGATGATGCAGTAGGTCACCGCGACCCCGGCCGCGACCCAGGCGGCGACCGTGCCCGAGGCCCCGAAATCGACGTCGTCGGGGTGTGCCGTGATCGAGAGCACGCGGGTGACGTCGGAGTCGTCGAGCATGGATCCTCCAGGTGTCCGGTCTGCGGACCGGGTGGGACGTGCACGGGGTGAATCGGGGTCGTTCGTGGGCCGAGCGGGCGACTCTGCCGTGCCATCGTAGGGACGATGCGAAAGCGCAACGTCTCGCGTGCCGATGACCTTCCCGTGAGCCTTCTCCCCGGTCGCCACCGCACGCCCCGCGCCGTCCGTCCGCTGCTGGCGGCCCTCGTCGTCGTGGCCGCGCTGCTCCCGGGGGTCGTCCCGACCGCTGCCCAGGCCGTGGTGCCCACCGCGAAGGTGTTCGGGCCAGGCATCGACGCGTCTGCCGGGTACGAGGGCCAGACCCTGTGCAGCCCCACGCCGAAGCCGGGTGCGGCCAAGCTCGCGGCCCTGCTCGTGGCGACCTACGGCAAGGCGAGCATCGGCATCACGCGGGCCTGCTCGAACGGCGGCACGAGCGAGCACAAGGAAGGCCGCGCGCTCGACTGGATGGTCAGCTACAAGGTCGCGAGCCAGCGCCCGAAGGCTGAGCAGTTCCTCGCGTGGCTGCTCGCGACCGATGCCGCAGGCAACCCCGCGGCGATGGCCCGGCGCCTCGGTGTGATGTACATCGGCTGGAACAACCACTTCTGGGCGAGCTATGACGGTGCCGCAGGCTGGACCGATCTCAAGGGCTGCAGCACCGACCCGGCCAAGAAGGCGACGTCGTACGACACCTACTGCCACCGCAATCACGTGCACCTCTCGCTGAGCTGGGACGGTGCAGCCGGACTCACGTCGTACTGGACGGGGATCCCGCTTCCCGACGCGTGCCAGGCACCCTGGGGCGGCTCGGGAACCACCACGGTCACTGCCGCCAGCGCCACAT
>JANMBJ010000247.1:0-11986 GCA_031360335.1 Candidatus Nanopelagicales bacterium
AACCATATGTACACCTTCTAGTACACGCTGGCCAAGCCGGCCCCGCCGGCGTATAACGCCCCGCCTCTCTGGGTCTCCGAATACCTTTCGCCGTGCCCCGGCCCCGGGGGGGGGCGGCCCACGTTCCTGTTTCGGACACCCCGGGGAGACGTACGGCGACGTCTCTGCGAACCTTGCTCGTGATAAACCGGGACGCGCGGTTGGTGTCGAGCGGCGGGGTCAACGAGCTCAGGCTGCTGCGCGGCGGAGGGCGTCGAGACTCATCTCGACGTCGCGGTCGTCGGTGCTCCAGTTGCTGACCGAGACGCGCAGCACCTCAGCACCGCGCCAGCGTGAACCGGACATCCACGCGACACCGTCAGCGAGCAGCCGTGCGGTGACCGCGCGCGTGCGATCGTCGTTCTCGAACACCACACAGACCTGGGTGTAGTCCACGTCATTGACCACGCGGGCTCCCGGGATGGTCGCGACGCCGTCGGCGATCTGGCGTGCACGCAAGGCCAGGTTGTCGACGAGCTCGGCGACGCCGGATCGTCCGAGTGCGCGCAGAGCGGCCCACGCCGGAACGCCACGCGCGCGACGTGAGAACTCAGGCACCGTCTCGAACGGGTCGCTGTGCGTCTCGTCTGCGATGAGATAGCTGGTCGCGGTCCCGAGGGCGGAACGAAGTGCAGTCGGATGCCGCACGATCGCGATGCCGCAGTCGTAGGGGGTGTTCAGCGTCTTGTGCGCGTCGGTGGCCCAGGAGTCCGCGTCGGCGCAGCCGGCCATCAGATGGCGCAGCGTCGGCGATGCCGCAGCCCACAGCCCGAAGGCGCCGTCGACGTGCACCCAGGCGCCCGCAGCGTGCGCGAGCGCGATGCACTCGGTGAACGGGTCGAACGCCCCGGAATGCAGGTTGCCTGCCGCCAGGCACACGATCGTCGGGCCGTCGTTGCTCGCGAGCGCAGCGGCCAAGGCGTCGGGTCGGATCCGCCCCTGATCGTCGACGGCGACCAGTATCGGGGCACCGAGGCCGAGGTAGCGCAACGCGAGATCGACTGTGGCGTGGCGGTCCTCGCTCGCCAGGACTGTGACACGCGGGGCGCCGGACAGGCCGAGCCGGTCGAGGTCCCAGCCAACCCTGGTGAGAACGTCCTGGCGCGCCGCCGCGAGTCCGGTGAAGTTCGCCATCTGCGCTCCCGTGACGAAGCCGACCTCCGCGCCGGCAGGCAGCCCGAGCAGGTCGAGGATCCACGTCGCCGCAACCTCCTCCACCGCCACGACACCCGGGGTCGCGAAGCGCAGCGCAGAGTTCTGGTCCCACGCGCTGACGAGCCAGTCCGCCGCGAGCGCCGAGGGCAGCGTCCCTCCGATGACCCAGCCGAAGAAGCGGCCCGATCCCATCGACATCAGGCCCGGCACGACCGCGTCGGCGAGCTCGTCGACGACGGTCGCCGGATCCGTACGCCCCTGTTGGAGGTGGGAGGGCATTCGTGCGAGGACGGCATCGATGTCGTCCGTCGGTCGGACTGGGCGGTCCGGCTCGGCAGCGAGCCAGGAACGTGCGTGCGTGAGTGCGCGGTCGAGCGGGGCGTCGAAATCATCCGGACGGAAGCTCATACCTCATCTTCTCTCATCACCCGCGAGTTGCGTCGGGTCAGCGGGAGACCACGCCGCGAACCTCAGGCGGGCTCGATGCACTACGGGGCAACTCAGAACAGACCCTAGGTTCGGTCCGCCACCCCGTCGACAATCGCCCTGGCCAGTGCCGCGGGCTCGTGAGCCGAGGTGTCAAGGACCAGGTCAGCCCGTCTCACCATCCACTCTCGAGCATCGAGGTAACCGGAAGGTTCTCCAATCGCCACGCCTGTGCCTCATCGGATCGCGCGATGCGTTGCCGCAACACGGCTTCCGGGGCGTCGAGGACCACGTGGAACGTGCGCTGCCCGGCCATGGCCAGACGACTGTCGATCTCGGTGTAGTAGCCCTCGTCCAGCACCGACTGCGGCGCGTAAGGTGCTGGCCCGTCTGCACGGCGACCTCGTGCAGCGACGCCGCCACCAGGGGGCGCCAGGCGGGCAGGTCCTGGAAATCGTCGACGTCTGTGAGGTCAGGCAAGGCGGCGCGGAGGAAGTGCCCGACGATCTCCGGGTCGAAGACACGCCACTGCGGGCGAACAGCGGCGAGGGCTCCCGCAGTCGAGGTCTTACCGCCGCCGAAGGGTCCGTCGAGCCACACGATCACCCACCGAAACTACTGGGTCCGGTAGGGCGTGAGAGGCGGTTCGACGCCGACGAGGAGAGTCCCGTTCCGCGCGTCGACGCGGGGCCACGCCCTCGGATGCCGATGAGGCGAGTCTGCATGCCACGAGCGGGATCGACTGTCGCGCTTTGCCGTCACCTCTCACGACCAGGATGCCGCGTGGAACTCCGATCCACCCTGGCAGCAGTCCACGCCGAGGCAGAGTGTCGGGTCACCGTCAGGAGGCGATGCAGATCGGGATGTCGGCGCACAGCTGGTAGTAAGAACGCGCTCTCTACGACGCGATTCTGCTATCACCGCGCGACGTCACGGGAGAGCGCGAACATCCGGATACGGCTCGGGTCGGCGGTTGACTGCAACGGTTGTCAGGTAGGGGTGATCACGAGCTCGATGACGTCGTGCTCGTGGATGAAGCCGAGGCGTTCGTAGAGGGCATTGCTCGTGGGGTTCGACGAGTCGGTGTAGAGCATGACGGTGCTGGTGCGGGGGAGCAGGTGCTCGGTGACTGCGGACGTGACGGCACTGCCGTAGCCGTGCCCGCGCAGTGACGGCGGTGTGTAGACCGGGCCGATCCGGGCGACGTCTCCGCTCGGCGTCGAGATGATCGGCGCGTGTCCTGCCATCGACACCGGCTCGCCGTCGACCTCCCAGAGCCACAGCCGGCCACGGCTCGTACGCTCTGCCGCCCGGTTGTCGACCGCCAGGATCCCGGCGTCGAGCATGAACTGGTCGAGCCACGTGACCGCGAGGTCGCTGTCGGCCTCGCCGGTGAGCCGGGCCGCGCCGGAGACGGTGCGCGGAGCGCGATAGTCGTGCAGCACCAGGATCCGCTCGCGCATGCCCACGGAGGCGCCACCGCCGATCCCCTCGGCCGCGGCGCGACAGGTCACCTCGTCGCCGACGACGCCGGGCACAGCATGCCCGAGGTCGGCGGCGGCGCGTCCGATCGCGCGCGCGGCGTCGGCCGGCATCGGGCTCACGACGAGCTTGTGCGGCACGGTCCAGGTGGCTGCGCCGACGACGGTCCCGTCGTTCTCGGCCACGAACCACGACTCTCGCTCATAGTGCCGACCGTTGATCACGCCCTGCGCGATCGACCCGATCACGTTGGTGCGCACCGGGTCTGCGGCGCGGAGATCCGTCGTCGCCGCGAGGAACTCGGCCGGTGAGTCGAGCAGTCGTACATCCACGGTCGGCCTCCTCGGTGTTCGGAGGCGATCGTGCCTCGCGGACCGGTCGCGAGTCGACCCGATGTGGCGCAGCCTGACCGCCGACGGCTGCGGTGACGGGGTCGCGGCCTCAGGCCAGTAGCGTTGCGGCATGGCCAGGTTCGACGATGTCGCGCGCGAGCGCACCGACCTGTCCGAGGCTGATGTCGACCATCTCCGCGCCCTGGTCGCCGACTGGACCCTCCTGTCGGACCTCGCCTTCGCCGACCTTGTCCTGTGGCTCCCGACCTGGCACGGTGGCGGCTTCGTCGCGGCTGACCAGGTGCGCCCGACGACCGGTCCGACCGTGCTCTTCGACGACATCGTCGGGCAGTACGCCGCTCGTGGCCGCCGACCCCTGCTCGACCGGACGCTCTCCGCCCGCAAGGTGATCGCCGAACGCGGTGTCTCCGGCCCGGCCCCTGTCGAGGCGATCCCCGTCCTTCGGGCCGGGCGCCTGCTCGGGGTCATCGAACGGCACTCCGGGTTGTCGGGTCGCGATGTCGGAGCGCTCGAGCAGCACTATCTCGAGGCAGCCGATGAGCTCGCGGCGATGGTGGTCGACGGCACGTTCCCACCGTCACAGCCGTTGGCACGCACGGGATCTCCGCCGCGCGTCGGTGACGGCCTCGTGCGCCTCGACCCTGAGGGCATGGTCGTCTTCGCCAGCCCCAACGCACGGTCTGCCTATCACCGGCTCGGTCTCGCGACCGATCTCGTCGGCGTCAACCTGGCACGGACGAGCGCGAAGCTGGCGCGCCGCCCCGGTCCGGTTGACGAGGCGCTGGCTGTGGTCGCGGCCGGCCGTGCGGCAGGTGGGGCCGAGGTCGAGAACTCCGGCGCGGTCGTGACGCTGCGTGGCGTGCCGTTGCGGCGCTCGGGCGCGCACACCGGCGCTCTCGTGCTCGTGCGCGACGCCACGGAGATCCGCCGCCGTGACCGCGCGCTCCTGAGCAAGGACGCGACGATCCGTGAGATCCACCACCGGGTGAAGAACAACCTCCAGACCGTCGCCGCGCTGCTGCGGCTGCAGGCACGCCGGATCGACTCACCGGAGGCGCGCGAAGCGCTCGACGAAGCCGTCCGCCGGGTCGGTGCCATCGCCGTGGTGCACGAGTCCCTCGCGCACTCGCCGGGGGAGAAGGTCGACGCCGACGAGATCGCCGACCGCCTCGTCGCGCTGGTGCGCGACATGTCGCTCGCCTCGCGGTCGGTGTCCGTGACCCGCACCGGCACCTTCGGCATCCTCTCGGCCGACGTCGTCACGCCCCTGTCGATGGCGCTCGGTGAGCTGCTGCAGAACGCCGTCGAGCACGGTGGCGGCGCGGACGTACGCCTCCTTCCGCGACGCGAGGACAAGCGGCTCATCGTCGACGTCGTGGACGAGGGGCCGGGCATCCCCGCCGATGTCGACCCCTTCGCGACATCACGCCTGGGCCTGCAGATCGTGCGCACGCTCGTCACCGAGGAGCTCGGCGGAGAGCTCGACCTGCGCGCAGGCCCCGACGGGCGCGGCACCTGCGCGCACATCTGGATCCCGCTCCCCGGCTGACCTCCTGCGCGGCGCTGCCCGGTCCCGAATCCGAATCAGCCGGTCCCGGACGCGGAGCACGATGGCGATGGTGGGTCCGTGGGTGCGGTTCAGCTGCCGTGATCATCCCGAGGGGAAGGACAGCGCAGGAGGGGGCGAGCGGGGTGGGCATGGTGAAGGGCCGGTGCCTGGTGGCCCGGCCCTTCGGTGGTGCTGGTGGTGCTCAGATCTCGGTGGTGCGGGGTGCTGTGGTGCGGGGTGTCAGAGGCCGGCGCGTGCGGCGCGGGCGCGCGCGTTGCGGCGCTTGAGCGCACGGCGCTCGTCCTCGGAGAGGCCACCCCAGACTCCGGCGTCCTGACCGCTCTCGAGAGCCCAGGCCAAGCACGTGTCGAGGACCGAGCAGCGACGGCACACGGCCTTCGCCTCCTCGATCTGCATCAGTGCGGGGCCGGTGTTCCCGATGGGGAAGAACAGCTCGGGGTCCTCGTCACGGCAGGCTGCCTCGTGGCGCCAGTCCATGCGTACGTCCTCCTGGTGTCCCGACGGCGGGGGTTGCCGTCGGTGTCGTCCTGGTCGGGCCGCTCGAGCGTCTTGTGAACGCTGTCACGAGCCCTTCCCCGCGTTCGTGCCGTCGGCAGGAGGCCGACGACATGGCACACGAGGATGCCGGGGCACCCGGTGGGGCCAACCGACAGGTTCGACCCTCACATACCTGGGGGGAGGTGTCCAGACTTTTCGCTGAGAGCAGGCTCTGAGTCTCCGGTGGCCTTGCTCACACAGCGTGGCGGAACTACGCCGTCCGGCTCGCGGCGGACGCTCAGATCAGCACGCTCAGAGCACGAGGAGAGGAACGGAACGTGACGGCTGACACGCTTCCGACCGCCTCGCCATCGATCTGGAGCGAGGTGGGCCGGACCGCCTCGACGTGCATCTGCGACTGGTCGTGGAGGGTGAGCAGGCCGCCGAACGGATAGCGGCGCTGCCGTCGGGTGATCATCTGACGTACGTGCCCCAGGGTGTGCAGCACCGCCAGACTGCGTGGCGCGAACAGGTCGAGCCCGGCGTCGAACGACGCGCGAGGGCACGGATCGATCGGCAGCGGCCCGAGGAAGGTCCAGGGGGAGGAGTTCTGCACGATCGCCAGGAAGACGCCCTCGACGTCGGGCACCCCTGGCCGGCTGACGACCAGGGCCGGCTCACGCCGCTCGGTGGTGACCAGGATCTGACGCACGGCGGTCTGGAAATAGCGCGACGGTGTCGCCTCCTTGCCTTCGGCGCGCTGCCTCTCCATCTGCTCGATGATCTCGGCATCGACCCCGAGGCCGGCGTTGCAGAGGAACCATCGGGTGCGGCCGTCATAAGCGGCAGTCCCCAGGCCGATGGTGCGCGACCGCTTGTGCTCGATCGACTCGATGAGGGCACCCGTCGCCTCGATCGGGTCCGCGGGGAGCCCGATGCTGCGTGCGAACACGTTGGCGCTGCCCCCGGGGACCGTGCCGAGCATGGGTACGTCGTGACCGGGTCCGTCGGCGAGGAGGCCGTTGACGACCTCGTTGACCGTGCCGTCGCCACCGAGGGTGAGCACGACGTCGAGGCCGTCGCGTCGGGCCTGCCGGGCGAGGTCGGTCGCGTGGGTGCGGTGTGTGGTGTCGGCGATGTCGAGGTCGAGCGACGCCGACAGGGCGTGCACGATCACCTCTCGGGTGCGCGCACCCGTCGTCGTCGCCCGGGGGTTGACCACCAGAAGACCCCGCACACCCGCACCTTACGTCCTGTCTACCCAGACATCGGCGACGCGGTCGGCCCTCATCGGCTTGTGCTAGCGGGTCGCGTGCGGATCGACCGAGGTCTGACAAGGTTGCCGGCATGAGCGACGAGCAGAGCGGCGACCGGAGTCGCGACGAGGCGGCACCCGTGCCGAGCGCCGCCGAGCGGGCCGTCGGTGACGCGCGGCCGGCCGCGCTGACGGCGGCCGTCGGCCTCGTACTCGTGGAAGGTCTCACCGTGATCGCCTTCACCGTGGGAATCGGGATCGCTGCCGTGCAGGAACCAGGCTCGGTCGCTGCGGCGCCGGTCGAGATCGTCATCTATCTCATCTTCGCGGCCGCGATGCTCGCCTGCGGTCGGGCGCTGTGGCAGCGCCGCCGTGCGGCCCGTACACCGTTCGGTGTCATCCAGCTGTTCGGCCTAGTCGTCGGCTGGACCCTGACCCAGGGCGACGGCGACCTCACCCATCGCATCGGCTACGCCGTGCTGGTCGGGTCGGTCATCGGCATCGCGCTGGCGATCAGCCCCGCCCTCGGAGAGGCCCTCGAGGATTGACGACGTACGACCGCCCCACCCCTCTGGCACGCAGTTCAGGCGTCGTCGGCCATGCCGGCGCGGAGGGAGGAGAGGGACTTCGCCAGCAGGCGCGACACGTGCATCTGCGAGATGCCGACCTCCTCGGCGATCTGGCTCTGCGTCATGCCGTGGAAGAACCGCAGCGCCAGGATCCGGCGTTCGCGGGACGGGAGCGCTGCGAGCAGCGGTTTGAGCGACTCGCGCCACTCGACGCCCTCGAGGTCGGGGTCCTCGCCGCCGAGCCGGTCGGCGAGGTGCGGGCCGTCGTCGCCGTCACCGTCACCACCGAGCTGGGCATCGAGGCTCTGCGCGGTGTAGGCCTGCGCGCCCTCGAGCCCCTCGATCACGTCGTCCTCGCTGATGCCGAGGTGCAGAGCCAGCTCGGCAACGGTCGGTGCCCTCCCCGACCTCTGCGACAGCTCGGCGGTCGCGCGCCCGAGCGAGATGCGCAGCTCCTGCAGTCGTCGAGGGACCCGGATGGCCCAGCCCTTGTCGCGAAAGTGCCGCTTGATCTCCCCGACGATCGTGGGAGTCGCATAGGTCGACAGCTCGAGACCACGCTCCGGCTCGAAGCGGTCGACCGCCTTGATGAGACCGATGGTGCCGACCTGCACGAGGTCCTCGAGCGGCTCGCCCCGGTCGCGGAACCGACGCGCGAGGTAGTGCACGAGCGGCAGGTGCAGCGTGACGAGCTCGTCGCGCGCGCGACGGTGCGCGGGATCGTCTGGCTCCGTCGACGCGAGCACAGTGACGAGCTCCCGCTCCCGTGCGCGCTGCGCCGGGCCCCAGCGCGACGACGAACGCTGCTCGGGGACGAGCTCGGTCAGCTCCTCCGGGGTGACGTCCGGGTCGATGCCAGCCGTGTCAGCCACCACGTCGCGAGAGCCGTCGGCCTGTGCCGGGATCCCCGACATCGCGCCGCCGACCTCGTTGTCGGGACCGCTCATGCCTCGACCGCTGCACTCGTGGAACGTGACGTGCGCAGCAGGACAGTCACGGCAGTCGCGTCGACCGTCGCAGTGACGTCGTCGACGAGCGCGGTGAGGACCGCCCAGCCAAAGCTGTCGCTCGCCGGCAGGGTGCCGCCGTCAGAGGTCGCGGTGACCGTGATGTCGAGGCGTCCGTCGTCGTACGGCGTGAACACGCACTCGATGTCGGTGCCTGCGACGGCCTGGCCGATGAGCAGGCCGACGACCTCGTCGACGGCGAGGCGGACGTCCTCGAGCCGGTCGACGTCGAAGTCGAGGCGGGCGCAGCACGCGGTCGCGGTGGTGCGCGCGAGCACCACCCAGGCGCTGGACGCGGGGATGCGCAGTCGGATCGGTGAGCTCACGGTGCGAGGCTAACGCGAGTCACCCGCGGAGAGTCACGCCTCGCGCGAGGTGACTGCGGTCGTGTCACCGCGGTCGCGTCCCGTTGCGAGCGCAACGAGGGCGTCGCCGGTCACCCGATGCACCGTCCACTCGTCCATGCCCACCGCGCCGATCGAGCGATAGAAGCCGAGCGCGGGCTCGTTCCAGTCGAGCACCCACCATTCGAGACGGCGATAGCCGCGGTCCTGGCAGACCTGCGCCAGGGTCTGCAGCAGCCCCTTGCCATATCCGGTGCCGCGCAGCTCCGGGCGTACGTAGAGGTCCTCGAGGTAGACGCCGTGCGTGCCGGTCCACGTCGAGGTGTTGAGGAACCACAGGGCGAAGGCGCCGAGCGACGTGCCGCGCTCGGCGTCCGGGTGGTCGACCACGTGTGCGTACGCGGCGGGCGCCCCGCTCGGTGTCGTCGCGGCCGTGCCCGGCGCACCCGGCGTGCCACCGAAGAGCAGCGCCGTCAGCTTTTCGACAGTCGTCTCGACCTCGTGCGCGGAGCGTTCGTAGTCGGCGAGCTCCCGGATCATCGCGAGGATCTCGGGCACGTCGTCAGGCGTCGCCGGGCGGATCCGCCCGCTCGTCGGCTCGCTGGTCATGACCCCATCCCAACGCACGCCCACCGCGTCGTCGCCGCCGGGTCGGTCTCGGATCGGTGTCGTTGTCGTCCGAGGCTCGCCGAGGGACCCCCGTGCTCCCTACCGTGGGCCGCACATCGGAGGGGGCATGATGGCCGCACTGATCCAGCGTGACCGGGCCTGGCGCGTTCGGGCCGCAGTCGTCCTGACCTGCCTCGTCAGCACCCTCGTGAGTGGGTGCTCCTCGTCGCAGTCCGGCGATGTCCTGGGCTCACCAGTCTCTGCGACGCCGACACTGCAGGACTCGACGTCGGTGATCTTCCTGTCGTTCGACCGAGACGTCGTGGGCACCACGCCGTTCATCACGCGCGCGGATGCCCGCATCGCTGACAGCGAGGCGCGCGTGGCAGACGCCTCGGGCCGCGACCCGCAGGTCTTTGCAGCTCGTGACGTCTCCATCCATGAGCTGTGGTCATCCGCCGTCGGGTCGGTGATCGCCTACGTCACCGAGCAGGGCTACGGGGACAGCGCGGGCGGCGTCGGGCTGTCGATCGTGAGCTCCCACGGGACGAGGACGATCCCGTTGGCCGTGGGCGACACGGTCGCTGCGGCCGTCGCCGCCGACGGGCATGCGGTCTACGCCACGATGGGACCGGACGTGGTGGCCTATGACGTCGCCACCGGAGCGACACGCACCTTGTGCACGGCCTGCGTCGCGGAGCGTCTTGCATCGACCGGACTCGCCGTGAGCGCGGACGAGACCCGGGTGGCCACATCGAGCTCGTTCCAGTCGCACTTCTTCGGTGTTCCTCAGGTGTCGAGGCTCGTGGTGACCGACGTCGCGACCACCAAGCGCCTCTGGTCGCGCGAGATCAAGGGCTGGATCGCCATGCGGGCCGAAGGTTTCGTCGATGACGGCACGCTCGTAGAGACGGTCCAGAAGATCCAGTCCGGCGACCTCCCACCGGTCAATCCCGACATCCGGCTGGTGTCCCACCTGGGATCGGAGAAGCCGGTCGAGCGATCCACCGGCGTGACCGGCTACGGCCCGATCACGCACCTCAACTCTCAGTGGTGGTATGCGCGCGACGCCTGGGACAAGGTCACGAGCCTCTACACCAACCCCGATCTCACACCGGCTCACGAGACGAAGGTGGCCGACCGGATCGACGGCACGACCTCCCTCGGCTACATCCCGGTGACCTCGCGTCCCGCCACCATCCCGATGCCCTCAGACTGGCCGTCAGCAAGCGTCACGCCGATGCGCTGAGCTGATGCGCCGCGGACGTGCACGGCGCAACGCCGGTGCACGAACCGCAGGGGATGCGGCATCCTCGGGTGAATGCACACCCGTCGGTGCCCGAAGCAGGAGGAACGCTGTGGTGACAGGGCTCTCGGACGATCCGACCTCATGGACGGTCGACGTGCTGTCGTCGGCGTATCGGAACGGTGTGGTGTCACCGGTCGAGATCACCCAGGCGACCCTCGACCGGGTTCGTGTGATCGATCCGATCGTGAACGCCTTCGTGTGGGTCGACGACGACGACGCCCTGTCACAGGCTCGAGCGAGCGAGTCGAGGTGGCACCAAGGGGCGCAGCTCGGTGCGCTGGACGGCGTGCCCACGACGGTCAAGGACCTGCTGCCCTGGCGCGGGCGACCCACGCGCAAAGGCACGCGCCACACGGACCCCGACGACCTCGCAGTCGAGGAGGCGCCGACGGTCATGCGGTTGCGCGAGGTCGGTGCTGTGGTGCTCGGTGCGACGACCACGCCGGAGTTCGGGTGGAAGGGCGGTGGCGACTCGCCGCTGACCGGAATCACGAGAAACCCCTGGGACACGGGGCTTACGACGGGTGGCTCGTCGGCCGGAGCGGGGGCTGCGGCCGCGACGGGGATGGGTGTGCTGCACATCGGCACCGACGGCGGCGGCTCGGTGCGCATGCCATCGGCGTTCTGCGGGGTGGTCGGTCTCAAGCCCACGCACGCGATCGTGCCGATCCACCCGGCCGCAGTGTCCGGGCTGCTCAGCCACGTCGGCCCGATGACGAGGACCGTCCGCGACGCAGCGCATCTCATGTCGGCGATCGCCCGCCCCGACCATCGAGATGTCTACCCGTCGCTGCCTGATGACCGGTCCTGGCTCGACGGGATCGACGACGGCGTCATCGGTCTGCGGATCGCCTACACGCCGGTCTGGCCGCGCGCCGGGGTCGACCCGCAGATCGCCGAAGCGGTGGCACGCGCGGTCGAGGCCCTCGCCGACCTCGGCGCGGTTGTCGACGAGGTGGACGCTCCCGGTGCGGACGTCCGCGACGCGTTCCTCGCGCTGTGGGACGGCGCGCTCGGTCGTGCCCTGCGCGGCATGACCGACGAGCAGCTCGCGATGAGCGACCCCGGACTTGTCGCGACGATGCGTCGGCGCGAGGTGCTGAGCGCCGACACGTTCCCCGACGCGGACGCCGTACGCGGCGAGCTGACTCGTCACTTCTCCGCGCTGCTCGGCTCCTACGACGTCATCGTGTCGCCGACCGTGCCCGTGCTCGCGTTCCCGGTCGGCCAGGACGTGGCCGACCCGTCGACCCAGGAGCACTGGATCGACTGGACGCCGTTCACCTATCCGGTCAACATGACGCGCCACCCAGCGGCTGCCGTGCCGGTCGGTCTGTCTCGCGAGGGCCTGCCGATGTCGATGCAGATCGTCGGTCGGCACTTCGAGGACC
>JANMBJ010000292.1:0-2317 GCA_031360335.1 Candidatus Nanopelagicales bacterium
GCCGAGCGACGGTCAGGGGTGAGCGCTGCGTCGAGCGGGCGTGTCATCGGATCAGAGCACTGGTCGTGCGGGGGTCGGAGATCGGGTCTGCGGCGGACCTGACGGGTGTGTTGGAGGCAGGAGGCAGCAGTCGACGCCTCGCGATGGCCACCACGGTGCGCGCGCCTACTCCGCCGATGAGCAGGCTGATCGCAGTGAGGACCAGATAGCTGGAGAACCGGTCACCAGCCGGGTGACCGGCCGCGATCCAGAACAGCGCTGTCGAGGCGACGGCGGCCCAGGAGAACGTGAACGCCCACGTGCTGAGGCTGAACTTCAGGCGCAGATAGCGGGGGAGCAGCGGCAGCTGCGCGGCGACCATCAACAGCCCGTATCCCGCCAACAGCGTGGCAAATCCGTCGACGCGACCGCCGGTACTGAACAGGTAGGCGACGCTCGCCACTGCCGCGGGGGCGACCTCGATGGCCATCGTGGGCGCCAGAGCGTCGGGCAGCGGAGGTCGGAAGATGAGGCGGCCGAGGATCATGGAACCGACGATCACCCAGCAGATCAGCCCGAGCCCGAGCATCAGCCGGGCGAGCTGGAGCTGGCCGACCACGGCGGCGCCGGCCGAGGCGACCAGGCCGCCGGCCACGGTGGGCAGGAAATAGCCGGGGTGCAGCCGGTCGAGCTCGACGCCGCCGCGCATCCAGAAGCCGGTGAACCATCCGCCGAGCAGCAGGATCGCGACGGCGAGGATGTCGATCAGGACGGTGGCTTGGTCGTGGGCGTAGGGAGCGAGTCCGTCCGCGACCAGGAGGACCGGGGTGATCAGCGCCAGCGACGCGAACGGGCCGGCGGTCATGTCGGTGAGATCGCGGATGAGTGCGCCGCGCGTGGTGAGCGCGTATCGGAGATAGAGCGCACAGGAGGTCGCCCACACGAGCGTCGCGACCAGGGTGAGTGTGTCGCTGACCCAGTGCGGTGCCAGATCCAGCTCGAACGCGATCCGCCAGGCAGTCGCCAGGCCGGCGAGGCCGAAACCCATGCCGAAGAAGTTGAGCGGGATCCGGGTGCTGGACATGCAGGACGCTCCTCAGCTGGTGTCGATGCTGCTGACGACAACCGTCCGGCACGCCCGCTGGCGCAGCATCAGTCAGATGACCTTGGCCACGGCCACGGCCGCGCCGCCGTCGTTGTCGAGCTGATCGAGGGCGTCGCGCAGGCCCGCGCGCGAGGTGACCTCCAGCTTGGGGAACGTGCGGTAGAGGTGGGCGGACACGGTTCGCGGGGAGAGGAAGAGCTGTTCGCCGATCTGGCGGTTGGTCAAACCGGTCGCCGCGAGCTGAGCGATGTGTCGCTCCTGGGGGGTCAGCAAAGCCGCGTCGGCCGAGCCGGAACGGCGGTGCTGTCCGGTCGCCTGCAGCTCGGTACGGGCCCGAGCGGCCCAGGGCCGGGCGCCCAGCTGGTCGAACAGCTCTACGGCGGTAGCGAGGTGCACTCGAGAGGCGGTGACGAGGTGCAGCCGGCGTAGTCGTTCCCCGTGGGCCAGCTCGAGGCGAGCGCGTTCGAAGGGCCACTGGTGGGGTTCGACCATGGTCGCCGCGGTCTCGAACAGGTGGGCCGCGTCCGCATCGTCGGCGATCATCGCGGCGGCCCCGGCGCACAGGTAGGCCTGCCGGGGGGAGATGGCGGAGTGATTGCCCAGGACCGCGGCGGCGACGTGCGCGGCGGCCTCGTCCGCGTGCCCGGACCGGACTGCGGCTTCGACGAGGTCGAGCATGGTCCACAGAGCGTAGGCCTCGCGCGAGCCGAACGCTCCCGGCCGGTTGACGGACGCGAGCAACGCGTAGGCCTCCTGCCAGTCACCCCGGCCGAGCGCGGCGACGCCGGCGGTGTGTCGGGAGTAGGTCGCGACGATCGACGCGCCACGTGGCGTGGCCCATTGCAGCATCTCCGCCGTGAGTTGTGCGGATCGTTCGTTCTCGCCCATGACGGCCGCGATGAGCGCGAGGGCGTAGCGACCCGGCCACGCCAGGAGCGGGTAGCCGTGCTCGTCGCAGAGCGCGATCCCCTCCTCGGCGAGGTGTCGCGCCTCGTCCCAGCGGCCAGCAAGGATGTCGTCGTCGGTGAGCATCAGCAGCGCGGTGACCGCGGAGGCCACGGCCCCGCCACCACGCCCGTCGGCGACGACGCGCAGCAGGGCGTCGCGACAGGCGTCCATGCGCCCCACGAAGTTGGCAGCGATCGCGACACGCACGATCCGCGCCGGGTCTGTCTCGTAGTGGAGGCTGGCGACGATCTGATCGAGTCGGACAAGGGTGTCCGGATCGCAGTG
>JANMBJ010000316.1:0-3209 GCA_031360335.1 Candidatus Nanopelagicales bacterium
CGACCGGTCCGACTGGGGCACTCGGCCCTGCAGGACCGAATTCGCCATCCTTCTTCGTGAATCCGTTGGGAGGATTTGGCCAGACGGGCTCGGCCACCACGACCGTGAACGGCTACACGTTGACCGTGTCGTGCTCCTACACGGCCCCGAACACGTCGATCACCATCACTCTTAGTCGCGCCGACCAATTCAATATCGCCGGTGGCGGCGTCAAGGGCGCAACTGCGTTCAGCTTCGAGGGCGACGGATTTAAGGGCGGTGGCTCGTCGTACACGGTTGTGGCCGGTACCAGCGACAGCAGCGGCGACGGATCTGGACAGGTCAACTTCGTAGCCGGCCACTACGGAACCGTGCCGAACATCATCGGCCATGTCGGATACGGCATGCACCTCACAAGCCCCGGCCTCGGGGTCTGCCCGGCGTTCGGAAGTCTCCAACCCACCCAGTAACTGCCTGCACCAGCACGCGACGGGGTTCATCAGGACCCCGTCGCGGCTGCATCTCCACGGACGGAAAGCCGCGCCGCTTGTCGCGGTGGCTCTGGCCACGATGCGGTTCACCGCTGGTCGAGTTGGGCGGCGCCTTCGGCAACTGCGGGGCGAAGGCACGCGAAGTGCCTACCTGCATCGCCTTCTGACGAGGGAACCGGCAGTATCACTCGGGTGACGGGGGAAGAATCGGGGCGAACGAAGAACCTCTGGCAGCCGCTTGGGCTCTCTCTGGTTCTCGCGCTGCTACTGGTCGCGGGAGGGGTGACAGTGGCGCGCAAGGTGGCGTCGAACGTGGCCTGTCCCTCGCCAGATTGGGCAACAGCGGCGGCCAGCGAGGTTGCGCGACTGGTCCCAACCGGCTCTACCGATGAGTCGAGCTCGACGGCTGACTGCGACGATCGACGAGCCGTGTCGGTCTCATTCTCCACAAGCCTCAGCGACGACATAGCGGCGCAGACCATCGACAGTCTGGCGAGGAAGAACGGCTGGACGTCGTCCAACTCGGTCCCGGGCGACTGTTACGAGAAGCAAGTGGCGGGTGAGACGACCAGCGTCGGGTTCTACACGAACCCCGGAACGGGGCTCGGGGTCACGCAGCAACCGTGCTGAGGTTCCAACTGGGGCGAGAAGCGCCGATCTGACTCGCTCTGTGTGGGGTGAACCAGGCAGGATACGCGCGGTGCGGGGCTTGGAGCGGGCGAGAGCGGATCTGGAGCACGGCGATGCCCGGAAGGCTCGCGAGCGTCTCAAGAGTCTGGTCGCCGCGTACCCGGAGGACTTGGAGGTCCGGGGACTGCTCGCCCAGGCGTATCGGCTTGACCGGCAGCCGACGGAGGCCGGTCGCTGGGGCTACCTGGTCGGCGCTGTGGCAACGGATGAGGAGCGTCTCGCCTTCGAACGACACTGCGCGTTTGGGTGGAGCACGCGAATCACCGAGTCACGCCTGAGGTATCTGCTGCGCTGCACGGATCTGACTGCCATCGCAGACGACGATGGGCGAGCCACCCTCGCGTCACTCCCGTGGAAGAAACTCACCGACCGGGAGGACGGCCTCGTCGCCGCCTGGGCACGCCGAATAGCTGTACGCCGTGCTGAAAGGAATCACGGCTGAACAGGTGAGTGAGCTGCCGTTCTCGTTCGCCTTCCGTGGTGTCGAACACGGTGACGTGCCCGGGCTTCGTTCGCGAGGCCGACAACTTCTTCCAGGCCCTCGCAGACACTCACGGGGGCGACTACGACGGTTGGGCAGCGTCGGTCTAGACCATCCCCAGCCGCCGGCGTTTGCGAGGATGACGCCATGCCCGACGGGTCCTGGGAGTGACGCCGCGCGTCAGCGTTCAGGCGGAGTGCGCGCGTCGAGGACGCGCCGCCGTCGTCGCTGACTGCCGTGAGCTCCTTCGGGGCGGTGTCGCCGATGCCGATGTCGTTGCGGCACTGGCTGGACCGACGGCGCCGCGGCTCCTCGATCCGGATCGCGACGATCGCTATTGGTTGCGTGTCTGGGGTGCTCGCGGGCTGCTCTGGGCGTGGGACCACGAGGCCGTCCCCGAGATCCGGGTCGCACTTGGTGACGAGTCGTGGCGGGTCCGCGAGATGGCGCTCAAGGTGATCGCACGGCACCACGTCGACGACCTCCTCGACGACGTCATCGCGTCGCGCGACGACGGAACTCCTCGTGTACGCGCGGCAGCGGAGAAGGCCATGGTCGCACTGACGGTGCAGCGCTCGCGGATTGCGCCAGCCGGAAGTCTCGTGACGAGAGGGGAATCAGACGGCAGAGACCGCAACGCCGTCGAGCTGCACCGACAGGCCAGAGCGCGACGTGACCGCGATGACCAGTGAGCCGGTACGTCGAGCGAACGACGGCAGGATCAGCAGCTGCTGGCGTTGCGTCGTCGGACTCGTGAGGCTGATGCTGCCGAGCACCTTGCCGCCCAGGGACACGTTGACGGATCCGCAGGTCGGGCACGTCGTCGCGACGATGCCCACCCGTACGGCCGTCACGCCGTCCAGCCGCCACCAGGCGCCCTTGTCGACTGCGCGCAGGGCGCTGCCGGCGTAGAGCGTGGGCGCGACTCCCTTGCGCCAGCCTCGGGAGATCGAGGAGTAGGACTGGTCGTCGAGTGCCGAGCTCGTGCACCGCGTCGGCGACCACGGCCCGATCTGCTGTGCGCGGTTGGTGGCGCGCACCTGGACGCAGTAGGTCGTGCCGCGGCTCAGCTGCATCGACAGGCGTGTGGTTGTGCGGGCGGCCCAGGACGTTGGTGTGACCCACGGTCCGAAGCCACCGTTGATGCCGGCCTTGCGATAGCGCAGGGCATAGCTGGTCACAGCGCTCGACGCGACTGGCGCCGGCCACGCAACAACGGCGGAAGTCGCGGTGGTCAACGCGTCTGTCGGAGCGCTGAGCCGGACCACGGCCGGGTTGCTGGCGAGGTGCGACCAGGCGCCGGCGAGACCCGCGTTGTCGACGGCGCTCTGGTCGATGATGACCGGCGGAGCGCTGAGCTCGGCGGCCGCTGCGGTGGCGAAGTACTCCGCGACACCGCGTCGTACGACGTAGACCGATCTCGACTGCGCGCTCATGAGAACCGTGCCGTCAACGGGTCTCACCGCGAGGTGCGTCGGGTGGGTCAGCTCGTAGCCCGACACCGTGGTGCCGCGTGACGTCGACAGCGAAGCCGTCGAGCGCGCGACTGCGGCACTGATCGCCAACGG
>JANMBJ010000317.1:0-4339 GCA_031360335.1 Candidatus Nanopelagicales bacterium
CACCAGTGCCATCAGATCCGTGACGTCGAGGTCGACGTCGCTCGTCACGCCCTTGCGTGCCTTGGCCTTGTCGAGCGCATCGGAGAACTGCTCACCTTCGATGCCTAGCACCGTCTTGCCGAACATCTGGATCAGGCGGCGGTAGGAGTCCCAGGCAAACCGGTCGCTGCCGCTCGCCTCGGCCAGCCCCACGACACTCGCGTCGTTGAGCCCGATGTTGAGCACCGTCTCCATCATCCCGGGCATCGAGAACTTCGCCCCGGACCGTACGCTCACCAGCAGCGGATCATGACGATCGCCCAGCCGACGGTCGACGGCATCCTCGAGGTGGCGCAGCGAACGCGTCACCTGCACCCTCAGGTCGGCCGGCTCCTTGCCGTTGGCCAGGTAGGTGCGGCAGGCCTCGGTCGTGATCGTGAATCCGGGGGGCACCGGGAGCCCTAGCCGCGTCATCTCCGCGAGGTTGGCGCCCTTGCCACCGAGGAGATCCTTCATGTCCTTGGAACCCTCGGAGAAGTCGTACACGAACTGGTTGCTGGGCATCTGGTTCCTCCGGGTAGCGCTGGCCCCATGAGCAGGCGAGAAGCGCCGTGGGTCGACACCTCGCTCCCGACGCTAGTGATGCAACCGCTTGCGTTTCCTGGCCGTGCAGCCGATCTCGACGTGATGAGCGCGACATCGCTCGGCGTGCCGTCCTGCGGACCCTCGCTTGCGGAGGCGGGGCGGACACTCCCACGATCAGCGCATGACTGACTCGCTCGGCCTGGCCGATGCCCGCCTCATCGTCGATGCGGTTCTCGGTGCGGCCGAGGTTGGAGACCTCACCATCACCGTGTGCGTGGTGGATGCGCATGCTCAGGAGCTTGCCTGCGCCCGGATGGACGGCGCGCCCTGGTTCACCGCCGGAGTCGCGCGCACGAAGGCGCGCACGGCCGCTGCCATGGGCAGCGACACGGCCGACCTCGAGGTGCTGCGGTCGAGCTACCCCGATCTCCTGCCCCTCATCGACGAGCAGCTGCCGTTCACGCTCACCGTTCTCGAGGGTGGCGTGGTGGTGCGGCTCGGCGACCAGATGGTCGGTGGCGTCGGCGTGAGTGGAGCCCTCCCCGACCAGGACGTCACGTGCGCACGCACCGGTGTCGATGCCTGGCTCGCCACCCGCTGACCGTGTCGGCACGACGGCGGCAGCAGATCAGGCGTTCGCCGCGCGGGTGCGTGCCTCGGCGAGGACCTGGCGCAGAACCTCTTCGGGCTGCGCGCCCTGCACCGCGACGGCCGCGGCAGAGAGCCCGACCACCGGATCGATGTCAGCGCCGGCGTCGGCGATGAAGGTCGGCACCGCGCTGATCCCGAGCTCACGGCCGAGCGCGAAAGCCGCGTCGAGGTCGGTCATCGGAGCGTCGAGCCGAGCGCGTACGTCGTCAGCGCTCTCCCCCGTCACCTGGGCCGTGACCTCGACGAGCGTGACCGCGTCGGTGACGTCGAGACCCCGCTCGAAATAGGCCGAGTAGAGCGCCAGCTCGACGGCGTGCTGGCGCGGGTCGCCGTCGTAGGACACGAGCAGGTGGTGCACGAGCCGGGTGTTGGGAGCCTTCGTGACGGCCGCGAAGTCGTAGGCGATGCCGACCTCGGCGCCCAGCGCAGCGAGCCGCGCATGTCCGTCGGCGACAGCCTCGGCGCTGCCCATGAGCGCCTCGAGGTAGCCCGTCATCGGCACCCCCTCCGCGGGGAGGTCCGGGTTGAGCATGAACGGTCGGTGACGCACGACGACGTCCTCGCTGCTCGCAGCCAGTGCCGCATCGAGGCGCCGCACGCCGAGATAGCACCACGGACAGGCGATGTCGGCCCACAGATCGATGCGGATCGGACCCGCAGCGGTGGCATTCGCGACGGCGTCGATCATGGAGTCTCCTGAGGAGTTGGCGACGTCGTCGCACGGTGCTGCTGCGCAGCGGGCATCTGCTGGAGCCAACAGGTGCGGCCCGCGGTGCATTCCCGCCCTGCGCCGGTGCCGTGGTCAGCCGCCGGAGACGGAGAGCTCGGCTGCGCTGATGTCGTCGAGGAAGCCCTCGAGGTCGTCGGGGTCGTCGAGCCAGCGGTCCGGCAGCGCCACGCGCTTGCCCGGCTGGGTGCGCCCGCGAGGACCTTCAGAGACCTCGCCCGGCCACGACTGGTCGAGGTCCATCTGTGCGATGAACGCGTCGATCTCCTCGAGGCTGCTCGCGAGCGCCAGACCCTGGCGGATCTCGCGTCGAACGATGAAACCCTTGAGATACCAAGCGATGTGCTTGCGGAAGTCACGCGGCCCGGTGTCCGGTCCGAGCACCTCGGACAGCAGCGCGGCATGGCGCCGCATGGTCTCGGTGACCGCGCGCAGACCGGGGTCGGCCGGGATCTCGAGGCCGGAGAACGCAGCTGCCAGCTGGCCGAACAGCCACGGGCGCCCGAGGCAGCCGCGTCCGACGACGACGCCGGCCGCGCCCGTCTCCGCGACCATGCGCTGCGCGTCGCGATAGGTCCAGATGTCGCCGTTGCCCAGGACGGGTACGCCGTAGGGCTCGAGCTCCTCGACGAGCCGGGCGATCGAGGACCAGTCGGCCTGGCCGCCGTAGAGCTGGCTGGCCGTACGCCCGTGCAGCGCGACCCAGGCCGCGCCCTCCTCCGCGGCGGCGCGACCGGCCTCGAGGTAGGTCAGGTGGTCGTCGTCGACGCCGGTGCGCATCTTGACCGTGACCGGCACCGGCTCGCGACCGACCGCGAGCGCGGTCTCGTCGGACGTGCGCACCGCCTCGCGAACGATCGCTCGGAAGAGCCCGCGCTTCCAGGGCAGCGCGCTGCCGCCGCCCTTGCGGGTCACCTTCGCGACGGGACACCCGAAGTTCAGGTCGATGTGATCGGCCCGGTCCTCGGCGACGAGGAGGCGTACGGCGTTGGCAACGGTCGTGGGGTCCACGCCGTACAGCTGAACGCTACGCGGCGACTCGTCGGGATCGGTTGCGATCATCTTCATCGTCTCGTCGTTGCGCTCGACGAGTGCCCGCGACGTGATCATCTCGGTGACATAGATCCCGGTGGCACCACCGGACACCGAGCCGTCGGCGCCGACGACGCAGGTGGCCGCCTGCGCTTCGTCGCGCGCGAGCCGACGGAACGCCCGGTTGGTGATCCCCGCCATCGGCGCCAGCACCACAGGCACACCCCCGCGCGCCAGCAGCTCGAGTCCCGGTGACGTCACACCCTCATCCTCCCCCACCGACCCCGAGCCCGCGCCACCCGCGCCCGACCACGAGAGCATCCCGGAACCCCGCCCGCTCGCGGACCTGGCCGCCGCGGATGCCCGAGGCGGTGCGGCGAGCGGCGGAGTGTCAGCAGCCGGGGAGGCGGGTAGCCAGCCAGGCGGGGAGGGCATCGAGGCCGATGCGCTCCTGAGCCATGGTGTCGCGGTCGCGCACGGTCACGGCCTGGTCCTCGAGGGTGTCGAAGTCGACCGTGACGCAGTACGGCGTGCCCACCTCGTCCTGTCGGCGATAGCGGCGACCGATCGCACCTGCGTCGTCGAACTCGACATTCCAGCTCTTGCGAAGCTCGGCCGCGAGGTCCTTCGCCTTGGGAGTGAGGTCGGCGTTGCGCGAGAGCGGGAGAACGGCGACCTTGGTCGGGGCGAGGCGCTTGTCGAAGCGCATCACCGTGCGCTTGTCGACGCCACCCTTGGCGTTGGGTGCCTCGTCCTCGTCGTAGGCCTCGAGGAGAAACGCCAGAACGGCACGCGTGAGGCCGGCCGCCGGCTCGATGACGTAGGGGAACCAGCGCTCGTTGGCCTCCTGGTCGAAGAAGGACAGGTCGACGCCCGACGCCTCCGAGTGGGTCCTGAGGTCGAAGTCGGTGCGGTTCGCGACACCCTCGAGCTCGGCGAACTCGGAGCCACCGAACGTGAAGCGGTACTCGATGTCGACGGTGCGCTTGGAGTAGTGCGAGAGCTTCTCCTTCGGGTGCTCGAACAGGCGCAGGTTGTCGGGCGAGAGACCGAGGTCGATGTACCAGTTCCACCGCTCCTGCAGCCAGTACTCGTGCCACTCCTCGTCGGTGCCGGGCTTGACGAAGAACTCCATCTCCATCTGCTCGAACTCGCGCGTGCGGAAGATGAAGTTGCCGGGGGTGATCTCGTTGCGAAACGACTTGCCGACCTGGCCGATGCCGAACGGCGGCTTCTTGCGTGCGGTGCCCGCGACGTTGGCGTAGTTGACGAAGATGCCCTGGGCGGTCTCGGGCCGCAGGTAGTGCAGCGACGACTCGTCCTGCACCGGACCGAGGTGCGTGGACAGCAGTCCGTTGAAGTTGC
>JANMBJ010000327.1:0-7824 GCA_031360335.1 Candidatus Nanopelagicales bacterium
CGTCAGGCTTTCGCCCATTGCGCAATATTCCCCACTGCTGCCTCCCGTAGGAGTCTGGGCCGTGTCTCAGTCCCAGTGTGGCCGGTCGCCCTCTCAGGCCGGCTACCCGTCGTCGCCTTGGTGGGCCGTTACCTCACCAACTAGCTGATAGGCCGCGGGCCCATCCCTCACCGAAATTCTTTCCACCTAGCGAGATGTCGCGCTAGGTCGTATCCGGTATTAGCCCCGGTTTCCCGGAGTTATCCCAGAGTGAGGGGCAGGTTGCCCACGTGTTACTCACCCGTTCGCCACTGATCCAGGGGCAAGCCCCTTTCACCGTTCGACTTGCATGTGTTAAGCACGCAGCCAGCATTCGTCCTGAGCCAGGATCAAACTCTCCGTTGATGTCTATTGATAGGCCGGCGGAATGAGCCGGCGTTATCGACTGAAGAGTGCCTGGCATGGATCGAGCTGTGCTCGATTTCATACCAAAGGAAATTACTTTGACCTGTACGGTGGTCCTACGACGAATGTCGCGGTGCCGAACCCGTACGGGGTTGTTTGGCATCGATTGTTGACACGCTGTTGAGTTCTCAAGGAGCGGGCGCGCACCATCGTCTCGAACCGATTTCTCGGTGTGGGTCATCCGGGGCAACTCGCCTAACTTAGCGGAGCGCCTGCGCACGGTCAAATCGTGCGGGTCTCTCCTGTACCCATCCACCGAGGTGGACGCGCCTCGTCGTCCGAACCCTGTCGGGTCCGAACTGCGGGGCTGGGAGTCTGCCCCGGGACCGGCCACCGATTCGGTGTCCGTTCCTCCCTGGCGGGCTGACGACGTGAACATTATGCGCCGGTGTGGGGAGAGTCAAATCGGGTCCCCGCCGATGTTGTCCGCTCACCTGAACGCTGATACCTAGTGCGAGGCATAGGTTTGCGGCCGTCGCTGCGTCGACGTAGCGCCCCGGCACCCGGTGTTAGGCGTCCGAGAGTCGGATGCCCCCGATGTGACGCCGACCACGTCGCAGCAGCACCCAGCGTTCATGCAGCAGGTCCTCGGCGCCGAGCCGGGCGGCCTCGTCGGTGATCCGGACGTTGGAGACGTAGGCGCCGCCCTCCGTGATCGTGCGACGCCCAGCGCCCTTGCTGGCGACAAGCCCGCTGCGCGCCAGTGCATCGGCCACGGTGAGGCCGTCGGCCCATTCGGACCGTGACACCACGGCATGCGGAGTTTCCGCCAAGGCGGCATCCAGCGTCGCCAGGTCCAGGTCGGCGACAGCGACATCGCCCTGTCCGAACAGGGCCCGAGCCGAGGCGTCGACCCTGGATCGCTCGGCAACCCCGTGGACGAGGTCGGTGAGCTCCTCGGCCAGGGCGCGCTGCGCCTCGCGAGCCTGCGGACGCTCGTGCAAGGACTGCTCGAGCGCCTCAATCTCCGCCGGCGTGCGGAAGGAGTACATCCGCAGCAGGGTCGCAGCGATCGCATCGTCGCTGTTGAGCCAGAACTGGAAGAAGGCGTACGGCGTGGTCAGCGAGGGATCGAGCCAGACGGTGCCGGACTCGGTCTTGCCGAACTTCGTGCCGTCGGCCTTGGTCACCAGCGGCGTGGTCAGGGCGTGGACTCGCGCGCCCTCGATCCGGCGGATCAGGTCGACGCCGGCGACGATGTTGCCCCATTGGTCGGACCCACCCGTCTGCAGGGTACAGCCGTACTGACGGTGGAGCTGGAGGAAGTCGTAGGACTGCAGGAGCTGGTAGCTGAACTCGGTGTAGGAGATCCCGGCGCCGGCCAGGCGCGCAGACACCGCCTCCCGGTCGAGCATCCGGTTGACGCTGAAGTGCTTGCCGACGTCGCGGAGGAACTCCAAGGTCGACAGGCCCTGGGTCCAGTCGTAGTTGTTGACCATGACCGCGGCGTTGGAGGGAGCGTCGAAGTCGAAGAATCGCTCGAGCTGCGCACGGATCCGCTCGACCCAGGCATGAACCACCTCGGTCTCGTTGAGCGTGCGCTCACCCGACTCCTTAGGGTCTCCGATCAGGCCGGTGGCGCCACCCACCAGGGCGAGCGGTCGATGACCAGCCAGCTGGAACCGCCGCACGGTCAGGATCTGCAGGAGGTTGCCCATGTGCAGGCTCGGTGCCGTGGGGTCGAAGCCGCAGTAGAGCGTGATCGGTCCCGCAGCGGCCGCGGCGGCGAGCCCGCCGAGGTCCGTCGAGTCGGCGATCAGGCCGCGCCACGCCAAGTCCTCGAGCACGGCGACCCGGGCGCGCGCGGCCGGATCCAGCGTCTCGAGGTCGAGTCCGGAGTCGGGTACGGGCTCGAGCGCGGGCTCGGGGGTGGTCTCCTGCGTCGTCACGTCGCCATCCTCCCGCACAACGGCCACCGGGCGCGCTCGGGTTGGGCGTCCATCGATGCGCAGGTCACGCTGCGTCGCCGTCCGGCGGGGCGGCCGCGCGGGCCGCTGCGCCGTTCGGGCATTCCTTCGGTGACGACGCGCGGAGGTGTCGGCTTCCTCGGGCGCACGGACGAGGTCCGGCCTAGCGTCACGACGTCCGCGACCACCAGGTCGTCACGCCTCCGGGCCCGAACGACGAGGACGAGCACACATGTCGATGCACACCGGCGCTCTGCGCCGAACCGCTGCCGTCGCTGCCACCGCAGCCGCTGCCGTGGCCCTGAGCATGACGGGTTCGGTGGCGCCGACCGCGGCCGCCGCATCCCGTCATGCCGTCACGCCTGCGGTCGGGGTTCACCCGCACTACATCAGCGCCGGGCACCGGGAGCCGGGTGGCAGCGTGCAGTTCGGCTGCCAGGCGGTCCGACCGGGACGTCTCACCTGCTTCGGCCCGGACCAGATCCGAGCGGCGTACTCGATCCAGCCTCTCCTCGACCACGGGATCACCGGCACAGGGCGCACGATCGTCATCGTCGATGCGTACAGCCCGCCGGCCGTGAAGTCTGACCTGCAGACCTTCGATGCCGCGTGGGGCATCCCTGACCCGCAGCTCACGATCGTCGCTCCGCAGGGAGCCACGCCGTGGGACGGCACCGACGCCAACCAGGTCGGGTGGGCGGGCGAGACCAACCTCGACGTCCAGTGGGCGCACGTGGTGGCCCCCGCGGCCCGCATCGTTCTCGTGCAGGCTCGGACCAACGACGACGCCGACATCCTCGCCGCCACGAAGTGGGCCGTGGACCACCGTGCGGGCGATGTCATCTCGCAGAGCTTCGGCGAGGACGAGCGCTGCGTCCTCCCCGACATCGCCGAGGCCGAGCACGAGGTGTTCGAGGAGGCGACCGAGCGCGGGATCACCTTGATCGCGTCCGCGGGAGACCAGGGATCAGCACAGCCGACGTGCGATGGGGCCGCGTTCTCGTTGGCGGCCTCGAGCCCCGCGGCGGACCCGCTCGTGACTGCCGTGGGCGGAACGAGCCTCGACGCAGACCTCACCACCGGGGCATACCGCTCCGAGACGGTCTGGAACGAGACCGATCTGTTCGGTGCTGCGGGGGGAGGCGGCTACTCCGTCCTCGAGCGCAAGCCGTCCTACCAGCGCGGGGTCGTGTCCGGTCGACACCGGGCGCTGCCGGACGTCTCCTACGACGGCGGCATCAACAACGGGGTGCTCACCTACTTCGGTGACGACGCCGCGGGCGGTGGACCGGGCTCCGGTGGGTTCTACATCGTCGGCGGGACCAGCGCCGGATCGCCGCAGTGGGCCGGGCTCACGGCTCTCGGAGCACAGCTGGCGCACCGCAGGCTGGGGCTGATCAACCCCACGCTGTACGCGCTCGGCCGGTCGCGTTATGCCTCGCGGGTGTTCCACGACGTGACGGTCGGCGACAACGGGTACGCCTATGACGACGGCACCGGAACCACGGTGACCGTCCCCGGCTACGCGGCAGCTCGGGGTTGGGACGCTGCCACCGGATGGGGCACGCCGATCGCGTCCTCGCTCGTCCCGGTGCTCGCGGCCGCCGCACACTGACGCCGGATACAGCGCACGACGACGGGGCCAGCACTCGGCGGTGCCAGCCCCGTCGTCATCGTCGTGGACGTGGGCCGCTCACATGGAGGTCGTCGGCTACCGCATATCGCCACGGGATGTCGACCGCACGCGAGATCCCGACCCGCGGTGCCGTGATGACATCGCTGTCGGGCACGGGTGTTGCGGCTCGCAGGCGCAACTCGCCACCGGGACTGGTGAGGTCGAGGTCGTTCCAGGCGGCGTCGAGCCCGAGGGCGGCCGCCAGGTTGCCGGGTCCCGACGCAAGCCGGAGATCAGGCGTGCCCGGACGCCGCCGCTGACGCACCAGCTCAACGCCCTCCACCACCTCAGCGGCGCGCAGGAGAACGGCGGACGCGGTCCCCACGCCGAGGCACACGACGTTGAGCGCCCAGTGCATGCCGTAGCTGAGGTAGACATACGAACGCCCTGGCGGTCCGTACATCACCTGGGTCCGTGGCGTCGGACCGCGCCAGGCGTGCGATGCCGCGTCGGACTCCCCCGCGTAGGCCTCGACCTCGACGAGGCGCAGGCTGACAACCCCGTCGCCCGTGCGCGATTCGACGGTGCAGCCCAACAGGTCTCGCGCCACGGCAGTGGCGGGACGGTCGTAGAACGCCCGGGGCAGGGCGCGACTGTCGCTCATCGATCGATCGGTCATCCGACACTCCTCTCGCCAAGCATCCTGCCGTGATCCACCCAGGGTCCTAGGACGTCGCCCCAGCATTTCCCAAGTGCGCGATGGCACGGTCCCGCTCGACCTGTACGCGAGCGGGAGTTGGTGTGCCATGACGCTCTTCAGTCGCCAGACGACACGAGGACACGGCCCGAAAGTAAGCACGGGACAAGGGATGCGGACCCCGTGGGCGCCGCCCCGACGAGAACGACGACGGTCAGGACCGATGACGCGAGCGATCGCCCTGGGATCCGCCATGCTGCTGCCGTTCGCCCTGGTGCCGTTCGTTACCGCGAGCGCGGCAACAGCACCTGTCGGCAACGGATTCACCGTCACAGCAGGAGATCTCGGCTTCATCCTCAAGCAGATCAAGATCGCCGAGCGACACTCGATGTCGATCGACGGCACCTACCCCGGTGTCCCCGCGAACCCGAACCCGACCGGTGACCCGGTCTACTGCCAGTCGATGATCGGCCGCGCAGCCGACCAGATCCCTGACTACCTGACGACGTACGGCCTCCGCACGGTGGACGGCTCGTGCAACAACCTCAAGGTGGGGAGCACGAGCAGCGTCCTCGACTCGAAGTTCGCGGCGGCAGACCAGCCGTTCCCGCGACTCACCACGCCTGTGTTCCGTGACGCCGAACCGATCACCGCCTCCTTCCCAGTCGGTCCTCCCGGGCCGACCAGCTATGCGCAGAAGACGGGCGTCGTCATCGACTCCCAGCCGCGCGTGATCAGCAACCTGATCGTCGACCAGACGTCGACCAACCCTGCGGCCGTCGACGCCGCCCTGCACCCCGTCCGCACTCAGGGTGCGGGTGCATCTGCCATCGTCTGCACCACCGACCCGCAGCCCACCGCGCTTCCGCCCGTGGACGCTGTCCCGGTCGGCTGCACGCCGACGAACCAGACGCTGTTCATCCCCAACGTGACTACTGACGTCGGCCTGTCGCCGCCGTACAACTCGCTGTTCACGTTCTTCGGGCAGTTCTTCGACCACGGTGTCGACCAGACAGTGAAGAGCGGCGGAACCGTCTTCGTGCCACTCAAGGCTGACGACCCGCTGACCGCACGAGTGCCGGTGAACCAGCGGTTCATGGTGCTCACCCGCGCCCAGAACCAGCCTGGTCCGGACGGCATCCTGGGCACCGCCGACGACGTGCAGAACGCCACCAACACCGACACCCCGTGGGTGGACCAGTCGCAGACCTACACCTCCCACGCCTCGCACCAGGTGTTCCTGCGCGAGTACGTGAACACCGCAGCCGGCCGACCCGTCGCCACGGGCCGCCTCCTCGGTGGTCTCGCTGCGGGCCAGACCTACCCCGGCTCCCCCGACGGCACGCACGGCATCTCGACCTGGGCCGCCGTGAAGCTGCAGTCCGCCCAGCTGCTCGGACTGCAGCTCGTGGACCGCGACGTCACCAACATCCCGATGCTGGCGACCGACCCCTATGGCAAGTTCATCCCCGGGGCGAGCGGGCTCCCGCAGTACGTCACAACAACCGGACTCGTCGAAGGCAACATCGCGAGCCCCGTCCCGGTGCCGGCCAACGTGATCCACTTCGACACGCCGTTCCTCACCGACATCGCCCACAACGCCGATCCGTCACCGCGGACCGACCCCGCCACAGGGGCTGTCACGGTCCCGATCCCGGACGCCGACCTCACACCGTCGGCCGACTTCGCGGCGCAGCCAGCCGGCACCTACGACGACGAGATGCTGAACGCGCACTTCGCCTGTGGTGACGGTCGGTGCAACGAGAACATCGCGCTCTCGACGATCCACCAGATCTTCCACTCCGAGCACGACCGGCTGGTCGATTACATCAAGAACGTGCTCACCACGGACACGTCCCCGACGGGTCTTCTGGCCCTCTCGGCATGGCAGCCCGGTGCCGGTGCGGCGACGCCCAACGGTGGCGCCGCCACCCCCGACGGCTGGAACGGCGAGCGTCTCTTCCAGGCCGCCAGGCTCGTCACCGAGATGGAGTACCAGCACCTCGTGTTCGAGGAGTTCGCCCGGAAGGTCCAGCCGGCTGTCCGGCCCTTCCACGTCTACTCCCCCGACATCAACCCGGCGGTCAAGGCCGAGTTCGCGCACGCGGTCTACCGCTTCGGTCACTCGATGCTCGACGACACGGTGGCGCGCACCAACGAGGCACCCGACGGCACCAAGACCGACAACTCGCTCCCGCTCCTCACGGCGTTCCTCAACCCACCCGAGTTCTACAACAGCGGGTCAGCGACGCCGTACACACCCGAGCAGGCGGCCGGAGCCGTCGTCATGGGCTCCTCCGACCAGATCGGCAACGAGCTCGACGAGTTCGTGGTCGAGACCCTGCGCAACAACCTGCTCGGACTTCCCCTCGACCTCGCCACGCTCAACATGACGCGTGCTCGTGACGCAGGAATCCCGCCGCTCAACGACGTGCGACGTCAGATCCACGCCCAGACCAACGACGCGCAGCTCGCGCCGTACACGTCATGGGCGGACTTCGGGCAGAACATGAAGCACCCGCTGTCACTCGTGAACTTCGTCGCGGCCTACGGCACGCACCCGACGATCACCGCCGCCACGACCCTCGCCGCAAAGCGTGAGGCCGCACGGCTGATCGTCAACCCGAACCCGTTCAGCGCATCCGACACGGCGAACCGCCCTGCGGACGCTGATGCCTTCCTGTTCGGCTCGGGGACGTGGGTCAACACGGCCGATGGGCACGTGACCACCGGTCTCGAGGAGGTCGACCTGTGGGTCGGCGGACTCGCGGAGATCACCAACCTGTTCGGCGGCCTGCTGGGAAGCACCTTCAACTACGTCTTCCAGTCCCAGCTGGAGAACCTCCAGGACGGTGACCGCCTCTACTACCTGGCGCGCACCACCGGCCTCAACCTGCGTACGCAGCTCGAGGGCAACTCGTTCTCCGAGCTCATCCAGCGCAACACCGACGGCACGCACTCGCTCAAGGCCGATGCCTTCGCCACGGCCGACTGCAAGTTCGAGCTGTCACACCTCAACGGCACACCGGCCGGATATGCGACCAACGGCTCGATCGTCGCCGACGACCTGACGACGACCGACTGCAACGAGCAGGCACTCCTGCTCCGCAAGCCTGACGGCACGATCCAGTATCGCCAGGTCAACTCCGTCAACCCGGTCG
>JANMBJ010000336.1:0-3141 GCA_031360335.1 Candidatus Nanopelagicales bacterium
GGCGCAGGTCAGAGCCCTGCAGGGGTGGAGGTGGCGGGAATCGAATTCTTCTAACCGTCGGTACCCGTCGCAACGGGGTTGGTTGTGAGCACAACCCGTCTGGTTCTGTCGGGATCGATCGGGTTCCGTTGGGTCCGGCCGTTGACGTCGTCAACAAGGAATGCCGCCGTTGACGGACGCCCACTCCAACTCCTGATGCGAGCCAGATCGGCACATCTGATGCGGTCGGAGCGCGCGCGTCGGCGACTGGACAACCGACTGTCTCGGCTGTTCGACGACTCCGGGTGCCACGGACGCGGCGCTCGTCAGTGTCGGCTCAGGTTGATGCCGCGAACAAATGCCAGCTCTGAGGCACGCCCTTGAGTGCGTGCTCGCCCTCGTCCGCGAAGACGAGACCCGAGCCCGCGACGAGGTCCTTCACGGTCTGCGACACGAGGACTTGCGAGGGTCGGGCGAGGCCAGCGATGCGTGCGCCTGTAGCGACGGCGATGCCGCCGTACTTGCCGTCGACGATTTCGCATTCCCCGGTGTGCACCCCCGCTCTGATCTCGATGCCTAGATCGCGGAC
Organism: Candidatus Nanopelagicales bacterium; assembly: GCA_031360335.1. Taxonomy (GTDB): domain Bacteria; phylum Actinomycetota; class Actinomycetes; order S36-B12; family CAIYMF01; genus Longivirga. The sequence continues at coordinate 569 of JANMBJ010000336.1, forward strand.
GCGGTCCGCGACCTCCAGGGCGCACCGCACGGCGCGCGCGGGACCGTCGAACGTGGCGTAGAAGCCGTCGCCGGCAGTGTCGTTCTCGACACCACGCCACCTGGTGAGGGAGCCACGGACAAGGCCGTGATGGGCCAGCACCACGTCCTTCCACGCGCGATCGCCCAACGCCGCCTGACGCTCGGTCGACCCGACGATGTCGGTGAACAGGACTGTCGCGAGCACTCTGTCCACGTCAGGTGCCGGTCGTGTTCCCGTGACGAACTCCTCGACCTCGTCGACTACCAGGTCGCTGTCACCCAGGAACGGGATGTGATCCTCGCCCGGGAACTCAACGAGGCGAGCCCGCGGGATCGTCGCGGCGAGGTAGCGGGCCTGCTCCACAGGGGTGATGCGATCTCCCACCCGCTGCAGTACCAGCGTTGGTGCCTGGATGGAGGGCAGCACCGCTCGGACGTCGAGGTCGCGGAAGATTACCGCCAGCTCGCGATAGGCGCTTGGCGTTGCGACGAGGCGCTCGAAGCGTGCCCACCAGCGCACGAAGCGCGGATCGTCAGCCCCACTGGGCCCTTGCATGTCGAGATTCTCGCCCGTGCCCATCTCTGCGACGAAGCGATCGAAGAACACCTGAATGTCGTGCTCGGACTTGCCGTAGGGGAAGTCGGGGCTGCGCACGGTCTTGGCCACCCCGGCATAGAGCACGAGCGCCTTCGTGCGCTCCGGATAGGTGGCCGCGAAGAGCATCGACATCGCTCCGCCGCGGGCGCCGCCAAAGATCACGGCACTCTCGCTGCCCGCCGCCGCCATGACGGCTGACATGTCGTTCATCTGCGACTCGAGGAAGGGCGGTTCCGACCCGCGATCGGACAACCCGACACCGCGCATGTCGAAGACGATCAGCCGGGAGAACGCCGCAAGACGATCGAGGAAGTGGGCCCACCGAGGCTCCTCCCACATCACATCCAGGTTCGACCAGATTCCCGAGGTGTAGACCACGTCGATCGGGCCATCGCCCACGACCGTGTACGCGATGTGCACTCCGTCGTTGACCGCGTACCGGACCTCTCGCTCCATCCAGGGAGAGTATCCCCGACCTCCCATCAGGATCAGGAGAGCACCAAGTCCTATCGGCCCATCGCATACACCCTGAGCAGCGCACGCTATCGGCACATCTGTTCGTCGGCGCCAGGCCAGGCCAACGGCTACGGTCACACTCACCGCGCTGTCCAGGATTCGAGGTCTTCCATGAAGGTGCTTCGGGTTTCGTTCGTTGGGACTCGAACGCAGCACTTCGATGCCACGGAGGCCATGTTCCGCGATGTCCTCGGGATGGAGTCGGCCTTCTCGAATCCTGGCTGGGCAGGTTTCAGTCTTCCCTCCGGACCGCGAGATCTCGTCGAGGTCTTCGGTCCGGGCATGACCGACGAGCGGGTCGCTCCAGCTGCCTTCGACACCGGGGTGCTGATTGCCTTTGCAGTCGACGACGTTGTCGGTGCCCGCGCGGAACTGGCCGCTGCAGGAGTTGAACTCGTGGGCGACATGGTTTGGGCGCACGAGTTGACCGCCGGCGACCCGAACGACCGCTGGGGCTGGTTCTTCTTCCGCGATCCGGATGACCACATCTACGTCATCCAGCAGGACGGCCTGCCGGCAACAGAGTGACGATCAGGCGGGCCTAGTAGCGAACGCTAACGGCACTTCGCGTGCACTCGAGGCCACCGGTGAGCCCGCACACGTTCCGGGTCGTCGACTCGCTCGTCGGTGCTAGGCGGCATGGCTTCACCAAGAGGCTCGCGCGGCGCTGCGACGACCCGGACCGGGCCGACGTCCTCGGTGAGCTGTGCCCGGTCATCGACGCCCCGATCGCCGAGGTCGCCCACATCGGGACGGCCTTGGCGATCTGCGAACGGTTGGAGCACCTTTACGTCCGGGAAGCACCCACCCCGCGATTCACTCGCTGTCGTTTCGTCTTGGGTAGCCAACTCGCAGAGGAAGTCCCGGACTTCGCGAGTTAGCTTCCGGTGGAGGCGGCATACCGGGCCGTCCGCCCCGGATTGCCCGTCGAGCAGGTTCTCGCCTGACGTCGCGGGCGGTGGCTCGGCCACGCGCGTGGTCCGTTCCAGCGACATGCTCGATTACCCTGCCGTGACGCTCTACGCTCTGGCGACGCGACTCGCCGCTCGACGTACACGGGGGAACCACCTTGCTCAGCTCGCAGACACGCGCAGGAACCAGCGCCACCCTTGCGACGGCACTAACGGTGGCGGCACTTGTCGCCCTTCCCACCGCACCCGCCTCCGCGGTGTCCGCGTCCGCGCTGACCTGGCACGACACGGCGACGCGCAACCTCGGCGACGGCTACGCCGCCACCCGCGCCGTCGTCGCCGCAGAGCAGCCCGTGCAGATGCCCGACGGCGGTGTCGTGTTCTACGACCGCAACACGCACAACCTGCGCCGCGTCGATTCCGCGACGAAGGTCATCACGACGATCGCGGGCATCGGCACGGGCGCGAACTGCTACGACGGCGGTGGCTCGCTCGCCACCGACGTGTCGGTCCCCGAGCCGGCGGCAC
>JANMBJ010000356.1:0-20130 GCA_031360335.1 Candidatus Nanopelagicales bacterium
GGTGGTGCTGGTGTCTCAGGTGAGGGCGGGGTCGAGCGCCAGGGTCGGTCCGGTGGCGGCGCGGACGTCGTCGACGGTCACTCCGGGTGCCGTCTCGCGCAGCACGAGACCGTCGGGGGTGATGTCGATGACGGCGAGGTCGGTGATGATGCGGTCGACCACACCCCTGCCGGTAAGCGGGAGCGTGCAGCTGTCGACGATCTTGTGCGTGCCGTCCTTGGCGACGTGCTCCATCAACACGATGACGCGCTTGGCGCCGTGCACGAGATCCATCGCGCCGCCCATGCCCTTCACCATCTTTCCCGGGATCATCCAGTTGGCGATGTCACCGGTCGAGCTGACCTGCATCGCGCCGAGGATCGCAGCGTCGATGTGACCGCCGCGGATCATCCCGAACGACTGCGCAGAGTCGAAGAACGCCGCGCCCGGGAGAAGGGTGACTGTCTCCTTGCCAGCGTTGATGAGGTCGGCGTCGACAGCTGCCTCGACCGGATAGGGGCCGGTGCCGAGGATGCCGTTCTCCGACTGCAGCACGACCGTGACGTCGGCGGGCAGGTGGTTGGGCACCAGCGTCGGGAGACCGATGCCGAGGTTCACATACTCACCGTCGCGCAGCTCGAGGGCCACACGGGCGGCGAGCTCGTCGCGGGACAGCGCCATGGTCAGGACTCCTTCGAGACGGTACGGCGCTCGATGCGCTTGTCGGCGGCCTGGTCCGGAGTCAGCGCGACGACGCGCTGCACGAAGACACCGGGCGTATGGATCGTCTGCGGGTCGATCTCGCCCGGCTCGACGAGGTGCTCGACCTCGGCGATGGTGATGCGACCCGCGGTCGCCACGAGCGGGTTGAAGTTGCGCGTGCTCTTGTCGAACACCAGGTTGCCGTGGCGGTCACCGACGCTGGCTCGCACGAGCGCGAAGTCGGTGACGATGCCGCGCTCGAGGACATAGTCGCGGCCGTCGAAATCCCGCGTCTCCTTGGCCGGTGACGCCACCGCGATTCCGCCGGAACCGTCGTAACGCCAGGGCATCCCACCATCAGCGACCTGCGTGCCGACGCCCGCGGGAGTGAAGAAGGCCGGGATCCCCGCACCACCGGCGCGGAGCCGCTCGGCGAGGGTGCCCTGCGGGATGAGCTCGACCTCGAGCTCGCCGTGGAGGAACTGCCGCTCGAACTCCTTGTTCTCCCCGACGTAGGACGACGTCATCCGCACGATGCGCTTCTCGTTGAGCAGCAGGCCCAGACCCCAGTCATCGACGCCGCAGTTGTTGCTCGCCACCGACAGACCGCCGACCCCCGTCGCGAGCAGGGCCTCGATGAGCACGCTCGGGATCCCGCAGAGCCCGAAGCCACCGACCGCGAGCGACGATCCCTCGGCGATGTCGGCGACGGCTTCAGCAGCTGACCCGACGACCTTGTCCAGACCCATCGTCATGCCCGTCCTTCGTGCCGGGCGCGACGTCGGGCCCGGCTGGAGAGGAGAACGGTCGTGACGACCGTCCGACGCCCGTGGGGGGCGCAGCGCAGAGCCTACGAGGCGGCGCGATGCTCGGGCGCCTCGAGGAAGGAAGTCCGTCGACGAGCTGCGATCAGGAGGTGGGGGCGAAGCGCTCCGCGACCGAGAGGAACCGGTCGTTGGCCTCGGTCTCGCCGATCGTGATGCGCACGCCCTCGCGGCCGTAGGGGCGGACCGCGAGACTGACCGCCTCGCACGCGGAGACGAACTCGTCGTGGCGGTCGCCGAGCCGCAGCCACACGAAGTTGGCCTGGCTCGCCGGGAGCACCCAGCCCTGGGCGGCCATCGTCGCCTCGACCCGGTCGCGCTCGGCGACGAGAGCGTCGACCCGCTCGAGGAGCGCACTCTCCGCACGCAACGACGCGATCGCCGCGGCCTGCGCGATGGTCGAGACACCGAAGGGCACCGCGGTCTGACGCAGACCCTTCGCAACCGGTGGGTGCGCGATCGCGAAGCCGACCCGCAGCCCGGCGAGACCGTAGGCCTTGGAGAACGTACGCAGCACAGCGACGTTGGGTCGGTCACGGTAGGTGTCGAGCCCGCCCACGGCGGAACCGTCGCGGACGAACTCGACGTAGGCCTCGTCGACGACGACGAGCACGTCGTCAGGCACCCACTCGAGGAAGCGGTCGAGGTCGGCCTGCGCGACGACGGTGCCGGTGGGGTTGTTGGGCGTGCACACGAAGATCGACCGGGTGCGCTCGGTGATGGCGTCGGCTATCGCGTCGAGGTCGTGGCTCTCGTCGTCGCGCAGCGGCACCTGTACCGGGGTCGCGCCGGAGATGATCGTCATGATCGGGTAGGCCTCGAACGACCGCCACGCGAAGAGCACCTCATCGCCTGGGCCGGCCGTGATCTGCACGATCTGCTGCAGCAGACCCACCGATCCGGTGCCCAGCGCGATGTGCCCCGGGGGCACGTCGTGCCTCTCGGCGAGCGCGGCGACGAGCGCGGTCGCCGCGGGGTCGGGATAGCGGTTGGTGGAGCTCGCGGCCGCGGCGATCTCCTCGATCACACCGGGCAGCGGCGGATACGGGTTCTCGTTGCTCGACAGCTTGTACGGCGTGAGGTCTGCCCGGTCCGCGGGCGGCTTGCCGGCGACGTAGGCCGGCAGCCGGTCGAGGGTGTCGCGCAGGCGCGGGGAGGTGCCGGACATGGCGACGACCCTACCCACGACGCGCGGCACTGCCCGCTGGGCGACCGGGGTCGTTAGCGTGATGCTCATGGAGCGCGAGTGAGCAGCGTCGGTGCCGAGCGCAGGGGCGGGATCAGCCTGCGCGTGCGCATGGCGCTGATGGCTCTGGCCGGTGTCGTCGCGCTCGTCGTCGTCGGGCTCTTCGTGCACGCTGCCTGGGTCGATGTGGACACTGCGACGAAGGCCGTGCAGAACGCCGCGCCGGCCGATCGCGACCCCGCTATCGACGGGCTGGCCGGTGTCGCGCGCCGGCTGGCCGTCGCGCTCGCCGTCGCCGGCTCGGTGATCGTGGCGCTGCTGCTGTCGGCGTACGTCCTGCTGCGTGCCTGGGTCCTCACGCCACTCGACGACCTGCGTCGCCAGCTGCGCGACGTCGGGCGCGCAGGGCACCGCGACCACGTCATCGTGTCGAGCGGGCCACCCGAGCTGCGGGCCGCGGGCCGCGACGCCGAGGCCATGCGCCGGGCTCTCGTGACCGAGGCTGACTCCGCCCGCGCAGCCGAGGGCAGCCTCGCGCTCGAGGGTCCGGTCGTGTCGGCGATCCGGCGGGAGCTCGACACCGACCCCGACCCGGTGGCCACGCGGCTCGAGATCCACGGCCGCCTGCATCCCGCCGAGGGCGTGCTCGCCGGTGACTGGTGGGGGGTCGTGGCTCTCGACGGCGGGCGCACCGGGCTCGTCCTGGTCGACGTCTCGGGCCACGGCGCCCTCGCCGGGATCGTGTCGATGCGCCTGCGCTCGGTGATGTCGGTGGCGCTGCGGTCCGGCTTCGACGCCGGCACCGCCCTCGCGCGGGCCGCGACCTCCTTCGACGGCGCGCTCGACGGCCGCTTCGCGACCGCCCTCGTCGTCGTGCTCGACCCGGTCGCCGGGACCCTGTCGTGGGCCAACGCCGGGCACCCGGCCGGCTGGCTCCTGCCCGACGGACGTACGTCGGACCGGGTGCCCCTGGCACCGACCGGGCCGCTCGTGTCGGCGCTCGGCGGGTCGTGGGAGACGCGGCGAGCACCGCTGCTCGTCGGCGACGTGCTGCTGGCCTGGTCCGACGGCCTCGTCGAGGCACGCGACCCCGGCCGCGAGGTGGGCGACGACGAGCTCGCCCGGCGGGTCGAGGCGTCCGGGACCCGAGCGCCTCGAGAGCTCGTCAGCTGGCTCCTCGCCGACCTCCGGGAGCAGGCGCCGGAGTGGTCCCGCGACGACGTCACGCTCGTCGCCGTCCGTCGTACGTCGTAGTCGGCCGGCCCCCGCCGCGCGTGGTCACCACCCCGGTGCGAGCTGCGCCACCCACCGCACGGACGGTCCCGGGGGCCGAACGGACCATCGGCACTGGGACAGAGGTCCCCGTGGTGCCCGTCACGTACGTCCGATCAGGTATCGGTCTTCAGTTTTCTCAAGCGCGGGCCGAGGACTGAAGGGGGAATCACGGGGACGTCGTCCCACGAGCTCTGGTCACGATGTGCGGAAGGGGGTGCCTGTGAGTCCACAGGCCGGGTGGTACGCCGACCCGACCGACCCTGCCGCCGTACGGTGGTGGGACGGCGGTCAGTGGACGACCGAGACGCGCCCGGCCCCGCGTGAGATGGCGATGGCAGGGTCAGCCCCGGCCGTCGTCGCAGCGACTCCCACGATCGTGCCGTCCGTCACGCCCTCCCTCGCCCCTGTCGCCACGCCCGCGCTCGCGCCCGCGCCCGTCGTGCTCGCGCCGGTCGTCACGCCGAGCCCCGTCTCCGTCGAGGTCAATGCGTCCGTCCCCAGCCTCGTGCCGACCGACCACCGCAGCCCCGGCACCACGGCGACGACGCCGCCGCCTCCCCTGGTGACGACGTACGAGCCCGAGGTCGTCCCCGTCGACCGCTCGCGCCCCGGCGGCGGCACCGCACCCGCCCCGCGCCCGGTGGCAACCTCCAACCTCACCTCGACCTGGGTCGACGACTCGCTCCCGAGCACGCCGCACACCGGGGTCCAGCCGGGCGGATTCATCGCCGGCGGCGGCACGTCCGGCTTCGGTGCGACCGGGCCCTCGGGCAACATGCGCGGGGGCTTCTCCGCGGGCCCCACGATGGACTTCTCCGCCGTCGGTCACGCCGGCACCCCGCACGAGACCCGCCACTGGGGCCGCACGATCGTGGTGCTGGTGCTGGGCCTCGCCGTCGTCGCCGTGTTCTGCGTCGTCGCCGTGCCGCGCTATCTCGCGGCGCGCGCCCAGGGGCTCGCGGCCGAGCAGCCCGACGTCCTGAGCCACGCGGCTCCGTCGACCCTCGCCGGCCAGAAGCGCGTCGCGAAGGTCGACGCCGGTTTCACCGGTGCCGCGCGGGACCTCAAGTCACAGGGCGCCACGTGGGCCTGGGGCGGCAGCTATGGCTCCCGCACCGCCACGACGTCCTACCTCGCCAGCGACATCCCGGTCGACTCACGCGACGAGGCCGTCAAGACCCTCACCAACCACGAGGCCGCCAACGAGCTGCTCACCTCGATGAGCCAGCGCCTCCTGCCCGGCGGCACCGTGGTGCTCGGCACGGCGACGGAGTACGCCTCTCCCGTCGGCGGCAAGACCTGGTGCATGCAGGTCACGGCCAGCGGCACCGCGAACGGCTACTGCGTCTGGACCAACGGCAAGGAATGGCTCGCCGTGCTCACCAACCCTGGCCTCGAGACCAGCGCCGGCAAGAGCACCCTCACCGCCCTGGCCCAGCTGGCCAAGATCACCACCAAGCCCTCCAAGTAGCGCCGACGCCCGACACGGGCGAACGGCTGACCGATCACGTCCTGTAGGACGAGTGTTGTGCGGCCGCTGGCAACTGGAGCACCAGCTCGTGGAGCCATCGCGCGCTACGGCTTCGAGCCCGGCCAGGTCCCCCACCGCTGACCTGGGTGTCGTGGGTGTTTCCCACCGCGTGAAGCCCCCACAACACCCAGGTCAGCGGTGGGGTGGTCGTGCGGGTCGTGGTGCGGTTAGCCTGCTCGTGTTTGCGGACACTGCTCCGCCCACCTTGGTCGTCTCGTGTCGGCTGGGCACCGCCCCAGGTCACGAGCTCCGATCGGTACGACGGAGAGCAGCCATGTCACACGACCCGATCCACGAGACCCCCGCGACCACCACCTCGGATGACGTCTCGCCGGCCTCGGCTGGTGCGCCGTTCACGTTGGGACGTATCGCACCGATGGTGTTCGTCACCGACATCGAACGGTCGGTCGCGTTCTTTCGCAACGTGTTCGGCTTCGGGAAGGAGTTCGAGAACGGCGAACCGGTGGGTTTCGTCATCCTCGTCAAGGACGCCGCCGAGCTGCACCTCTCGCTCGTGCCCGGGCACAAGGGCAGCACCGCCAACGTCGCGCACCTCAAGGTCGACGACGCCGATGCGCTCTACGCCCGGCTCGGGCAGCACGGAGTGCGCATCGTGAAGGCGATCCGCGATGCCGACTACGGCATGCGCACGTTCGTCTTCGCCGACCCCGACGGCAACCGCATCGACGTCGGCGAAGACCTCTAGCGCACCGAGCCTGACTGCTCAGACTGATCGTGTGGCTGTTTCCCGCCTGCGGTGACGACCACACGATCAGTCTGAGCGCGGGGGTCAGAGGACGCGGTCGGGGAGGGACTCGACGGCGCTGCGCAGGTCGATGAGCGCTCGGGCGTGCGCCTCGAGCGCGACGTCCTCGGCCGAGACCGGCACCCAGGTGCGTACGGCGGCAGCGCTGCCGTCTGGCTGCAGCGGCACGAAGACGATGAGGCAGTGCGTCGTGAGCTCGAGGGTCGCGGTGGCGGGATCGCCGGAGCGTACGTGGACGCTGATGTGCATGCTCGTCGTGCCGGTGTGCACGAGTCGCGCCTCGACCTCGACGAGGTGCCCGATGCGCAGCGGACGGTAGAAGCGCACGCCGCCGGCGTAGACCGCGACGTTGCGCGCGTCGCCGGTCCACTGCGTCGCGAGCACGTGCGCTGCCTCGTCGATCCAGCGCATGACGATGCCGCCGTGCACCTTGCCGCCCCAGTTGACGTCGGTGGGCGCAGCGAGGAACCGGAGCACGACGCTGGGTGCCGTGCCCTCGTCGGTGTAGTGCTGCGCGGCCATCGACGCCTCGATGTCGGCACGCAGGGCGATCCGGCGTACGGCGAGAGCCTCGGCGCGACGGTCGTCGTCGCTGTCGGGCACCCACGGCGGCACCTCCACCGAGCGCCCTGACTCGTCGACCGCGACGAAGATGACGAGGCACTTCGTCGTCTCGACGAGGTCGGCACCCGTGGGCGGCCCGGAGCGTACGACGGTCTCGATGTGCATGCTGCTGCGCCCGGTGTAGACGAGCCGCACGGTGACCTCGACAAGGTGACCCGTCGCGACCGGTCGGGTGAAGCGGATGTGTCCGACGTACGCCGTCACGCAGTAGCGGCCCGACCAGCTCGCGGCGAGCGCGAACGCCGCCTTGTCGATCCACTCGAGCACGCGCCCACCGTCGACGCTGCCGGAGTAGCCCGCGTCGGTCGGCGCCGCGAGGAACCGCAACGTCAGCTCATGGTCGCGAGCCACGATCGCCTCCTCACCGATGGGCAGGCACGTGCGACCGCAGTCTTGCGGCCCCACCACGGGCGAGTCCACAGTGGGCGAGCCCGAGTCGCCGCGACACTGGCGGTGTCCGTGCGAACGGCTAGGCCTGGGCCATGTCGACGAAGCGGCTGTAATGGCCTTGGAACGCCACGGTGAAGTTGCCGGTCGGGCCATTGCGGTGCTTGGCGAGGATGAAGTCGGCTTCGCCCGCGCGCGGCGACTCGCGCTCGTAGGCGTCCTCGCGGTGCAGCAGGATGACCATGTCGGCGTCCTGCTCGATCGAGTTGTGCACCGCGATGCCGTTGGCGATGAAGTTGTGGCGTTGCAGCACCTCGGCGTCGTAGACGTCCTCGATCCCGTCGGCCTCGATCGAGACGACCTCGTCCCAGAAGACGTCGTTGGTCGCGAGCAGCTCGAGCTCGGCGTTGTCGAGCACCGCGGCCACGCGTCCGAGGCGCTCCCGGCTCGGAGAGTGCTTCCACATCGTCGAGCCGCCGAACGACGTGCCCAACGCCGCCGCGAGCTCGCGGTGCGTCATCTCGTTGTCGACGAGCACCTGCTTGACGGTGTCCCACACGCCGACGGGGACGGTGTCGACGTTGGGGTTGGTATCGCGGTCGCGCACGATCTCCAGCAGTCGAGCCGCCGCCTCGCCGCGGGCGCCGTGCACGCCGATCTCGCCGAGAAAGCGGCGCTGGTCGTCGCCGCCGCTGATGTCGAGGGTGAAGGACGGCCGGTAGCCCACCTTGCGCACCTCGCGGATCCGGCACGAGATGCCGAAGCGCAGCAGCAGCAGCGAGATGTCATCGACGAGGCGACGGCTCGTCGATGCGTAGTAGACGCGTCCGCCACGACCGTTCTTCGCCACGGTCACTGAGCCGTCGGTCGACCAGATGTGCTTGAGGAACAAGCGGATCTGGCGCTTGGGGAGCGAGCCGACGTCGACGGGCACGAACTTCTCGTGCGAGCGCAGGCCGAACAGCCCGAGCCCGTCGAGCCACGCGGCGACCGGGTTGCGCTTGCCGCGAGCGAGCTTGTAGGGCGACCGCAGGCGCAAGGTCGACACCCGCGCGGCCGGGTAGTCGTCGCGCACCGTCTCGATGCCGAAGTGCCGTGCCGCCTCGCTGACAGCGGCGAGGTTGGCCTCGTCGATGCTGGCGTAGCGGAGGGGCTGACGACGTACGAACGAGCCGTCGCCGAGCAGGTGGGCGAGGAGGACGACCTCGGCATCGGCCCAGGTGCGCTCGTCGCTCGGCGCCATCACGTGGCGAGGCACGGCGAGACGCGAGCCGGGTGCGAGGTCGCCGAGGGCACGCCAGCCGTCGTAGGTGAGGAACGGGTGGTTGGCGGTGGCGCGGACGGTCTTGCCGCTCGCGAGACGCAGGGAGTAGACCTCGCGCTGCCCGGTGGGGAAGACGTGGGTCATGGTCGAGCGGATGTAGCGCAGCGAGTCGTCGAGCGCCCATACCGGGATGTCGCGCGCGCCGTCGGAGTAGAGCTCGCCGAGCGTGGTCTCCGCGCCGGTGTCGGCGCGCAGGATTCGTGTGTCGGCGGTGAGGCAGCCCGATTCGCGTAGGTCGCTCATCTGGGGGCGCTTGTCGGTGCGCTGCTCGGCGCCACGGTTGAGCTGGCTGATCGCGACGACGGGGACGTCGAGCTCCTTCGCCAGGAGCTTGAGCGAGCGCGAGAACTCCGAGACCTCCTGCTGGCGGCTCTCGACCTTCTTGCCCGAGCTCATCAGCTGGAGGTAGTCGATGACGACGAGGCGGAGATCGTGGCGCTGCTTGAGGCGCCGGCACTTCGCGCGGATCTCCATCATCGTCATGTTGGGGCTGTCGTCGATGAACAGCGGTGCCTCCGACACGGCGCTCATCTTGCGCGCGAGCTTCTGCCAGTCGGCGTCAGACATCGTGCCGCTGCGCAGGTGGTTGAGCGCGATCTGCGCCTCGGCCGAGAGCAGCCGCATCGCGATCTCGTTGCGGCTCATCTCCAGGCTGAAGATGGCGCTGGTGAGCCCGTGCTTGATCGAGGCCGACCGGGCGAGGTCGAGGCCGAGCGTGGACTTGCCGATCGCAGGCCGAGCCGCGACCACGATCATCTGGCCGCCGTGCATGCCGTTGGTGACGCTGTCGAGATCGGCGAAGCCGGTGGGCACGCCGGCCAGCACGCCGCCGCGCGACGCGATCGCGTCGATCTCCTCGAGGGTGCCGGGCATGATCTCGGAGAGAGGCAGGTAGTCCTCGCTCGTGCGCCGGTCGGTCACGTCGTAGACCGCGGCCTGGGCCCGGTCGACGATCATGTCGACGTCGCCCTCCCCGGCATAGCCCATCTGCACGATGCGGGTGCCGGCCTCGACGAGGCGGCGCAGCACGGCGCGCTCCTGGACGATCTGGGCGTAGTAGCCGGCGTTGGCCGCCGTGGGCACCGACGCCACGAGCGTGTGGAGATAAGGCGCACCGCCCACGCGACCGAGCTCGCCGATCTTGGCCAGCTCGCCCGACACGGTGATCGCGTCGGCCGGCTCACCGCGACCGTAGAGGTCGAGGACCGAGGCGAAGATGAGGGCGTGCGCGGGGCGGTAGAAGTCGCCCTCGCGCAGGGTCTCCACGACGTCGGCGATGGCGTCCTTGCTCAGCAGCATCGCGCCGATCACGGACTGCTCGGCGGCGATGTCCTGGGGCGGGGTGCGGTCGGGGGCGCCACGGTCGTCGCGCGGGCTGAGCTCGACGACACTCACAGGTGGGACCCTCCTCGACGTGCGTTCCGACGCTCCGCCGGGCGGGGCTCGAGCAGCTCCGCACCCTAGGTCTACGCCCGGGGTCCGACACTGCACGCGCGAACGTAGGGGGGTCTGCGCCAGGACTCAATGTGGCCTGTGGACAGACCTGGGGATGACGTGGGGAAACCGCCGAGAAGTCGGGTGACAAGACTGTGGACAACCCGGGGATAACCTTCTCGATCTTGGTCCTGCAAGCCTCTGACCTGCAGTGACGCTCTCCCCAGCCTGGGGAGGGAAGAAACATCTCGCGGGTGTCCGCCTGGTGAACACATCTGGTCGCAGGCATATCGGCGGACCGCGTGCAACCCCCGTGACAGCGGTTGCACGACGGGTCAGGCGGCGGGGCCAGCGGCGGCGCCAGCCGCGGCGCGCTCGCGAGCACCGGGCGCTGGTCGGCACGGCTGGGCGACCGACGAGAATGCCCGGGTGGACGACACCGGCGCCGACGCTCCCGGTCCGGCCACGGGCCCATCGCCGGCCGCGCCCCCAGTCGGGCCGGACCGGCTCACGGCGGCGCCGGACGGGTCGCTGCGCGAGATCCTGCGCCTGGCGGTTCCGGCCCTCGGGGCGCTCGTGGCCCAGCCGCTCTACTTCCTCGTCGACGCCGCGATCGTGGGCACCCTGGGCACCGCGCAGCTCGCCGGCCTCGGCGCCGGCGCGACCATCGGCAGCCTCGCGGTCGGCCTGTGCGTCTTCCTCGCCTACGCCACGACGAGCTCGGTCGCGCGCCGCCTCGGCGAGGGCCGGTGGGACGCCGCAGTCAGCGAAGGCGTCGAGGGGATGGGCCTCGGGCTCCTGCTCGGCGTGGTCATCGGGATCCTGATCGCGGCGTTCGCGCAGCCGTTGGTGCACGCGTTCGGCGCCTCCGACGTCGTCTCGCCGTACGCCGTCACCTACCTGCGCGTGGTCGCGCTCGGCTTCCCCGCGGCACTGGTCGCGATGGCGGGGATCGGCGTGTTGCGCGGGCTGCAGGACACCCGCACGACCCTGCTCGTCACGCTGCTCGCGGTCACGGTCAACGCCGTCATCGCGATCACGCTGGTGCTCGGGCTCGCGCGGGGGATCGCCGGGTCGGCGGTCGCGACCGTGGTGGCCGAGTGGGTGCAGGCGATCGCCTACACGATGGTCGTCGTGCGCGTCGCGCAACGGCACGGGGTGCCGCTGCGCCCGTCGGGCATCGGCGTGCTGGCCGCCGTCCGCACCGGGACGCCGCTGTTCTGGCGCACGGTGGCGCTTCGCGCCGTCTACCTCGTCGCCGCTGCCGTCGCGGCGCGCATGAGCGACGCCGACCTCGCGGCGTATCACGTGAGCTTCCAGGTGTGGATCGTGCTGGCGCTCGCGGCCGACGCGCTCGCGATCGCCGGAATGTCGCTGCTCGGTCGCTACCTCGGCGCCGACGACCCGGCAGGTGCGCGTCGGGTGACCGCGCGACTCGTACGCCTCGGTGCCGGGCTCGGTGTGGTGCTGGGAGTCGTTCTGCTGCTTGCGGTTCCGTGGTTGCCGCGGGTCTTCTCCGGTGACCCGGTCGTGCGCGACCTCATCGCCGCGTCGCTGCTCATCGGTGCGCTGCAGCAGCCGCTGACCACTCCGGTGTTCGTGCTCGACGGGGTGCTCATCGGCGCGGGTGACGGTCGCTGGCTGGCGATCGCGGGCACGGTCATGCTCGTGGCGTTCCTCCCGGCCGCGTGGTGGGTGCTACGTCTCCACCTCGGCGTGGTCGGGCTCTGGTGGGCGCTGACCTGGTTCATGGTCGTGCGGGCCGCGCTGCTCGGGTGGCGGGCGCGCGGCGACACCTGGCTGCGCCCGAGCCACCCGGCAGAATCGGGTGCACGAGGATGAGCCCATGAGCGCCCTGCGCGTGACGGTCGTGTGCAGCGGCAACATCTGCCGCTCGCCCATGGGAGAGGTGATGCTCCGCGACGCCGTCGAGCGTGCCGGGCTCGGTCACGCGGTCACGATCGACTCCGCCGGCATCGGCGGCTGGCACGTCGGAGACGGCGCCGACCGGCGCGCGCTCGCCGTGCTCCGCGGTCACGGCTACGACGGCACGGAGCACCGCGTACGCCAGATCACCCGCGACTGGTTCGACGACCCGGACACCGCGCCCGACCTGCTCCTCGCGATGGACCGAGGGCACTACGACGACCTGCTGCGCTTGGCTCCCGACGCCGACGTGCGCATGCTGCGCTCCTTCGACCCGGCGCTCGAGGGGGTCGCGCCTGAGGCCGCCGACCTCGACGTACCCGATCCCTACTACGGCGAGCTGAGCGACTACGAGACCGTCTTCGACATGGTCGAGGCCGCGACCCCGGCCCTCATCACCCACCTCCAGTCCCAGCTCTGACCCCCCTCGCATCCCCGCCCGAAGGTCCTTGAGTTACTGCCCGAATCCTTAGTTGTGGGCGCTGAACCTATGGTTTCGGGATGTAACTCGAGGCCATTCCTGGCGGCGGGGAGGGTACGTGGCTGTGGGCCGCCTCCCCGTGCGGGGAGGCGGCCCACAGGCCGTGCTGGTGCGCCCAGGGGCGCTGACGGGTCAGGAGCTGACGACGTCGACAGACATCGAAGCGAGAGCCTCGGGGTGCACGCGCACCTCGATCTTGTGCGAGCCCGTGGTCTTGATGGGGCTCACGATGGTCACCTTGCGCTTGTCGACGGCCGGACCGCCGGCGGCCGTGATGGCCTCGACGACGTCGGTCACGGTGACAGCGCCGAAGAGCCGGCCGGTCTCGCCGCTGCGCGCAGCGAGCGTGACCTTGAGGCCCTCGAGCGAGTTCTTGATCGCGACAGCGGACTCGACGTCGCGCACCTCACGCACCTGTCGGGCGCGCGTGATCTGAGCGACCTGCTTCTCCCCGCCCTTGGTCCACGCGGTCGCGAGACCACGGGGGAGCAGGTAGTTGCGGCCGTATCCGTCCTTGACCTCGACCACATCGCCAGGGGCGCCGAGACCGTTCACGTCCTGAGTCAGGATGAGCTTCATGGTGTAGTCGCCTCCTTCGTCAGCGGGCGGTTGAGGTGTAGGGCAGCAGCGCCATCTCGCGCGAGTTCTTGACCGCAGTCGCGACATCACGCTGGTGCTGGGTGCAGTTGCCGCTCACGCGACGGGCCCTGATCTTGCCGCGGTCGGAGATGTACTTCCGCAGCAGGCCGGTGTCCTTGTAGTCGACGCTCGCGATCTTCTCCTTGCAGAAGACGCAGACCTTCTTCTTCGGCTTGCGAAGAGCAGGCTTAGCCATCGTGGTGCTCCTTAGGTGGGAGCCCGGCGTTGACCGCCGGGATGGGGTCGGGCATGGATCGTGCGGTCACGGTGTGACCGCAGGGTGGTGCAGAAGGTCCTAGAACGGGGGCTCGTCGTACGACGCGCCGCCACCGCCGCCGCCCCACGCGCCGCCACCACCGGCTGCGGGTGCACCGCCGCCGGACTGGCTGGCCCACGGGTCGGAGTCGGCTGCGCCGCCACCGCCGGAGGGAGTCCCACCGAAGCCACCACCGTCGCCACCGAACCCGCCGCCGCCGGCGCGGGCCACCTTGGTGACCTTCGCCGTCGCGGTGCGCAGCGCGGGGCCGACGTCGTCGACCTCGAGCTCCATCACCGTGCGCTTCTCACCCTCGCGGGTGTCGTAGGAGCGCTGCTTGAGGCGACCGGTGACGATCACGCGGGTGCCCCGCGTGAGCGACTCGGCGACGTTCTCGGCATACTGCCGCCACACGCTGCAACGCATGAAGACGGGCTCGCCGTCCTTCCACTCGTTGGTGGTCTTGTCCAGGAAGCGCGAGTTGGACGCGACCGTGAAGCTCGCGACCGCTGCGCCGCTGGGCGTGAACCGCAGCTCGGGATCGTTGGTGATGTTCCCGACGATGGTGACGTTGATGTCGCCCTGGGCCATGGGTGCTTACCGCCTCGAGTGAAAGGTGTGTGGGTACGACGTGGTGTGCCGGACCTTACGGGTGCGCACTGACTCCGGCTAGGGAGTCAGGCGCGGACTGTGGACGCCCCGCCCACCTGTGGACAGGCCGAACCACCGAGACCGAGGTCTCGACGGGTCAGTGGGCTTCCGGACGCATGACTTTGGTGCGCAGCACTGCCTCGTTGAGGTTGAGCTGGCGGTCGAGCTCCTGAACCGCGGACGGGTTGCAGGTGAGGTCGAGGACGGCGTAGATGCCCTCGGCCTTCTTGTTGATCTCGAAGGAGAGGCGTCGACGGCCCCAGATGTCTACCTTGTCGACGGTCCCGCCGTCAGCCTTCACGACGTTGAGGAACGTCTCCAGGCTGGGAGCGACGGTGCGCTCCTCGAGATCGGGGTCGAGGATCACCATGACCTCGTAATGACGCATGCGTACCCACCTCCTCTGGACTAGAACGGCCACGGTCTCTCCGTGGCAGGAGGGTTTGAGCGTCACGATCTTGGCCACCGGACCTCAGGTGAGGCACGGACGACGGCCGAGAGCGTCCGCCTAGGCTACCGGCCAGGGACTCAGGACCCCAAACCCCAGGTCAGCGCCCTGGGGACACCCGCCCGGGGCACCGGTCACCGCAGGTCAGTCGCCGGTGCGGCGGGTCAGCTCGACCGTGCAGCGGGTCGTCACGAAGGCCACGGCCGCCGTGAGGACGGGCACGGCGAGCACGACGAAGGCGATCATCGGCCACGGCACCCGGAACAGGTCGCCGGTCGACCGGACGAACAGCGGCACCAGGACGCGAGCCGCGACCAAGCCGGAGACGGCCCCGGTGACGCAGCCGAGCACGGTGACGTACGCCGCGGACGACGCAGCGATCCGACGCCGCAGCCACGGCGGGCCGCCGACGGCGGCGAGCGTCTGCATGTCGGCCTTCCCGTCCGCGAGCGCCAGTCCGGTGACCATGAGCCCAGCCAGCAGGGCAAGAAGAGCAGTCACCACGGCCCCAACGGTCGCCACGATCGGACCGATGTCCTGGCCCGAGCTCGGTGTGATCACACTGGCTTGGAGCCCTGCCTTGAGAGCGCCCAACTGAAGGCGATCGCCGGCACTGGGTGCGTCTGGCGAGTCAGGAACGCCTGGATCAACGACCACGATGGAGACAGCTGGACGAGCCAATCCCGCGAGGGGCGAGCCGCTGGCCAGTGCCGCGGGTCCCACGATGACCTGGGCAGGCACTGCACCCTGGAGAACCTCGAGTGCCGGCAGTCGAACCACTCCCGGCTTGTCGCGAACCGGATTGCCATCGGCGTCCCACAGCTCCGCTTTCAACGAAACCTCACCGCCATCAACGGCTAACGGTTGAGTCACCAGTGCGCCACCCGCCTCGAGCACCTTCTGGGCCTCCGCAATGGGCGCGAGGGGGCCGAGAACGACGCCGATCTGCCGGGGATCGTCGATCAAGACGACCGGTCCAACACTCCCACTACCCACATGGCGCCCGTGACACAGGACGATGAGGTCGTTGTTGACGCATTCGACCAACCCGCTGATCTTTTCGTCGGTGGTAGCTGGAATGAGGTTGCTGAGCGCAGCGAACGAGGAGTCCGGAAGGGCGGACGAGATGACCGGGGCCAGCTGGGGCAGGTGGCTCGTCCCGGGGGCTGTGACCACGCCGTTGTTGTCATAGTCGGCACCGAGCAGCAGAACGACCCGGCCATCCACGAAGGTGACCTCGGCTGAGGTGTGGTCGAGGGACACCGACTGCGACCAGCTCGACGCGGCGACCGAGCCGGCGGCGGCCGCTGCAATCGCACAGGCGGCGGCGGTCGTACGCATCCGGTGGCGGCCCGCGTCGCGCACGGCCATGCGCGGGGCGAGCGACAGCCGCCGCGCGCCGCGACTGGACCAGGCGACGACGGCTGGCATCAGCATGACCACGCCGAGCTGGCCGACCACGACGCCGACCCCGATGACGACGGCGTCTCGTTTGGTCGTGCCGTAGACCATGATGGCGAGCCCGATGCCGCCCATCACGAGTCCGAGCAGCGGCGCCGCGCGGCGTACCGGGGGAAGGGGTCGGCGTCCGCGCAGCGTGTCGATGACGTCGCCGCGGCCGGCCGCGAGCGCGGGCACGAGGGCCGCGGAGAGGGCCGCGATCACACCGACGAGGACGATCGCGAGGGTCTCGGGCGGCAACGCCGGGATGCCGAAGCTGATGTGTTCGACGTCGGCGAACGGAGCCCAGGCGAACTCTCCACCTAAAGCCCACACCACTGTCCATCCGATCGCCACACCGACCCCCGCGCCGACCAGGCCGAGGACGACGCCGGACGCCAGGACGGTCCTTCGCAGCGACGCCGCGTCTCCACCGCTCGCGCCGACGAGCCCGAGCTCGCGCTGTCGACGACGCAGCTGCACGGCGAACGCCGGGCCGGCGAGCAGCGCGATCTGGAGCACGACGAGCACCACGATCACCGCCGCCTCGGCAGCGACGCGGGCGGCCTCGTCGAGCTGGATCTGCGCGGGAGGGTCGGCGACCGACTCGCCGCCGGGCACGGGACCGCTGTCAAGGCACAGCACTGTGGGATTGCAGAACGCCGGCGGGTTGGCGAGCACGGTCCGGCTGGTGACAAGCGCGCCCGCGCGGTTCAGGGTTCGGACATCGGACCAGTTCAGGTCCCTGGACGTGTCAACGACCCAGACCCCGACCAGGGCGGGCGAGTCCTCCGGCACAGCGCCGGGCAGCACGACGCCGATGTCGGGATTCCCGATCGGCTCGGCCGTTCCCACCACGGTGAGCAGACGGGACTGAGAACCGGCACCGGTCGTCGAGACGACGACCGTGTCTCCCGGCCCGACATGCAGACGACGAGCTTCGCTGGGCCCCAGGGCGACCTCCGTGGCGGACGACGGCAGTCGACCTTCTCGAATTCCCCACAAGCCCGCGACGAGCGGGTCGGTGGTGTCCTGGACACGCATGACGCCGCCGATGCCCCACTGACCTGACTCGACGACGACCCCGCGCTCCGAGCCCAACGACGCCAGTCGTGACCCGGTCGGCAATGCCGCCGCGATGTCCGACGCCTTGGGCACCGAACCGCCGGCGACTCCCTCGGATGTCCGCGCATCGGGGCTCTGCTGGATCGCTCCGCCTTCTTGTGCGTACACGAGCGCGTCCGCCTTCGATCCCAGTGCGTGCGCTGGAGCATTGAGCACCGAGCTCGCTGCGACGGTGGCTCGGGTGTAGATGTCGACGCCCGACACCGCGGCCACCGGCAGCGCGATGATGAGGATAACCAGGAGGGCTCGGGCCTTGCCGCGCCAGGCGTCTCGGCGGGCAAGGCGCAGGGCGACCCGCCAGCCGCCGATCCAGCGCGCGAACCTCGACGGCACCGGCGGCGGCGTGTGCGGACTGACCGGCTCCGCGCGTTCGAGCACTGCGGTCATCGGGCGGTCTCGAGGCTGTCGGGGACGACGGCGTACGACGTCGCGTCCACGATGTGGCCGTCGCGCAGGTAGACGACGCGGTCGGCCCAGGCTGCGTGCCGCGCCTCGTGCGTGACGAGCACTCCCGCGCAGCCCTGGTCGACGCGGCGGCGCAGAAGGGTGAGCACGGCCTCGCCGGTCTGGCTGTCGAGGGCGCCGGTCGGTTCGTCGGCCAGCACGAGCCGCCGCTCGCCGACGAGCGCCCGCGCGATGGCGACGCGCTGCTGCTGTCCGCCCGACATCTCGTCGGGATAGCGGTCGGCAAGGTCGGCGACACCGACCTCCTCGAGCGCGGAGAGGGCATGGGACCTCGTACGGCGACGGCCGTCGAGCTCGAGGGGCAGCGAGACGTTCTCGGCGGCGGTGAGCGTCGGGATCAGGTTGAGGTCCTGGAAGACGTAGCCGGCGGAGCGTCGGCGCACTCCGGCCAGGTCCGACCTCGACAGCGCGGCGAGGTCCTGGCCCTCGACGAGCACCTGGCCGGTCGTCACGGTGTCGAGGCCGCCCGCGACGTTGAGCAGGGTCGACTTGCCCGATCCGCTCGGGCCCATGACGGCGACGAGCTCGCCGGCGCAGACCGTGAGCGAGATGCCTCGCAGGGCGTGGACCGCGGTGGCTCCGCGGCCGTGGATCCGTGTCACGTCGATCAGCTCGAGCACCGGTGCAGTCATCGTGCAGTCCCCTGTTCCGCGCGAGGCGTGCGACCGGGCGCGGGACCGCGACCGGGGTCGTTCTGATCGAGCGTCTCGGCAGCTGCCTTGGCGCGCAGCAGCCGGGACTCGACGTGGTCGAGCCATCCGGCCTCGGCCTCCGCGTCGAAGATGAGCCGCTCGAGCACGAGGTGCCAGGCGGTGTCCGACGTGCCCGCGGGCGGCGGGTCGGCGTCGATCTTGAGCCGGGTGAGCGCCTGGAGCGTGCGCATGGTCTCGGCGCGCTGGGTCTGGACGAGGGCGCGTACGTCGATGCCCGGAGCGGTCACGGCGACGGCGAGCTTGATCGTGAGCTCGTCGCGGGGGGCGACCTCGCGTCGTACCGGCTCGGCGAACCAGCGCGCGACCTCACGACGCCCGGAGTCGGTGATCTCGTAGACCACGCGCCCCTCGTCGTCGGCCTCGAGCTGGGCGACGAGGCCGTCGCGCTCGGCGCGGGCGAGGGTCGTGTAGACCTGCCCGATGTTGAGCGGCCAGGTGCCGCCGGTGCGCTCCTCGAACGCCGCCTTGAGCTGGTAGCCGTACGCCGGCCCCTCGTCGAGGAGGGCCAGGAGGCCGTGCCGGATCGCCATACCGCGTATCTATACCGAGTATGTATCGCGGAGTCAAGCGCCCACGCCCGCCTTCGCGGAGTGGGTGCGGGGCGAGACACGACGCCGAGGTCAGCGGCAGCGGGGCCGCGGCGGGGAGTGCCAGGATGCGGACGTGACGGATGCGTGGGGACCGATGACGGAGCCGTTCGAGGTGCTCTCCCTTGACGAGCTCCGCACCCGGACGTCGATCAAGTGGTCGATGTATGACGCCGACGTCCTGCCGCTGTGGGTCGCGGAGATGGACGCGCTCCCGGCGCCCGCGATCGTCGCGGCCGTGACCGATGCGATGCTGCGCGGCGACGTCGGCTATCCGCCGCTCGACACCTCCTACGCCGAGGCGTTCGCGCACGTGGCGCGCAGCCGGTGGCAGTGGGAGGTCGACGTCGCGGCCACGTGCGTCGTCGCTGACGTGCTCGTCGGCGTACGCGAGGCGCTCGAGCTCGTCACGAAGCCGGGCGACGGGGTCATCGTGCCGTCGCCGGTCTATCCGCCGCTGCTGGACTTCACCACGGCCACCGGGCGCCGCGTCGTGCCCGTGGCACTCGACGAGAACTTCCGCCTCGACATCCAGGCGATCGCGAACGCCATGGACGACACCGCCGTCACGGCGATGCTGCTCTGCAGCCCGCACAACCCGACCGGCACCGTGCACAACGCCGATGAGCTCGACGCGGTCGCGCAGCTCGCGGCCGAGTTCGGCATCTCCGTGGTGGTCGATGAGATCCACGGGCTGCTCGTGCCCGAGGGGTCGCAGTTCACGCCCTACCTCTCCCTCGCCGACAACGGGCTGGTGGTGACGTCGGCGTCGAAGGCGTTCAGTCTCGCGGGGCTCAAGGCCGGCGTGATCCTCGCCGGACCTGAGTCGGCTCACCTGATCGAACGCATCCCGATGTCGGTGAAGTACGGCACGAGCTTCCTCGGAGTCCAGTCGCACATCGCCGCCTGGCGCGGCGGCAGCGCGTGGATCGACTCGGTCAACGCCAACATCGCGAGCAACATCGACCACTTCGGTGCCCTGCTCGACGAGCACCTTCCCGAGGTCGGGTTCCACCGGCCCGAGGCGACCTATCTCGCGTGGCTCGACTGCACGCGCCTCGGCCTGGGCGACGACCCGGCGACGGCGTTCCTCGAGCGCGGACGCGTCGGCCTCAACTCCGGGCAGCCGTTCGGCCTCGGCGGCGAGGGGCACGTACGCATCAACCTGGCCGCGAGCCGTACGACGCTCACCGAAGCCGTCGAGCGGATGGCTCGCACCGTCGCGACCGCCTGAGCCGCAGGACAATCCGCTGCCACGATCGCGGCGGAACAACGAACTGGGCGGCGAGGCGCCTCGCGGTCGAGGCGCCGCGCCGCCCAGCGGCCGGTCGTGCAGAGCGGCCGCCAACGGCAGCGGCGTCGCCCCG
>JANMBJ010000384.1:0-5546 GCA_031360335.1 Candidatus Nanopelagicales bacterium
CACGCACCCGCCACCGCGAACGCGAACGAGGAGAACCGCTCCGCGTCCGAGGCCCGCAGGCCGTCCAGCAACGACGACGCATCACCGGTCAGATCCAGCACCGCACGCACTGTGGCCTCCATGTCCGGACGCACCGCAAACACACGATCGATCCACACCGAGTGCACCTCGGCCTCACTCGCCGACGGAAGCCCCGCCCCACCCTCGATCAGAGCATCGGCCAGCTCCGCCAACCGCTCACGCTGCACCGCGGTGAGCGGCACCGACCCCGACACCTCGACGCTCACCACGCCACCACCTGGTCACGGTTGCTCGCGATGTAGGTCGCGGTGCGCTTGGCCAGAGCACAGATCGTCGCCGTCGGGTTCACACCCGTCGCCGTCGGGAACTGGCTCCCGTCGATGACGTAGAGGTTCGGCACGTCGTGCGACTGGCCGTAGGAGTTCACGACCGAGGTCTCAGGATCGTGCCCCATCTTCGCCGTCCCCATGTTGTGCCACGACGGGTTGTTGCGGTTCGTGATCCAGGCCTTCGTCGCGCCCGCGGCCTCGTGGGCCTCGAGGCTCCGCTGCAGGTTCCAGTCGACGAGCCGATGGGTGTTCTCCGACGTCACGTAGGTGACCTTCGCTGCGGGGAGCCCGTCGGAGTCGGTCATCGACCCGTCGAGGGAGATGAAGTTCGTCTCCTCGGGCAGATCCTCGGGCATGATCATCCACTCGATTAGATGGCCGACCGACGACTTCATCCGATCGGTGAACGACTCACCCCAGAACGGTTCGTCCGCGACGCCGCCCTCCCCCAGCGTGAAGCGGTTGATCATGCCTAGCGGGCGACCCGCCGACGGGATGATGTGCCACTTGCTCCCCCGCACGAAGCCGCGCGACGCATCGGTCTCGTAGAACTGCATCGACTCGATGGCCTCGCCCGTGGGGCCGACCCAGTCTTCGAGGTCGTCCTCGTAGAGACCGACCGACGTCCCGAAGGGGTGGGTCATGAAGCGCTTGCCCACCAGTCCGGAGCTGTTCGCCAGCCCGTCCGGAAAGCGGTTGGACTCGCTCATCAGGAGCAACCGCGGCGTGCCGATGCCGTTGGCACCGACGAGGACCACCCTGGCCGGCTGGAAGTGCTCCTGGCCGTCCTTGTAGTAGATGGCGCCGCTGGCACGACCCTTCTCGTCCAGCGTTATCTGCCCCACGCGTGCACCGGTCTCGATCCGTGCGCCGTGTGCCAGCGCATCGGGGAAGAGGGCGACGTCGCTCGAGCCCTTGGCGCCCTCGGGACATCCGTACATGCAGACGCCGAGCCGCTGGCACTGTTTCTGATGGCCGTGATCGCGCGACGCGATGGAGTTGTAGCCGGGCCACCAGTGCCAGCCGAGCTTGTTCATCCCCTGGGCCATGACGCGGCCGGCCATGTTGATGGGGAGCGATGGGAGCGGCGGCACATAGCCCGGCGGGTAGGCCGGGTTGTTCGCCTGGCCGGAGATGCCGAGCTCCAGCTCGACCTGCGCGTAGTACGGCGCGAGCTCTTCGTACGACACCGGCCAGTCGTCGGCGACGCCGTCGAGAGTGCGTACCCGGAAGTCCGACGGCTTCGCCCGGCACCAGCAGCTGGCGTAGAGGACCGTGCTGCCACCGACCCCGTTGAACATCCCGATGACGGCTGCGCTGTCGTCGAGGTTGATCGGGAAGTCCTCCGGGCGTTGGCGCACGTTGGGGTTCGGGTGCCACGGCCCGCTCCCGAGCAGCTCGTACTCCGGGCGCAATCCGGGCATGTCGCTCTGATTGACCCAGTAGCCCTGCTCGAGGACGACGACGCTGAGACCTTGCTCCGCGAGGTGCTTGGCAGCGACGCCCCCGGATGCTCCCGCACCGATGATCAGTACGTCTGGCACGTCCTGGGTGCTCACGAGATCCTCCGACCGTGTTGTCCTGGCTAGACGAGTAGGTTCAACTGCTCCACAACGTCGTGGATGTCCTCGACGGCCCCCACGTCCGCGTGCCCGAACAGCGGCGCGTTCTTGTCGGAGTTCACGACGACGATGGTCTGGCTGTTCTGCATCCCGGCCAGGTGATGAAGGGCGCCGGAGATGCCGAAGGCGACGTACAGGCGCGGCTTAACCGTCGTGCCGGTCTGGCCCACCTGGTGCGACGCGGGAAGCCACCCGGCGTCGACGATAGGGCGCGAAGCACCGAGCGCAGCACCGAACTTGGCGGCCACATCGGCGAACACAGCCACATTCTCTGGGCCGCCCACGCCCCGACCTACCGAGAAGATGACGTCGGCTCGGGTGAGGTCGACGTCGCCCGAAGGTCGGACGAGCTCCACCGAACGCACCCGGGGCTCGGGTATATCGACGGCCAACGAGCGCACGGACGGCGAACCACCGGGTTCGGCCGCTTCCCAGGTCGACGGGCGGACCAGGACCAGCCCCGGCCGTGACGCGTCGAGCTCGACCTCCGCATGGACTCTGCCGTCGTAGATCGACCGCGTCGCCACCAGCGATCCTGAGTCGTCCCGCCGCAGTGCGATGACGTCGGTGACGACTCCGAGGTCGAGGAGATGACCGAGAGCAGCGGCGTACGACGAGGAGCGGATCGTAAAGCCGGCGAGAACCTGGTCGGGCTCGATGTCGGCGACGAGGGCGGCCGCCGCCGCGAGCGCCTGCTCGTGGTCGCGGTCAGATCCCGGGGCAGCGACCGTCACGATCTCGGTCACGCCGACGAGGGACGCAGCCTCGAGCAGGTCCTGGGGTTCCTGCGTGATGACAGCGAGCACGACGTCGCCGCCGAGGCTCGCCGCGGCCGTCACCGCCTGTGCCGTCACGGGGGCGAGCACACCGTCGACGACCTCGGCGAGCACGAGCGATCGAGTCATGACTGGACCTCCCGCACCAGGTCGGCGATCCGAGCCGCCACTGCCGCCGGGCCGCCCTCGATCAGCTCGAGGGAACGACCCGCACCGGTCGGGGCGACGCCAAGGCGTGCCACCGTCGACCTCGACGGCGGCAGGCTCGAGGGCTCCACCCGGTCGATGTCGGCCTTCTTGGCACGCATCTTGTCCTTGAAGCTCCCGTAGCGCGGTGTATTGGCACCGACCTGGACCGTCACGACGGCGGGGAGGTCGACCTCGACCCGCTCGACGATGCCGCCCTCGAACTCGCGCTCCAGCGCCAGCGTCGACCCGGACGCGGACAGCCGTCGTCCGACCGGAACGCACGCCACGCCCCACATCGCCGCCAGGGCCGGACCGACCGACTGGGCGCCGGTGTCGGACGACTGCACACCGGTCAGAACGAGGTCCGGCGACTCCGACTCGACCACGGCCATGAGCGCCGCGGCGACGGAACGCGGATCCGACAGGACGACGCCGTCGGCCCACGCGCGGACGGCGCGATCGGGTCCGAGCGACAGGGCAGAGCGCAGCGCTTCCTCCGCCTGCCCCTCGCCCGCGCTCACGAGCACGACCTCGCCGCCACCCGCGTGCTCGACGAGTACCAGGGCCTCCTCGACCGCGCAGAGGTCCGCCTCGTTGACCAGGGCGGTGACAAACGCAGGATCGACGTCTCGGCCGTCGGCGGTGAACTCGAGGTATGTCGACACCTCGAGCGACTGGGTCACGCAGACCAGGACCTTCACCCCGAACTCCCTTCTGCAGCATACGCATCGCATCGGCGCATAGTGCAGAATTTAGCGCGCGTCCGGTGGCGCCGTCAATGAGGTACTCATCATGACATCAGCATGTCTCGGGGTCCAGTCCTCCCTGGCACGATTCTCAGGCGATCAGCGCATGCAGCTGCGCGATGACACCGGCCGGGTCCGGCGCGTCGAGAACCCGCTGCACGCTTGAGCCGAAGCCCACTCCGATCGCGCCGGCGGTCAGATAGTCGCGGGCGTTGACGTGGTCGATGCCGCCCACGGCCACGAAACGCATGGAGGGGAACGGGCCACGGATGTGCCCGAGCCACTCCGGCCCCAGCTGCGTCGCCGGAAACAGCTTGCAGACCGTCAGGCCGAGCGCGTCAGCGACGGTCACGTCGGAGGGAGTCATGACACCCGGTACGGGAATCGCCCCGGACTCCAGGGTCGCCGTGACCACCTCGACGTCGATCCCGGGACTGAGGATCACCGACGCGCCCATGCCCGTGGCACGCCGCGACGCCTCGGCGGTGAGCACCGTGCCGGCACCGAACGGGCGGCCGTCCGCGACCTCGGCCACGGCGGCGAGCGACGCCCACCCGGACTCGCCCTGGACCGGCACCTCCACCAGGTCCATGCCGATCTCCCAGCAGCGGAGCGCGAGCTCGCGGGAGGTCTCGGCCCCCATGGCCCGGAGGATCGCGACGGTGCGCAGAGCCGTCAACCGACCCACCCCAGCTGGCGCGACGTCGCGTTGGTGGCAGCCAGGAGGTCCGGGACGAAGCCCAGGAGAGCGTCGCGGTCGATGCGGCTGATCGGGGTCGACACGCTGATCGAACCCGCCACCTCGCCGTCGGCGGAGAAGATCGGCGCGGCCAGGCAGTGGATGCCCGGCTCGTTCTCCTCGTCGTCTAGCACATAACCCCGGTCACGCGACAGCGCCAGATCGGCTTCGAGCGCGTCGATCGTCGTGATCGTGTGCTCGGTCCGCCTGGCCAGCTCGTGCGATGCGAGCAACGACTGCCGCTCCGCCTCGGGGAGGAACGCGAGGATCGCCTTGGAGACACCCGCGCAGTGCAGCGTCGCGATCGCACCGATGCGGGACACGGTGCGCACCGGGTGCTGCGACTCAACCTTCTCGATGTAGACCACCTCGCCGTCCTCGAGCGCTCCGAGGTGCACCGTCTCTCCCGTCGCGACGCTCAGGCGCTCCATCGCGGGCCGGGCGACCGACCTCAGCTCGAGACCGTCCAGCGCCTGGAAGCCGAGGCGGAACATCGCCGCGCCGAGGCGGTATCGGTGGTCGGGGAGCTCGTGAACGAATCCGTGGTTGCGCAGCGTGTGCAGGAATCGCAGAGCTGTCGAGTGATGGACATCGAGGAACTCCGCGATCTCCGCGATGCGGCGCGGCTTCTCCCCGACGTAATCGAGGATCTGCAGAGCGCGGTCCAAGGTCTGGCTCATCCCGGTGTCTCCTCCGTCAGGTTCGGCAGAGTCTGCCCGAGGTCGGCTGCACACGCGGCGAGCTCGTCCCGGTCGAGGCCCGGCACGGTGTCACCCACGACTCCGACCACACGCGAGGCCAGGAGGTGCCCGAGCCGGAGTCTGGCACGCGCGGCCCAGCCCCAGAGCATGGCGGTCAGGTAGCCGGCCGCGAACGCATCCCCCGCGCCCGTGAGGTCGACGACAGCAACCCGATGGGCAGGTTCGGACACCGCACCCTCGGCGGTCACGAGCACCGCCTCGGCGGCACCGAACTTCACGACGAGCTCCTGGTCCGGGCGCACGAGTAGCGCCTGGGCGACCACGTTCACGTCGTCGGATCCGAGCAACGCGCGGGCCTCGTCATCACCGATGAACACGAGATCTGCGGCACGGGCCAGCGGTACCAGGACGTCGGCCGCCTGG
>JANMBJ010000401.1:0-3536 GCA_031360335.1 Candidatus Nanopelagicales bacterium
GAGGATCTTGTCGGGCTCGGTCGTGGCGAACACGAACTTCAGGTGCGGCGGCGGCTCCTCGATGAGCTTGAGCAGCGCGTTGGCCGCATCCACCGTCAGCTGGTGGGCCTCATCGATGATGTAGACCTTGTAGCGGCTCGCTGCCGGGGCGTACATCGCCTTCTCGCGGAGCTCGCGGGCGTCGTCGATGCCGCGGTGGCTCGCCGCGTCCATCTCGACGACGTCGATCGAGCCGGGGCCGTTGGGAGCGAGGTCCTGACAGCTCGGGCAGTGGCCGCACGGGTCCGAGGTCGGACCCTGCTCGCAGTTGAGCGAGCGCGCGAGGATGCGCGCGGTGGAGGTCTTGCCGCAACCACGCGGTCCGGTGAACAGGTAGGCGTGGTGCGCGCGCCCGGTGTCGATGGCCCGCGCCAGCGGCACGGTGACGTGCTCCTGGCCGATGACGTCGGCGAGCCGCCCAGGGCGATAGGTGCGGTAGAGGGCCAACGACATGACCGGAACCTTAGCCGCCCCGACCGACACCGACTCCGCGGAGCCAGGCCCTCCCCGAGACGCCCTGGTCAGCGGGGTGTCGGTGGCTGGTTCGATGGCGCTGCAGGCTCCCGCGAGTCGTCGCGAGACTGGTGAAACCCGGCGCATCGCGCGCGTCCCTCGGCCATCCTGGGCCGATGGGTGCAGTGCGGGTGGTGGTCGATGACGTTGATGCTGCGATCACGGCGTGGTCCGCTGCGGGCTACTCCGTCGCCGAGCGTTGGGGTCCGCCGTTCGCGATCCTGACGGCGTCCGGTGAGCCCGACATCTGGCTGGCCGGGCCGGGGACCTCGGCGGCCCGCACCCTCGAGGGGCTCGAGGCCGGTGACGCCGCGAGCGCCTCGGTGCGGCAGGTGCTCGAGGTCGACGACGTCGACGAGACGGTCGCGACGCTCGTGGCGTCCGGCTGGGCGGAGGTGGGCGAGCCGCTCACCGGGCCGGGCGGCTCGCAGCAGCTGGTACGCCGCGGCCCGGTCTTTCTCGAGATCTTCGCCGGCGGTTGAGGCCGGGCGCGAGCCCGAGCACGCCTCACGGGCCAGCCGGTTGTCGGCTCGGATCGCATGCTCTGACCACGGTTCGCTCCGGCGTCAACCGGTCCTGGTGCTGTCGTACGACGCACGGGACGCGGTCACGTCGACCAGGTGGCCGCAGGCCCCGGCATCGAGTGCCGCGAGCACCGGGCTCAGACTGCGGCCGAGGTCGCTGAGCTCGTCGTCGACCCGACCCCACATTCGGGATGAATGTGCCCGACGTGCGCTAGGCGCACGCGAGGCGCCCCCCTGGGCGGGCGATTCCCAGCATGGCGGGGTCGCTGCACTGGACCAGGCAGGGTCGCGAACCGCAGCGGGCCCGGCGGCCGCAGAGACGACGAGGGCAGGAGCGCACTGCGCTCCCGCCCTCGGTCGGCGGAGGATAGGGGATTCGAACCCCTGAGGGGTTTCCCCCAACACGCTTTCCAAGCGTGCGCCCTAGGCCACTAGGCGAATCCTCCGCCGAGGAGAATACGGGGGCGGACGCCGTACGCCGAATCCGCGGGCGGCAGCGGGTGCATCGACGCCTCGGGACGCCGTCAGACGCGCGGGCAGACCCGACGCTTGGAACCGACGCGCCCGCGGGCGCGGATCGGAGCCCGGGGGGGGTCGGCGGGTTCGGCGCCCGGAGAGACGAGTGACCCCCCGCGCACCCGCCAGAGCCTGCCTACCCTTGCTGCCTTCCGGCCCTGGGGGAGTTCAGCGGGGTGACGCCACACGGGGGGTCATCCACAACTCTACGCGAGCCCCACCTCACCGCGCCAAGCACCTCCGCACACCCACCCCAGCCCTTGAGGTACGGCCCGAATCCCCGGTTTGATCGCGACAGAACCAGGGATTCCGGCGGTAACTCGCGAGCGTGACCGCGCGGCCTGGACGGCTTCTCGTGGGGTGCCGCACGTAGACTTGCCGAGGTGATCTTCAAGGCGGTCGGCGACGGGCGTCCGTATCCGGAGCACGGCTTCGGACCCGCGGACTGGGCGACGTGCGCGCCGCGCCAGGTCCGGCTGGCCGACCTGATCACCACCAAGCGCACGCTCGACCTCGAGGCGCTGCTCGACGAGCAGTCGACCTTCTATGGCGACCTGTTCGCGCACGTCGTGCAGTGGCAGGCGCAGCTCTATCTCGAGGACGGCCTGCACCGAGCTCTGCGTACGGCGCTCCACGGCCGGCCCGTCCTCCACGCGCGGGTGCTCGACCTCGACGACCCGGCGATCCTCGCCCGGCTGTCCACGACGTCCACGGGGGTGGCGCGACCATGAGCATGCTGTCGGGAACGGTGCTCGGACCGAGCGGTGACGGGCCTCGTAAGCGGCATCCGGTCGCGACCGGATTCATCGTGCTCCTCATGATGGGCGTGCTGTTCGCCGCGACGTTCGGCGCAGTGCGCCTGCTCAAGGGCAACGACACGCCGAGCCCTACAGCCAGCGACTCCTCGACACCCGGGCCGTGCGTCACGACCACTGTGCGCCCCGGCCTGGTGCTGCCCAAGCCGGGCACGGTGAAGACCAACGTCTTCAACGCAACCACCCGCGCCGGACTGGCGCGCAAGACGGCCAACGAGCTCAGGCTGCGCGGCTTCGTGATCGGCACGATCGCCAACGACCCGCTGGGCAAGTCGCTGACCTCGGTCGGCGAGATCCGGTACGGGCCGAAGGGCAAGGACAACGCCCTGCTCATGCGCTTCTACCTGCCCGGCTCGGCGCTCACCCTCGACGCCCGCACCGACGCCACGATCGACGTCGTCCTCGGCGCGAAGTACACCGCCGTCGCTCCGCAGAAGACCGTCACAGCAGCGCTCGCGAAGCCGGTGCCGGTCGCGTCCGGCGACGGGTGCGCAGCACCAGGCACCACCGGAGCGACGGGCGCAGTCGGGGCGACCGGCAGCACCGGACCCTCGGGCGCACGCGGCGCGGTGTCACCGACACCTGCGGCATCACCCGCGAAGTCCTGACAGATCCTGTCCCCGCGCGGTCCGTCTGACCGCGGGGGGCGCCCTGCACGTCGGTCGGACTGGTCAGCGAGGTCGGCCGGCGCTGCTGGACCTCAGGAGACGGGGATCCAGACGAGGCGGAAGTCGCGCACCACGACGTCGGCCTTCTCCAGCGGCACCACCTTGCTGATGACGTTCTCCGCCTTGGCCCTCCAGGCGGTGTCGAGCTCGATCACGTCCTGGTTGAGCTCGGCCTCGAGAGTGGTGAAGGCTTGGGACTGCGCCGTCGCTTTCTGTTGCGCTGCACCGACTTTTGCGCTCGCTGCAGACTGACGACGCGCGTCCGCCACCATCGAGGAACGGCTCCGCCGGCCGCCGAGCAGACTGCCGAGCACACTGATCGACGTCGCTGCGAGACCGAAGTTCGAGTCGTACTCCATCTGCAGCGACTGCGCGTTGATCTGCGCATCGCTGACCTTCTGCCGTGCGGTGGCGAGCTTCGCCTCGTACTTCGTACGAAGCACGGCCATCGCCTTGTCGGC
>JANMBJ010000014.1:0-3568 GCA_031360335.1 Candidatus Nanopelagicales bacterium
GCGCGAACGTCACGGTCTTCACCAGCGAGGCACCGGCTTTGAGAGCCGTGCCCTCTCCGAGCGGAGTGTCGGCGTGGAAGTCAGCAGCCGCCGGTGCCTTGGAGACGGTGAAGTACAGCGTGGATCCGCCGTCGTTCTTCAGGACGAAGAACAGCTGCTTGGACGTCCCCGGCGGCACGTTGCCGTAGTCGAGCGTGGACGGGGTGATCGTGAGGTGCCCTGGTGGCGCTGCCGTCCCGCTCAGCGCGATCGTCTTGTTCCCGCCGGAGGACGTGATGGCGATGTTGCCGGTGAAGCTTCCGCCCGCCGTGGGGGCGAACGACAGTGTCACCGTGAACGACGCTCCGCCGGCCAGCGTGGACCCGGCGACTGGCAGGCCCGTCGCAGAGAACGGCGCGACAGGTGCCGTCACCGAGCTGATCGTCAGCGCGGCCTGTCCGATGTTGGTGAACGTCACGCTGTTGCTCGACGGAGTCGTCCCGATGACGACGTTGCCGAGGTCGAGCGCTGGGGTGGAGGCGGACAGGCTCGCCGATGTCGCGATCGCGGTGCCAGACAGAGTCGCCGCGACATCGGGCAGTGCGTTCACGCCGTTGAACACATGCGCGGCGAGGGTTGCGACGCGGGCGCCACTGACGGTCGGTGCGAAGGTGACCGGCACGGTGAGCACCTGGCCGTTGGTGAGCGTCACGGGCAGGGGCTGGTTGACGCCGTTGACCTGCGGGGTTCCGAAGGAGAAGGGCGCCGAGGTGGTGAAGCCGGCGACCTTGACGGTCCCGGCCGCGGCGAAGCTCACGGTGCGGACGGAGGAGCCGGCCACCGTCGTGTCCGGGAACGCCACCGCGGTGGTCGAGAGCAGCGCACCGAGCGGAGCGCCGAACCCGAGGACGTGCCCGTCGTAGGTGCCGACGTAGACCCGGCCGTTGGGACCGATGCCGGGGGGCGTGAACTTCGTCGTCGTGCCGACGGCTGCGCTCCACACCTTGGTGAAACCCGTGGGGCTCGAGGGCACCGCGTCGTAGGCCACGAGCTCGGCGTTGGGGACCCCGCCCGAGCTGCCGGCCGAGACGGAGTGGACCGCCCAGACAAGGGCCGAGCCGTTGGTCGTGCCGGTCGAGGTGACGACCACGTTGGACGAGCCAAAGCCCCAGGCCTCGGTCGTGGAGGTGTTGAGCCGCAGCGTCGGGTTGTTGGACAGGTCGGTGCCGTACTTGTACGCCGTCAGCGCGCCGGCCTGCCCCTGGCCGTAGGCGATGTTGCCCGGGCCGGCGGTCGGGACGTAGACCCAGCCACCGTCGCCCGGCCAGACCGACGGGGCCGACCAGATGCCGCCGTTGGGGCCGTAGCGACCGACTACGCGGTCGATGCCGCCGGTGTTGGCCTCGCCGCCGAGGTCGTCGCGGTCGAGGAGGTAGACATAGCCCTCCTTGCCGCCTGCGACCGCGAGGTGCGGGTGCGTGGTGCCGGCACCGAACTGGGCCTCGGGGAGCAGTGCGACGCCACCCGAGCCGAGGTCGAGGTCGTTGGCGTCGAGGTGCGCTTCGGACTCTGGTCGGAAGAAGTCTGTCAGCTTGAGGGATCCGTTGGCCTGCACGGTAAGACGGGCGACCGCGTTCGAGAGATCGGCGGGCGGGTTGTTGCGGTCGTAGGCGCCGGCGTTCGACTTGAGAGCGTTCCCGATGGCGAAGACGATCTGGCCGGGACCGTCGCTGGCAAGGCCACCGCCGGACATCCAGATGCCACCGCCGGAATCGGCCGGGGTCGGGGTGTCGTGGTCCGCCCAGCGGGCAGTCACGGCCCCCGAGCTGCCGTCGACGCCCATGATCCAGCCGGACCAGGTGGGCACCTGGCAGTGTGCGCTGAACGCGACGTAGACGCGACCGCCCAGAAGGAGCAGCCCGGGCCGCTGAGACTGATAGGTGGGGTTGAACGCCAGCGTCGGACGGTTGTCGGCGTTGCCGTCGAGCGTCACAGGAAAGTTCGGGCGATCCAGGCCGTCAGTGACGTTGAGCGCGTGCATCCGGTAGCGCGTCGCACCGGAGGTGCCGGTCACGTACTCCTTGTTGACGACGTAGACGGTGTTGGTCGTCGTGTCGACGACGGGGGTGCTCGTGATCCCTACGGTCGGGACGAGGTCAGGACAGCCGATGCTCCGTGGGTCGAATCCGTTGCCGAAGTTGCGCTGCCAGATTATCGCGCCGCTCTCGGGGTTGAGACCGTAGATGTAGTTGGCCTCGGTCACGATGATGAGCACGCCGTTGGCCACGATCGGCTGGGCGTAGATCTGGCCCACCAGCTGCGGGCTCGTGAACAGCTGACCGAAGGTCGTGCCCCCGACGATGGGCGGGGAGAGGTTGGGCTGGTCCGGGTACCAGTTGGTGCGGTGGGTGTCGCCGCCCCGCGTGACCTGGCCGACGACGGGGGAGGCCGCCTGAGCCGGAGCGGTCGTGGTCGCCTGGATGGCGACGAGGGCGGGCACGACGACGAACGCCGAGAGCGTCGCCGCGATCCAGCGACGTCCGACCCCGCGGCGACCCGCAGATACCCCAGCGGGTGTCACGTGCTGGTGACCCGATACCCAACCTACGAACACGTCCAGTCCTCCCCGAATCGCGGCGTGACTCCCCCGGCACGCGCACCGTGCTGGGAGCACGAAACCACGGAATTGTTTCCGGCACATCAGCATCCGGGCCAGGTCACACCGTGGAGGTGCGCCGGGACCGGAAAGCGCGACACCCCGTGCCCGACCGGGCACGGGGTGTCACGAACTGCTCCGTACGAGACCCGCCGAGCGGGTCGTGTGGTCCTAGGACCGGTAGCCCGAACTAGCTGAGGACCTTGGCCTTCGCAGCCTGGAACTCCTCGTCGGACAGGACGCCCTTGTCCTTGAGGTCGGCGAGACGCGCGAGCTCCTCGGAGGCGCCGCCGCTGGTGCCGGCGACCGACTTGATGTAGTCGGCCTGAGCCTTCTGTGCGTTGGCCATGGCCGCCATGTTGCGCTCGGTCATGCCCTTGCCGCGGGCGATGAGGTAGACGAACACGCCGAGGTAAGGAAGCACGATGACGAAGATGATCCACAGGGTCTTGGCGACACCGCCGAGGTCGTGGTCGCGGAAGATGTCACCGAAGACGGTGATGAGCAGCCAGAACCAGATGATGAAGGTGAACAGCCAGAGGATGTCCCACAGGATCTGGCCGTTTCCGATTTCTGCGAGCAAGTGCATGTCGAGCCCCTCTGTGGTCGGCGCGGGACGCCGACGGTGATGCCGGGCAGTGCCGGTCCGGTCGGCTCATCCTTGCAGGTCGGCTCCTGATCCGCGTCAAAGACCATGACAACCCGACACAACCACCGTCACGCCCCCTCATCTCCCGTCCTCGCGGAGGTGTCCATCTCGGACTTCATCGGCCGGGCCCTGTCGAACAAGGTGCGCGTCGTGTCCCCCGACGCGTTCGAGCTGCGCGGCCGAGTCGTGCGCGACGGCGTGACCATCACGTCGGACGAGGCTGGCCGCTTCGTCGTCGACGGCCTCGACGCGTCGGAGATCGGCGAGAACGCCGCGGCGCACGG
>JANMBJ010000019.1:0-10630 GCA_031360335.1 Candidatus Nanopelagicales bacterium
GGCCTCGCTCTCGTGACCTGCATGGACAGCCGCATCGAACCGCTGCCGCTGCTCGGCATGGAGCGGGGCGACGTGAAGATCCTGCGTAACGCCGGGGCCCGCGTGACCGACGACGTCCTGCGCACACTCGTCCTCGGGGCCTACCTCCTCGACGTCACGCGCGTGCTCGTCATGCCGCACACGGACTGCAAGATGGCCAGCGCCACCGAGGAGCAGATCCACCAGCAGATCCTCGACGACCACGGCGTCGACACCAGCTCCGTGGAGTTCCGCACCGTGGCCGACCAGGAGGCCACGCTGGCCTACGACGTGCGCCGGATCCGCTCCTATCCCCTGCTCCCGAAGGGCTTCGTCGTCGCCGGCGCCATCTATGACGTCCACACCGGCAAGGTCTCCCCCCGCGACGTCTGACCGGAACCCATCCCGCAGCCAGCCGAGCCGGCGATAGCGCCAGCACGCTCCAGGCCGGACTGGCGCTGTCGAGTCGAGATGATCGGACCGGCCAGGGTCAGGTGCGGGAGGCTTCGACAAGGGCGTCGCGGTCGTGGATCGTCGTACGGTCGCGGCCACGTGACGCGCCGAGCGAGCGCTCTGCAGCGTCGATCGCGGTCCACCCGTCATGCGTGATCACGGTGCACCCGCGCGACACGAGCAGGTCGAGACATCCCTCGCCCGTCGTGACGGTCGCGCTCTCGAGATCGGCGAGCACGGAGACGACAGTGGCAGCCGCGTCCTTCTTGTTGGTGCCGATGATCCCGGTCGGGCCGCGCTTGATCCAGCCGGCGACATAGAGCCCGGCCACGACGGTGCCGGACTCGTCGGTGACGCGCCCGTCGGTGCTGGGGATGACGTTGCGCCGTCCGTCGAAGGGGACACCCGCAAGACCCACCCCGCGATAGCCCACGGATCGGACGACGAGCTGCGCTGGCAGCTCGTAGGTCTCACCGGTGCCGTGAGCCGCACCGGCGTCGTCGACCGTCGTCCGCTCGACGAGCACCGACTCGACGTGATCGGTGCCGTGCAGCTCCGCAGGTCGGGCATGGAAGTGCAGGTGGATGTGCCGGTGCGTCGTGTCGAGGGCATGGTCGGCCCAGCTGCGGATGACCTCGACGTTGCGCGCCACGACGCGGTCGCTCTCGACGAGAGCGGCGCTGACCGGCTCGAGCTCGAGGTCGGTCGGGTCGATGAGGACGTCGACGCCGTCGAGCTCGGCGAGCTCCTTGAGCTCCTTCGTCGTCCAGGTCGCCTGTGCCGGACCTCGCCGACCGAGGACGTGCACGTCGGTGATCTGCGAGCGCGCCAGCGCGTCGAGCACGTGCTGCGGCATGTCGGTGCGCTCAAGGCGTTCCATCGACGCGGTCAGCACCCGAGTGACATCGACCGAGACGTTGCCGACGCCCACGACGACGACCGAGCGCGCTGCTGCCAGCGCAGCCTCGATGCCTTCGCTGTCAGCGTCCGGGTGACCGCAGTACCACGCGACGAGATCGGTCGCGGCGACGCTTCCGGGCAGCTCCTCCCCCGGCACGTCGAGGTGTCGGTCGCGCGAGGCGCCGTAGGTGAGGATCACGCCGTCGTAGGCGGCCAGCAGCTCGGCGACCGACACGTCGGCCCCCGCGTCGACGTCACCGACCTCCACGCCCGCGAGCAGTCGCACCTCGGCTCGCTCGAGCACGTGCGCGAGCGTGTCGCGTACGGAGCGGATCGAGAAGTGGTCCGGCGCGACGCCGTAGCGCACGAGGCCGAAGGGCACCGGCAGCCGGTCGAGCACGTCGACGTGGATTCCGGCGTTGGCGAGCGCGTCGGCGGCGTAGAGCCCGGACGGGCCCGCCCCGACGATGGCGATACGAGTGGTCACGCTGGCATCCGACCACATCGCCGGCCCCGTCTCACGGCCAGGCCCGGCGTGTCGCCCGACTGCCTGCTCACCCCGCGAGACCGAGCTCGGAACGGACCTCGGCGTAGGAGCGCTGCGGGTCGGTGACGTCGAACCACACGGCGCGCATCCCGACCGCGCGAGCACCCTCGACGTTGCCGGGCTGGTCGTCGACGAACAGGCAGTCAGATGCGGCGATCCCCAGCCGGTCGACGACCATGGCGAAGATCCGCGGGTCCGGCTTGAGGACGTGCTCGATCGACCCGTCGACGATCACATCCATCTGGTCGAGGATCGTCATGTGCGCGATCCACGTCGCGTCGTGGAAGGCGGCCATGTCGTTGGTGCACACGGCGACCGCGAGACCGGCCGCCTTCGCGTCGTCGACGAGCGGTCGAGCCATCGGACGCAGGAGCTCGTCCTCGTCGGCGTCGAAGAGCACTTCCATCAGGCCTTGGAACGTCGCCTCCCGACCGGTCAGACCAGCGAACTCCTCGGCCCGCCGCTGCCAGTAGGCGCGCTCGGTGATCTCTCCGCCCTGCATGCTGCGCCACAGGTCGTCGCTCGCCGGATCGAAAGGGCCGCTCCAGGCGAGCGCGCCCGGGAGCAGGCCGCCGCGCACCTCCCCACCGCGTACGAGCTCGAAGGGTGTCTTGAGCACCGGGCCGCCGAAGTCGAGCACCAGTGCCTTCACCGGCTGACACTCACGGTGATCGAACCCATCGACGCGTGCTCGAACGTCGCCTGCACGGAACCTCCTGGGCCCAGCGGAACGGCGGTCGTGAGGCCTCCGGTGATCACGATGTCGCCGGGCTGGAGGCCCCGGTCGTGTCCGGCGAGCGAGTCGGCCAGCCAGCTCAGTGCGTACGCGGGATGCCCACCCGCGTCACTGCCGTGACCTCGGCCGGTCACCACGCCGGCGCTCTCCAGCCGCACCTCGACGTCGGCCAGGGCCGCCATCGGCAGCTCGGGGCCGACGACCACGCCCGCTGCGGACGAGCCGTCGGCAGTGTTGTGCTCGACATCGAAGTCGTAGTCGAGCCATACCGAGTCGACGATCTCCAGCGCGGCACGGGCGTGTGCGCAGCAGGCGAGCACCTCCTCGACACCGGCGCCCGGCACGGGGGCTCGCGACACGACGAGCGCGATCTCGGGCTCGACCCTCGGCTGCGTCAACCCGGTGACGACGCCACCGTCGTCGACCAGCATGGTCGACAGCAACGGCCCGTGGTTGGGCTGGTCGATGCCCATCTGCGCGCGCATCACTGCGGAGGTATGGCCGAGCTTCCACCCCACCTGCCGACCGCCGCGGCCGAGCCGCAGCGCCGTCAGGGCGGACTGCACGGCGTACGCCGTCGTCAGGTCTCCGACAACGACGGCTCCTGCCTGCAGGCAGGAGCCGTCGCGGTGCGCGTCGTCGAGGATCAGCGCGGTGGTGGTGACGTCCACGACCTCAGTGGTCCTCTTCCGTGATGGTCACGCGGTCGAAGCGCACCACCTCGCCGAACCAGCCGCAGCCACCGCACCACGTCATGAAGTTGCGGGTGTCCGCCGTCCAGTACTCCGTGGTGATCCCGCCGTGATCCCCGATCGACGCCGCGCACATCGGGCAGAAGCGCGGGCGGTCGAGGTAGTGCCGCTCGGAGTCTGGCGCGAACCACTCGCTGGGCGCCGGGAGCAGGTGGGGGTCCTCGGGAAGGTGGTCGGCCATCGCCGAGGTGTCCGCCATGGCGGAGGCCTGCTCACGGGCGACCTCCGCCGACGGGTCAGGCACCGGCCCCGGCCTTCTCGGCCGCCTCGATGCCCGCCCAGTAGGACTGGTGGAGCTCGAGGAGCTGCTGCTTGATCGGGCTGTAGCGCATCGAGCCGCCGTTGATCCAGGCTGCCGCGAACGTGCGCTCGGCACCGAACTTGTCCTTCTCGCAGGGCAGGTTGATGATGTCGTGCTTCTCGCGGATGGTGCCCAGCGGATCCTGACCCTCGGCGACCTTGCGCATGTTCTCCTTGAACATCTTGCGCAGCATGGCGACTCCGGCGTCCGAGCGACCCAGGTGCTCCTGGGTGCGGTCGGTGATCGGACCCTGCGACACCCAGGCCATGACGTCCTGGCCCTCGATGTAGTCGGTGATGAACCGACCCTCCTCGTCCTTCCAGAGGTATTCATAGACCACCGGACGGTCCTGCACGTCGAGCGTCTCGCCCGGGTTGTGCGTGGAGTAGAACAGCTTCCAGGTGTGGGTGTCGTCGATCGGCACCCTGATCTGCATCTGGTCGATGTAGGCACCGCCGACGCGCATGTAGAACGGGAAGACCAGCGGGTGTCCGATCTTCCAGTCGTCGCCCTCCTCGGTGGAGCCCTCCAGCACCCGTCGCTTGAGGATGCCCCACTCCATCTCGTCGAAGCCGGTCTTGATGTGCTTCTTCTGGAACGCCTTGGGCGCCTCGAAACCGTTGGTCTCGCCGACGAAGTTGAAGTAGAAGCCGTGCAGCCACTCGACGTGGTGCGGGTCGACGGAGTTCTCCATGATCTGCAACCAGCTGCACGGGATCGTGGTGAAGCCGACGTCGCGGATCCCGTCCTTGACGAAGACGTCGAAGCGCGGCAGCTCGGGTGCGGGGTCGGGTCCGACGTAGACCCAGACCATGCCGCCCATGGTCTGCGCCTGGCCGCCCTTCATCGTCACGCGGTCCTTGAAGTTCTGGTTCTCCGCCTCGGCCGGCTGTTCGACGCACTGGCCGGCGAAGTCGTATTTCCAGCCGTGGTAGCCGCACCGGATGCCGTCCTTGTGCACGACGCCGTAGGTCATTGACGCGCGACGGTGGGCGCACCGCTCCTGGATGATCCCGTACTTGCCGCTGGGGGTCTTGTAGAGGGTCCAGTCCTCGCTCAGCAGACGCACCGACCGCGCTGGGACCGCGTCGAAGTCCTGCTCGAACGCGATGGGATACCAGTAGCGGCGCAGCAGCTCGCCCATCGGGGTGCCAGGCCCGACCTGGGTGAGCTCGTTGTTCTGTTCGACGGTGAGCATCGTGGTCCCTCTCCAGTACGGGGTGTCATCGACGTGCGAGTCTGGCTGTGCATCCCGCCTGGTGGGCCGATTCGGCCCCCCAGGCGGGACAGGGTGTCCTCAGTCGAGCAGCGTGACCTTGCCGTTGGACCCGTCGACGCGGATCCGCTGACCGGTCTTGATGAGCGAGGTCGCGAAACCGGTGCCGGTGACGGCGGGGACGCCGTACTCCCGGCAGACGATCGCCGCGTGACTCATCATGCCGCCGGTGTCGGTGACGGTCGCCTTGATCTTGCCGAAGATCGGTGCCCACGACGGAGCTGTCAGCGGGGCGACGAGGATCTCGCCCTCCTGCACCTCGTTGATCTGGTCCGGGCCGAAGATGACGCGGGCCGGACCCTCCTCGACGCCGGGCGAGGCTGCCATGCCGTTGAGCGACCCGTCCTCGGACGCACCACCACCGAGCCAGTTGGCGATCGACTCCGACGTGATGCCCCAGAGCATGATCGTGAACGGCTCGGTCACCACCTCCGGCGGCACTCCGAGCGCAGGTGTCGGCTTGACGGCGTTGAGCGCCTCGACGATGGCCTTGCGGCGCGCCACGATCGGCGGCCAGTACGTCGGTCCCGCAGCAGCGGCCGGCGCAGCCCACGAGTGGTAGAGGTCGAACAGCGCGTCCGGCACCTCGTGGCGCTTGAGGTAGAAGATGTCGGTGGGCTCGCTGAAGAAGCCTTCCTTCGTGAGGACCGCGCCGATCTCCTTCATCTTGCGCCAGATGACCGAGTGGCTCCAGTGCTCGACGTAGAAGTTGTGGTTCTCCACGTAGGGGAACACCACGCGGGCCAGGCCGAGCTTTCCGGCGAACGCCTCACGGTCCTCGTCGGAGGCCAGAAGTGCGGTGTACTCCGACACGATGCGGTCCCGCTCGGCCGAGATCGCCTCCGTCGGGCGGTTGATGTCGGCGCCCTTCTGCAGGTTCGTGATGTAGTTCTTGATGAAGTCGAAGGGGATCTCGACGTTCTCGATCCAGATCTTGTCCTGGCTCGAGAATCCCGAGCCGGTCGAGAAGTTGAACCACGGCTCGGCCGACTGCTGGAACGAGGAGATCCACGCCAGGCCCGCGTCGCCGGAGGCTTTGAGCGCGGCACAGGTCGCCTCGACGTCACCGATCACGAACGCCTCGGTGATGCCTGTGTCGACAGCCATCCGGGCGAGGCGCTTGAGCTCCTCGTCCGGACGGAACAGGTCGACCTCGACACCGGCGACCATCTTCGCGATCGCGAGGTCGGAGATGCCCGGGAACGCCTGCTTGGCGAAACCGAAGAAGTCGAGGTAGGCCGCATAGCCGAGGTTGAGGAACTCGAAGTGGTACTGCCACAGCGTGCTCGCGCAGGTGAGCAGCGTGAGGTAGTTCTCCTGGAACTTCCCGCCTGAGCCCCGGCCCGCACCGGAGGTGACGACCTCGAGCGGCTCGACGTCGGGCAGCGGTTTGAACTCGAGGGCTTCCATCTCCTTGACCAGGTCGCGGATCTTGATCAGCCAGTTGTCGTAGAGCTCGTTCCAGTTCATGAAGTAGTGCCCGGCGCGCTGGGTGAACGC
Source organism: Candidatus Nanopelagicales bacterium (assembly GCA_031360335.1). Classification (GTDB taxonomy): domain Bacteria; phylum Actinomycetota; class Actinomycetes; order S36-B12; family CAIYMF01; genus Longivirga. Next base: position 6,484 of record JANMBJ010000019.1, read on the forward strand.
CTCGGCGCGCATCGCGATGTCTGCCTCAGGAGCCGGCACCGGCGAGAGGTAGCAGTAGCCGTTGACGATCCGGAAGTCGATACCGTTCGCCGGCGGGACGAGCAGATGACGCGTGTTGTACTGACTGAGCGCCATGATGGCGAGCTCCATCAGCGAGGCGTCCCACGGCAGCAACGCCTTGGGCCAGTGGACCCCGTCCTGGAACCAGAACATCGAGTCCTCGTACTCGCGACGCGCCTCACTCAACGTGGACGAGTACGAGTACAGCTCCTGCCAGCCCTCGGCACCGGGCGGAGTGGTGATCTCCGACGGGAGCGGGAACTTTCCGGCCATGTCGTCTCCTTGTCGAACCCTGACGGGTGATCGGGCCTGCGGCCGCACCGTTGCGAACACAGGGGGCTAGGGGTGCCGTGGTGCTCAGGTGCTGTCGTCGGACTTGCTGTACAGCGGTGACATGAGCGTCGAGACGATGCTCGACATGAAGTCGCCCGTGTTCGACCCGGGCGCGATGACTCGCGTCGGTCCCTTCTTGCTCCAGACCGTCTCGGGTCGGGACTGCAGCAAGATGATGTTGTCCCCGTCGGGCAGGTCGGCGTCGACGGCCCACTCGATGTCCTGCGGGCAGCCGTAGTGGCGCTCTGCCGTCTTGGCCAGTCGCGCAATGGCCTTGATCTCGGAGTCGGTGAGGCACGGAGCGATCGCGCGCCCGGGATCCGTCTCGACCTTCTCGACCGAGTCGTGGTCGGTCAGGACGTACTCGTGGGACTTGGTGCTGATGATCCGCTTGGTGATCTCAAGCATCACCTTGTCGACGCGGAAGTTGTCGGGCGTGACCTCACCGGCCACGACGGACTCTCCGAACCCCCACGCCGCGTCGATCGCGACCTGCGAGCGGTCGCCGTTGGTGGGGTCGAGGGTGAAGGCGACGCCGGCCGCCTTCGGGTGCACCATCTTCTGGACGACCACGCACATCTCGACGCTGCGGTGGTCATAGCCCATCTCCACGCGGTAGCACGTGGCGCGATCGGTGAACAGGCTCGCCCAGCAGCGGCGTACGGCGTCGATGACATCCTCGGCCCCGCGCACCCAGAGGTAGGTGTCGTGCTCTCCCGCGAACGAGGCGTCGGGTGAGTCCTCGGAGGTGGCGGAGGAGCGCACCGCGACCGGCACCTCCTTGGTGCCGCCTCGAGCCGACAGCTCGAGGTAGGCGCCACGGATCTGCAGCTCGATGCCTTCGGGGATCGGCATGCTCGCGATGTGGCGCCGGATCTCCGCGCACCGCCGGCTCACCGAGTCGGTGTCGTTGATGTCGAGGCCGTGGAGCAACCGGGCGATCTGCGCGTCGAGGTCGGACTCGTCGCGAGCCCGACGGTAGGCCGACGTGCAGATGGCGAACCCGGGCGGCACCGGAAGTCCGGCTCCGGTCATCTCACCGAGACTTGCGGCCTTGCCGCCGACCTCGTCGCGCATGCCGGCCCAATAGCTCTCGAACCACGAGATGGTGGTCATCGGACCTCCTTGGCGATGGGTGCGGTCCACCAGTCCGGCAGCGCCGCGAGGTCCGGCACGGTGACCTCCTGGACTCGGTTGCGATAGAGCACGAGCGCGGTGACCCCGCCGTCGATGAGGCGCACCCGGACGAACTCGGTGTTGAACGGCTCCCCGGGGTCGTAGCCCATCGCCCAGGTCGCGAACGCCCGGATCGGGCCCGAGTGCGTAGCGACGATCACGGAGTTGCCCGGGGTGTCGCGATGTATCCGCAGCAGACCGGCCCAGAACCTGCGGACCGCCGAGACCGGCGGCTCGAAGTACATGAGCGGCATGGTCAACCAGTGCGTGATGGGATCGCCGCCACCCTGCTGGATCTTCCAAAAACGGTCGACCTCGACCAGCCACCCGGGGCGCTCGCCGAGCGAGAGCCGCTCGTAGATCTCCATCTCGCGGGCATAGAGGCGGAAGGCCGAGGTCACGTCGCGAAGACCCTCAGGCGTCTGCACCCCGAAATTGCCGAACTCGTCATACGCGGTGATCTCGCCGACCTCGGCGGTGCGCCCGAAGAGCTCCATGCCGTCGAGCATGCCGCGCCGCATGTGCTCTGCGGTCTGTCGCGCCCGGTTCGTGTCGGCGCACGCCATCCGGATCGTGTGTCCGTTCATCACGCGACGGGCCATCTCCTGGCCACGACGGTGCGCCTGCCACGACCCGAGCGGGGTGAGACCCGACTCCGAGCTGTAGCCCTGCGTCTCACCGTGGCGTACGAAGTAGACGTCGGTGACGACGTCGACAGCCTGCTCGCGGCGCTCGGGGATGATCTCCTTCGTCCGCGTGACCTCGGCCCACCCGCGGGTCGTGCCGAGCTCGACGCCCTCGAAGGCGGGCAGTGCCGCGTCGTAGCCGTCCTGCGTCTCCTTCTTCTCGCGGAACCGTCGCAGGTAGAGCGGGGTCGAGTCGTCGGGGTCTCCCGGCTGGGCGACCGGCTTGGACTGACGGTCGAGATAGCGGGTGAGGTAGGCCGGCGCATCCGGACGCTCGGTGCGCGGGAAGACCGTGCGCGCCGTCTCGCCGCTGCCCGCGGCGGGGCCCTGGACCGCGGTCATGAGTGCACCGTGAGGAACTTCTGGTTGACCACACCGTCGTACCAGAACAGGGCTCGGCCCATCTCCGCCTCGGTCCAGATCGTGGGCTCGTTGTCGGGATCGACCCAGTAGCCCCCGGTGAAGACCTCGTTGCGGTTGCCGAGCGGGTCGAAGAAGTAGAGGCAGTGGCCTCGCGTCGCACCGTGCCGCGTGGGGTTCGTGTCCATGTTCACACCGTGGTAGGCGCAGATGTCGGCGGCGTCGCGCAGGGCGGTCCAGTCCTCGACATGGAACGCGAAGTGGTGCAGTCCGCCGTTGGGGCCCGTGACCAGAGCGATGTCGTGGCTGGAGTGCGACACCTCGAGCCAGGTGGCGATGCGGAATCCGTCGTCACCGACGACCTGCTCGGTGACGCGGAACCCGAGCACGTCGACGAGGAAGTCGGTGAGACCGCCGACGTCCTCCGCGGTGAGGAACAGGTGGTCGATGCGGGGCGGTGCGATCCCGGTGAGCCCCATCGGCTTCGGCGGCGGGTTGGTGAGCGGCAGCAGGTTGCCGACCTGCTGCATGCCGTGCACGAGCTCCATCGAGTGACCGCTCGGCAGGGTGAAGCGGATCGCCTCGCCGTGGCCAGGTGCCCACTCGTCGACGCTGTAGCGCCGCACCTCGATGCCAGCCGCTTCGAGGCGGGCGGTGTAGAGGTCGAGGTCCTCGGGCTCGGTCACCTTGAAGCCGAAGTGGTTGAGGCCATGGGTGGGCTCCCACGTGAGCACCACCGAGTGCGCCTGGTGCTCGTCCCAGCACTTGAGGAAGACCCGCTCGGTCTCCCGAGCCGTCTCGATGAGACCGACGACCTCGCTGTAGTACGCGGTCGCGAGCTCGAGATCGGGCACGCGCACCTCGACGTGCGACAGACGCAGGATCGTCATCAGGTGTGCACCTTCATGAAGCGCTCGTTGAGCTCGCCCTCGTAGTAGAAGACGGCACGACCGATGTTGTCCTCGGTCCAGGTGATCGTGGGGAAGTCGGGGTCCGGACGGTAGCCGCCGGTGAAGACCTCGTTGCGGGTCCCGAGCGGGTCGAAGAAGTAGATCGTGTTGCCGCGTGTGATGCCGTGCCTCGTCGGACCCACGTCGATCTGGATCCCGTTGTAGGCGAGGATGTCGGCCGACCGGCGTACGTGGTCCCAGTCGTCGAGCCAGTAGGCGAAGTGGTGCAGACCGCCGTTCTGGCCGGACACGACCGCGAGGTCGTGCGGCGAGTGCGACCGCTCCATCCAGGTGGCGACCTGGTGGCTACCGACCGGACCCCGACTTCCCCACGATCACCTGGACCGAGGACAACGTCGGTCGCGCCGTCTTCTACTACGAAGGCGAGCTCAACGACCGGTTCATGAAGGTGCACACCTGATGGGCATGCTGCGGCTCTCGCACGTCGAGATCAGGGTCCCCGACCTCGAGCTCGCCGTCGCCTACTACACCGAGGTGCTCGGTCTCTTCGAGACAGCGCGCGACTCCGACCGGGTGTTCCTCAAGTGCTGGGACGAGCACCAGCACCACTCGGTGATCCTC
>JANMBJ010000025.1:0-9814 GCA_031360335.1 Candidatus Nanopelagicales bacterium
TGGCCAGCGACCTGGGATGCGACTACCACCGCGCCCTGGCCCTGCTGAGGCTGGCATTGCGCGAGCGCGCCACTGCCTGAGGTGCAAGCCCGGGTGGTGTCGATGCGGCTATGTCAGCCGTGTTGCTTCAACGCTTCAGCGCCGGGACGCGCTCACAGTCACAACATCGGGTCGCGAACAGCGACGACGTCGACCGGCGCCCATCGGGGAGCAGGTGCGGGAGCTGCGAGGTGCACACTGCACGCAGCGTCGCGGCTCCGCCGTGGGTCGGGCCGAGTGCCACTGACCCACCATCGTCATCTCCCGAAAACCCCCGACCGCCACCCACTCGGGGGCCGGGACGCGTTCGGAGACCCAAGCCCATCGGGCGCAACAACGACACGGCCGACGGGTCCGGATCCCGACACCCGATGACGGCCACGCCGGTCGCCGGTGAGGCTTCCGAACCGGGTATCGGCGAAAGGTGTGAAAGCGCCCGTTCCGGGCAACTCCCCATGGTGATCGCGAACCCCCGCCGTTGCGCTCAGGTTGGACCGGGTCACCGGGGTGGGCCGTTCACGGTTTTGGATGGTCTGACGTCGTCACCTCGTGCGATCGGATCGACTCACTCACCCGGGCAACCCAAAGCCAGGGAGCTGCGACCAGCAGCGCCACCGCGAGCAGCGTGATCACTGCTTGACCGATCCTGCCCGGGGACAGCCCCGCGACATCGCTCAGCACGTAGTTGGCGTAGCCATTGGCGAAAGAGTCCGTGACGAGCACGACGCAGCTGAGGATCACCCCTGAGCGTCGATGCTTCCACAGCAGCACAGCTGCCGTGGGATCTGTGAGGGTGAGAGAGAGGAAGAACCCGGCAAGCCATGCCGGCTGATCCTGGTAGAGAGCGAGACCTCCGATCGCGAGTTGCACAACGTGGACGACCGTTCCGTACGCGAGGGCGGCAACCGAGACGAGTGCGACGGCACCCGCCACCGGTGGTGCCCCCGGCCACCACGAGCTCACGCGGGGCACGTCGTCGGATGACATGAGCGGCTGATCGTGTGGGGGGGCGCAGCGTGTGACTCGGTGAACCGGTTCCCACGGTTGTCACGCTCCGGACATCTGCCAACGGGTGCGTCGGTACCGCAGCTCACGGCGGGACGGGTCACGAGGGGGCCATCAGTGGTTCCACCACCGCGCCCTCATCCGGCATTCCTCGTTGCCGGATCTGACACTTCTTTGCGCGCGGGGGCCACTCGCGGAAGCCGCGAAACGTGATCGGCACACCATGGGCGACTGACAGGTCCGCGGTGTCCATGGCCTGGATGTGGACATGTGGCTGGGTCGAGTTTCCGGAGTTGCCGCACTCAGCGATCTGCTCGCCTTCCACCACGGACTGGCCGATGCTGACGCCGATGGAGCCTGCCCGCAGATGAGCCAGCGCGACGAAGCCGTCGACGTCCGTCAGCGCGACGGTCACATAGTTGCCAGCGATCGCTTCCATCCCCTGGCGAAGTCGCGCGCGTTGACCCAACGCGTACGGCAGCAGCACGAGCGGTGATCGCCGCCCCTCGTGATCGCGCCCGCCATCGTGCACGTCGACGACGATGCCGCTCGCCGGGGCCAGAATCGGCTGGCCGAAGGCGAAGAATCGTTCCGGGGGCTCAGTGGCGAACAGGGTCCGCCAGTCACGGACGGCGGCAGCCCGGTGTCGGTCATCAACGGCGACGAAGTCGATGGCATAGCGCTCACCGAACAGGTCGCTGCCATGGCTCGGGACCCGCCGGGACGGACTGTTCTGGGCCAGCCACAGTCCCGCGAAGGGCAGCGAGAGCTCGATCACCTCGGCCCCCGAACCCGACGAGACGCACGTGTCCCCAGCATCGCTGCACGGGAGGGTGTGGGATTCATCGCTTCCTCCTGATGGGCGGCGCCGAGCCGTCGACTGGCGTCAGAGCGGGCGCCAGGGAGCGCGCCCAGGCTCCGCCCGTGTTCTCCACTCGAGACGATGAGATCTCCATCGGCGCTCATGTCCTGCTCGCAAGACTCCGAAGCGACCGGCGAGGCCGTGGCACCGAAACGAGGGTCGGCGTGTCCCCGCGCCTCGTAGCGATCTCGAGGCCTGCTGACCAGCCAGGGGCGCGGCCGTGCGGCGGGGGTCGGACGTCGTGGATGTCGATGCTGGCCTTGGCAAGCAGCCAGGCGACCAGTGAGTTCGAGTTCCACATGTCTCCGGTCTCGAGCTCGGCCCTCCCCCATGTGGCAGTCGGGAAGGCCGGGACGAGGTCGAACAGCGTTCGCGTTACCTCGACGTCGTCGGTCACCTGGTGCGCGCCTTCGACGGCTTGCTCGATGTCCGGGATCGACCCGTCACGCCATCGGTGGATCTCGTACCGGAACAACTTCGAACGTCCGAGCACCCGCAGTCCGACCGGACCCGATGTCACGGTTCCTCGATCCTGACCGCCTGCACCCCACGCGGGCGTCATCTCGACCACGTAGCGCTGGTCATCGATCTGTATCTCCAGCGCGGCGTGGTAGAGGTCGCAGCGTTCGCGATGCTGGCGGCGGGCGGCGAGCGATTCGAACGCCCGCCCGCTCCAGCGCACGATCGGGAACCTGTCGCCCGCTCCGAGTGGCAGCCAGTACAGGTCGACTGTGCCTATGGGCATCGGGACGTTCATCAGATGCCTTCTATCGTGGGAGTGGTGGGGGTGTGCTCGCGGTGCAGGGGTCGCAGCGCGAGAACTACCGGGACCGCGCCGATGGCGGCCCAGGCCAGGAACGCGGGTGTCATGGCCGGGCTGGCGAGAACGGAGTTCGGGTCGGCCTGGGAGCCGAACCACTGATCGACACCGATTCCGACGGCCTCCAGAACCCAGAAGATGAGCAGCGCGGAGGTCATCAGGTAGCCCCAGTCGCGTCCGCGCCACAGCCAGAACGCCGAGACGCCCATGAGCGGCAGCCAGACCGCGAGGTCCTGGATGTAGATCGGCTGGGTGGTCACGCCGGAGGCGACCAGGAACGAGCCCGGATCGGTCGCGGTGATCGTGGGGGCGATGCCCCGCAGCCAGATCAGCGCGTTGAGGGCCACCACGATCCACGCGTATGTCGAGATCCCGCGGGCGGGGAGCCTGCCGGTGACATATCCGGCCAGCCGGGCGACGTCGGCCTGGACCAGCACCGTCCCGATCGCCCACAACGCGAGGGAGAACATGGCGACGTAGAGAAGGAAGAACCGGTTGTAGGGGGTGGCAAACAGCAGGACGAACGAGTTGTACAGCAGGTACCCAGCGGCGCCGAGCCACACCAGGACAGCGCGTAGCGACCCACGTCTCGCCATGACCATCGACCCGACCATCACGGGAGTCGCGACCAGCGCAACGACCAGGGCGGTGCCCCGCGCGCATCCCACAGCAGCGGCAGGCCCCACGATCGAGTCCTTCGCCAGGAACGTCGCAAGGCCCGCGGCGAGCGCGACGCAAGCCAGCGCCACCGTAAGCAGATAGCTCGCCCGACCCGGACCGATGCGGCTCATCGTGTCCGCGCGGCGGTTCCATGTACGTCCGGCGGGTCCGGAGTGCAGTGCGGTCATGGACATGGGTAGCTCCTCGTTGATGGTTCGTTCTCTCGATGGCTCGCCGGGACTCGCTCGCCACGGCCGTGCGCTCGGTCGGCCCTCCGCCGCAGCGGCGTGAATGTTGGGGGTCAGGTCCGCGACCGGGCCAGCACGTCGCTCATGACCTGGACGAAGCGGTCCGGCTGTTCGAACAGGGAACGGTGTCCCGAGGTGTCGAGCACGATGAGTTCCTTGTACGGGGCCTGGAGTCCGGCGAACCACTCGTGCGCGAGGTCGGAACGGGCATGCGTCTCATACCGACCCTCGACGACGTAGACGGGAACAGACAACGTGGTGGCGTCCTTGCGCAGATCGATGTCCTGCATCCCGGGATAGATGGCCGCGAACGTGTCGAGGAAGCCCCCGAACGCGTGCACGGTGTCGACCAGCGTGTACTCCGATGGCGTCAGGTTCGACGAGAACCCGCCCGCGCCCTCGGCGTTGGGGGTGTGGTCATACGGGTAGACCTCGTCGAGGTGGGACAGCGCCGCCTCGTAGTTCAGGATGTCGGCGTACGGGGGCGGCCCGATGGTGGCGAGCTGGTCGACGAGGGACGTGTTGCCCTTCGAGCGGGCCCACGCGAGTGTGTCGACGTAGATGGTGCGGTCCGTCTCGGCGACGTCGACCATCTGGCCGGTCCCCACGAACGCGGCGAACAGGTCAGGTCGTTGCTGGACGGCACGGACGCCTAGCAGGGTGCCGTAGGAGTTGCCGACCAGGAAGACCTTGCCGCCCTGGAAGCGCTGCTGCAGGTACTGCGTCACAGCGACGGTGTCGTCGACGGCGCCCGCGAAGGTCAGGGTGGAGGTGGGCTCGAGCTGAGCGTAGGAGGTGCCCGTACCGCGCTGGTCCCAGGTGACGACGACAAAGTCACGCTCGAGAGCCTGGAGATAGGCGCGCATGCCACCCACGTCGCTGCCCCCCGGCCCCCCGGCGAGGTAGAGCAGGACCGGGTTGGCGGCACTCTGGCCGCGGATGACCAGGCTGAGGTCGTGACCGTTGACCGCCACAGCGGACAGCTCGGCGACGCTCCCCGGCAGCAGTTCACCGCGGGAGCCCAGGATCGGAGCGGTAGATGCGGGGCGAGCGAGTCCGACCGCGAGCACAACGAGTGCGATGGTCGTCAGGCCGGCGATCGCACGACGTGCGACGACGCCCGCGGTGCGCCAGCCCGACCTGGGCACGACGCTCGGGTGGCGACGGCGCGCGATCCCAGCGCCGAACGAAGCAGCCAGGATCATCGCAGCGATAACCACCGCGCCATGGAACCCACGACCCACCACGAAGGCGATCAACCCGTACTCACTACCAAGATGAAGTCCGTCGACCGTTGGCCCAACGGCGTCGAGCCGCGCGAGCTCGAAGACGGCCACGAAAGCAAGCGGCCCCCACAGCATCGCCCCCCGCGACCGGGTCGCCATGCCAGCCACGACTCCGATGCCAACACTGGTCGCCATCGCCGCGAGCGCGGCAGCACTCGTCATCGGGCCTCGTGGTGTCACCAGCCCAGCGACAAGGCCGTAGAGCGCCGCCAGCGCAACACCAACGGTGAGCCTGACGCGCTTGTCATCCCAGAGTCGTCGGGCTTCGACAGCGATACCGGACAGGCTACGTCCCGCACGGGACGACACCGCGATACTTCGTGAAATGGAGCCTTCATCGGCAGGTAGAGCATTACTGGTATGGAGGTTCGGACCCATGGTGCGCCTCGTGATCCTGGTGCCGTCAGCGGCGGATCGTGTGTGCACGCGACCCAATCGGCCCGCGCTGGCAACGCAGGAGCCCACGGCTTTGGCGACACATCAACTGGACGCGGCCCAGGAGGTCTGTGTAACCGTGCAGACTGACAGCCCACGCCGGTCACGGCCGAGAACGAGGTGCGATGACTCGCTGATCCGCGAGTAGCTCCCGCGGTCCAGGTACCACTGTACGCGCCCCCGCAGGAGGTGTCCGAAGCCCTGCCCAACCAAGGTGGACACGAGCGCGAGATTGGGAACGTCGCCCTTACCATCGACGCTCGAGATCGACAGCGCACCATGGGAAACGAGGCGCCGGGCGTCAGGGGTAAGCCAGTCAACGGGATGGTGTCAGCTGGCTCACGGAGGTGTGCTTTCGGGCGCCAGTGGTAGTAGTCCGCGCGCGTCAGGGAGTCGTGTAGCCGACAAGCCCGTGCCAACCGGCCTCATCGAGTCGAGTCGACATCAGGGTGGCCGGGACCCAGCGCCCTTCGTGCCACGCCTCGACTGATCGGAGCATGTTCAGGATCCGTTTCCGATCGGGCCAGCGACGCCACGCACGCTGGCTAGTCCAGCTCAGGGATGCGAACCATCAGCACCGTCTCGGGCCCGACCGCTGGTGTCGCATCGAGGTCGAGTCACAGGTCGAGCTCAAGGGCACCACGAGCGAGGCCAGAATGCCCACCTCGACGACCTGCGTGAGTCTGCTCGCCAACCTCAACGCGACCAGCCTGGGCCGCCCGCTTGTATCGAGTGCTTGACACAAGTTGATTGAGCGGGCACCGTGTTTGTACCGCTCACGCGATACAAGGAGTCTCCATGGCTGGTGTGATCGTTCTCGCCCTGGCCGTGGTACCGCTCGCCGTGGTCGGCCTCGCTCTTCGACTGCCCCGGTCACCGGGATCCTTCGATGATCCGCTGGGCGAGGCTGCGAGTACCGCTCGGTGGCGGGTCATCGGCACCGCGGTCGGGGTCACGACGTCCGGACTGTTGTTGTTCTGGGACCCCGTGGGGCGCGGTCCCATGCTGGCTGCGCCTGCTTTCTCGCTCAGCCTGCTCATGGGGATCCTCCTCGGCGAGTCGCGGATCAGCGCGCCCGCAGGCCGTACGAGGACCGCTTCGCTGGAGGTCAGGCGACTGACCAACTACCTGCCCCGCCGCCTGACCTCGTGGGTCGCGATCGCGCTCGGCTACCTGGTTCTGTTGCTCGCGATCACCACGGTAATCGGGTCATCGGATGACGTGGGCCGGGCGGGACGGGCGCTGGTCCTGACGTGCGGCTCGGATCTTACGCAGTCGCGCGGGCCCTGGCCCGGTTCGTTCTACAGCATCCCTCTTCTGGTTGCTGTGCTCGGCGGCCTCGTGGCTGCAGGCATGGCATTGCGCGGCATCGTCCAGCGCCCAAGGGAGGGTGTCGACCAAGCCGACGACGACCAGCGGCGCGCACGGTCGGTCCACGATGTGATCGCAGGGTTGGGTGTCCTGATCGCAGTTCCCCTGGCCGGCGTCACCACGCTCAGCGCGATGGCACTGAGCGGGTTGAGCTGCCGCCCTCCGGCTTGGACGGCATTGTTCGCCGTGGTGAGCTTGTCCATCCCTCTGGTCTGCGGACTGGTCCTCTGGTGCGTCGGGGCTCTGCTGGCACCCCGCGCCGCCCTGGGCGCTGACCGTGAGGCATTGCTGAAATGAGCACCGGCCCGTGGCTCCTCATCGATACCGGAGACCCGACACCGCCCTACGAGCAACTGCGCCGTCAGCTGGCGTCCCTCATCGGCACCGGCGCGCTCGCCGACGGCGAGCGCCTGCCGCCTGTCCGTCAGCTCGCAGCCGACCTCGCGCTCGCGGCTGGGACGGTCGCCCGGGCCTACCGGGAACTGGAATCCGAGGGTCTCATCGCTACCCGACGGGGCGCCGGCACACGAGTCCGGCACTCGTCATCGGGATCCGCCAGGGACCGACGACGTGCCCTGGATCAGCAGGCTCGGGAGTTCGTCAGCCTTGCCGTCGCCCTGGGCTCAACTGCTCCAGAGATCAGTGCGGCGGTCGAACGGTCACTCGTCAGGACGGCGCCAGGAGCCTAGACAACGACTACATGGAACCGCGTGCCGGTTCGCCTCGAGGGTCATCCGTCAATGGTGCTGGGTTGTCAACAAGGCCTTCTCCTACCCCTCCACCCGCGACGCGCAGCGCCAAGGGGAATCAGCGCCGTCAGTTCTACTGACCCGAGCAGGACCCAACTCAGACGGTGCCACCTGGTCGTCAGTGCGCGAACGCCGTCGACTCCGCCCGACGGACAGAGTCGTCCTTGGCTACTGCGTGGGGCGATCGCCTAGATGCAGTGCTCTGCCTTCCCCGGCTCGAGCGCGGCGGCGAGGAGCTCTGCGACCAGGGCGAGATCGTCGGCTGTCGTCGGGGTGTCTTGGAGGATGTTGCGGATCCGCTGCAGCGTGCGATCAGCGTTGTCGTGGAACCAGCGGCGTGCGTTCAGCAGGGCGTCCGCCTTGAATGGTTGTCGGCTTTGCTCAGTCCGTCGAGCACGTCCGCCACGGTCGTGGGGTAGCTCCTATGCTGCCGATTCGCAACGTCCGATCCCTCGCAACCTGCCCACGCGACGAACTAACGCACCAGAGGGACCTCGGCCTCGCCTCAGACATCACCGATGCGGCCACCGCGGCCGTCCCTATGGATGTCAGCCGAAGGACAGATGATCGTTCTCTCTTGCGAGGTGACGTCCGTCACGTGACATAGCTCTTGATTGCCTAGCCATCATGAGTGATGATGTTATCAGTACTGCGGGACAATCACAGAACCTGCGGACTGACTCTCATGAGAGGTGGAAAAGCACCATGACCCACACGAGTTTTGACGAGCAACTGGATGCTCTGCAGCAGCGAGTCACAGCAACCAAGTCGGCAGTTCACGCGGCAGCGAGCGAGTCGGAGGCACAGCTCACCGCGCGGATCCAGAAGGCCCAGGCTGACCTGTCTCAGTCACTGGACAGCGCCCGGAACGAGGTTTCCGCGGCCGGCACCAGCGCGAAAGCGAAGTGGACACAGGTGCGGGCCGACGCGTCGTCGAAGATGACCGACGTCAAGGCGAACATCGAGAAGCGGAACCGAAAGACCGATGCCAAGGTCGCCGCGAGCGACGCGGAATGGGCTGAGGCGGACGCATCTGAAGCCCTCGACTTCGCCGACTGGGCGGTCGGGAACGCCCAGCTCGCGATGCTGGACGCAATCCACGCTCGCGACTACGCCGACGCGCTCGCCAAGGCCGCGGCCAATCAGTAGTCCGCGCCGGACTGGAGCTCACGAGCCGCCGGTTCTTGCAACAGCAGCAGGGTCGCGGCGGAATCATCGTGTCCGCCGAGACCCTGCTGCCTTGTGGCGGTGGCAGCGTGAGTCTGCGCTGTTCCACTTCGGCAAGCATCATCCAGCTTCTGGCTGCAAGCCGTCTGGCCCCGATGCGCTGACGATTCGTCGTGGGCGGGGCCCTCACCATCGAAGCGGCCCTCGCAGCCCCGTCCAGCCGAGCGTGGCCTGGTCGCCATGTACAGACCCGGCGGTCACAAACCCGATAGACCGTGGGGTCGAGTACGTCGCCATGCCCCGCCGAGCAGAACGAGCGTGACCACCCGGCGCCGCTGAACGCGATTGCCGCCGAGAGACGCCCGGAAGCGCCCGGTCTCTGACTGCCGAGGCCCCTCTCAGAAGGGGACGGACGGGAGCGGGCGCCGGGCGACGGCGTGCGCGGAACGCGCGGTCATGCCTAGCATGCGTAGCAGCAGCTCGGCGAGGGTGTCTGCGTCGGACTCGTTGAGTTCATCGGGGTGGTCCAGTGCCGTCTGCAGGAACGCCAGAACGCACCCGGCGGTAGAGATGAGCCCCAACCGAGCGTCCTCGACGGTGAACCGGCCTTCCTCGATTGCACCTTGGATGTCCCGCCGGGCTCGTCGGGCGAGCCCTTGTTCCTCGGAGGCGTAGGACAGGCCGACCTGGATGAGCACCTGGGCCACGGCGGGCTGCGTCAGGGCTAGCCGTGCCGTCATCCGGACCCCGACTGCGTAGATCTCCGCGGAGTCCGTCAAGTCGGCGCAGGCCCGGTCGAGCGTGTCGCCGTACTCCTCCAACACCTCCGCGACTGCGACCTCGAACAACTCGGTCTTCGAGTCGAAGTGGTTGTAGAAGGAACCGAAACCAACGTCGGCGGTGTCGGTGATGTCCTGGATGCTGACGTCAGTGGTGCCTCGCTCGGCGAGGATCTGTCGCGCCGCTTTGACAAGTGCCTGCCGCGTCCGCGCCTTGCGACGGTCCAGACGCGTCGGCTGCCCCTCAGGTTCCGCACTCACGAGCCGCACCGTAGTGCCTCCTCTCCATGATGATGGGGTAATCAGTTCTGACTATCAACTCTAGGACTGTCTGATCGGTTCTGATCATACCATCAGTTAATCTTCAACATCGCCAGAGGAGGACGCCATGTC
>JANMBJ010000037.1:0-7162 GCA_031360335.1 Candidatus Nanopelagicales bacterium
CCCACGGCCGCCGCCGCGGCCACCTGCTCAGCGCGCCGGATCCGGGGGATCTCGGCACGGGGCACGGCCGGGTCGAAGCCGCCCGCGTCGCCGTCGGTGATGACGGCGGAGGTCACCGCGATCCCGGCGTCGACCCACCGCGCGATGGTGCCCGCGGCGCCGAAGTCGACGTCGTCGGGGTGCGCGGTGACGGACAGGATGCGGGTCACCTCGGAGTCGTCAAGCACTGGTCCTCCTCGTGGGCCGGCCGTCGGCGAGAGCGCCGGGGACACGCTAGCCCGCCGCCCGCTTAGGCCACCTGGGGGAGCCTGCCTCGTGACGGCAGCGGGCGGGCGAAAGGTTCCCCGGTCTGGTGCCGATGCACAGTCATGAGCACCGATCCAGGCATGCCCCGTACCCGGGCGCGTCGCACCCCCGTCGGGCTCATCGCTGCCGCGCTGGTGGCCGCCCTCGTCCCGCTGACGGCGGTGATCCCGCAGAGCCAGGCCATCGACACCGTCCCGCCGGTCGTGCCCGTGGCGGCACGGGCGTCCGTCGTGCCCAAGGCCCCCGTGTTCTCCGCGGCGATCGACGGCGCGTCGGACTACCAGGCCCAGTCCCAGTGCACGCCGGCCCCCAAGCCGGGTGCGCTCAAGCTGGCCCGCCTGATCACCGCGACGTACGGGAGGACGCCCATCGGCATCGCCCGCTCGTGCTCGATCGGCGGCCTGAGCGAGCACAAGGAGGGTCGGGCGCTCGACTGGATGGTCAGCATGCGGGTCCCCTCTCAGCGTGCCCAGGCCGAGAGCTTCCTGACCTGGCTGCTGGCGACCGACCAGTACGGCAACGCCGCGGCGATGGCCAAGCGCCTGGGGATCATGTACATCGGGTGGAACAACCTGTTCTGGCGCGGCTATGACTCGGGACGCGGGTGGACCGAGCTCAAGGGATGCCTCACCGATCCCCGGAAGAAGGCGGCCGGGTACGACACCTACTGCCACCGCAACCACGTGCACCTCTCGCTGAGCTGGGACGGTGCCGCGGGACTCACGTCGTACTGGACCGGGACCCCGCTGCCGGACGCGTGTCAGGCACCTTGGGGCGGCTCCGGAACCACCACGGCGGCATCGACCGATCTCGTCCCCGTCACGCCCGTGCGGGTCCTCGACACCCGGGGCGGCGTCGGGGTCGACGCGCCGTGCCGGCTCGCCGGCGGATCGTCGTGGGACCCCTCACGGCACGACGCCGTCGTGCAGGTGACCGGCCGCGGTGACGTGCCTACCGACGGTGTCGGCGCGGTCGCGGTACGCGTCACGGTGGCGCGATCCAGCGCTCCGACGCCGACTGTCTCGGTGCGCAGCACGGCGAACTCGCCGTCGATCCCGGTCGTCACCGCTCTCACCACGCTCGCGACGGCCACGACCACCGTCGTGCCGGTCGCCTCCGACGGCACGATCCGCGTGGGCATCGACCGAGGCGGCATCGACGCCGTCGTCGAGGTCGTGGCGTGGGCGCCGCTCGCCGTCGTCGTGCCACCGTCGACCGCCGGAACCAGTCCCGGTGACCCGGTCCTGGGCGCCACCCACGTGGTCCGCAGCACCCTCGCGTACGCGACCGGGACGCACCCCCTCGCACCGGGTGAGAGCCGCACGGTGCACCTGGTCGGAATCGCCAGCGGCTCGGCCGCCGGCCTCTCGGGTGTGGCGCTGACGATGACCGCGAGCCGCACGTCGGCAGCCGGCGTCGTCGGAATCCTCGCACCCTCCGGGCGGTCGTTCCTCGGGATGGTGCGCACGAGCACCGCGCTGCCGCGTACGACGCAGGCGATCGTCCCCACGACCACGGGCGACGTCGTGCTGCGCAACGCGAGCGCAGTGCCGGCGTCGGTCACGCTGCTGCTCGACGGCTGGTTCGCGACCACCGCGACGGCCGACGGCACGCCGTTGTCGCTGCTCGCAGCCCCGGTCCGCCTCATCGACTCCACCCACAGCATCGGGCTCGCCGGCGCCGTCACCAGCGTGCGTGCTCGGGTGGTCACCCTGACGGGTAGGACCGTGCCCGTCGGAGCGAGAGCCGTGCTCCTGGCGGTGGACGTGAGGGGCGGCAGCACCGCTTCGACCCTCGCGCTCTCGTCGCGCGCGACCGTGCCGGCTGTGTCGTTCGCGGCCGGCCAGTGGGCGCACGAGACCGTGCTCGTGGCCCTGCGCAGCGACGGCCTCCTCTGGGTGGCGACACCGTCGCTCGGCACCCACGTGCGGCTCACCGTGCTCGGATACGTCGCCTGACGGCTGGGCGCTCGCGGGTGCCGGTCGAGGCGCTCGTGCCTGTGGTCAGCTCGCCCTGTGGCTGACGGGCGCCCGCTGTCGTCGCCCCGACCTAGACTCGACCTCGCGATGACGACCCTCTTCGACGACCTCGGCCTGCCCCGCCCCGAGCCCGAGCCCACGCCCCGCCCGGCCGGCGCCGACGTGGCGCCCCTCGTCGACGACCTCAACCCCGAGCAGCGTGCCGCGGTCGAGCACCGGGGCACCCCGCTGCTCATCGTTGCTGGCGCAGGGTCGGGCAAGACGCGCGTGCTGACCCGGCGGATCGCGCACCTCCTCGCGACGGGCGACGCGCGACCCGGGGAGATCCTGGCGATCACCTTCACCAACAAGGCTGCGGGTGAGATGCGTGAGCGCGTGGTCGAGCTCGTGGGCCCGCGCGCCAAGTCCATGTGGGTGTCGACCTTCCACTCCGCGTGCGTGCGCATCCTGCGCAAGGAGGCACCTCGGCTGGGCATGTCGTCGTCGTTCTCGATCTACGACTCAGCCGACTCGCAGCGCCTCATGACCCTGGTGTGCCGAGACCTCGACCTCGATCCCAAGCGCTATCCGCCGCGCGGGTTCAGCAACCAGGTCTCCAACCTCAAGAACGAGCTCATCGACCACGAGACCTTCGCGGAGCGGGCCACCAACCACCAGGAGAAGACCCTGGCCGAGGCCTATGGCAATTATCAGCGCCGGCTGCGCCGGGCCAACGCGTTCGACTTCGACGACCTCATCGCCTCGACCGTCTCGGTCCTGCAGCTGTTCCCCGACGTCGCCGAGCACTACCACCGCCGCTTCCGGCACGTGCTGGTGGATGAGTACCAGGACACCAACCACGCGCAGTATGTCCTGGTCAACGAGCTCGTCGGCACGGGAGCCGACGGCGTACCGCCGGGGCAGCTCTGCGTCGTCGGTGACGCCGACCAGAGCATCTATGCGTTCCGCGGCGCGACGATCCGCAACATCGAGGAGTTCGAGCGCGACTACCCGACCGCCACGACCGTCATGCTCGAGCAGAACTACCGCTCGACCCAGACGATCCTGTCGGCGGCCAACGCTGTCATCATCAAGAACACCTCGCGGCGTGAGAAGCGGCTCTGGACCGACGCCGGTTCGGGCGCCCAGGTCATCGGCTACGTCGCGGACAACGAGCACGACGAGGCGGCGTTCGTCGCGGGCGAGATCGACCGCCTCTCCGACGAGGACGGCGTGCCCGCGCGTCACGTCGCGGTGTTCTACCGCACAAACGCGCAGTCGCGGTCGTTGGAAGAGGTCTTCATCCGCGTCGGGCTGCCGTACAAGGTCGTCGGCGGCGTGCGCTTCTACGAGCGCAAGGAGATCCGCGACGCCGTGGCGTATCTGCGGGCGCTCGCCAACCCCGATGACGACATCTCGCTGCGCCGTATCCTCAATGTGCCCAAGCGCGGCATCGGCGAGCGCGCCGAGGCCGTGGTCGAGGTGCTGGCGCAGCGCGAGCGGATCTCCTACGGTGCCGCGCTCGCGCGCGCGGCCGAGGCGCCGATGATCGCGACGCGGTCGCTGACCCAGATCCAGTCGTTCGTGCAGCTGATGAGCGACCTCCGCACGCTCGTCGAGGCAGGGTCAGGGCCAGCGACGGTGCTGCAGGCAGTGCTCGAGCAGACCGGCTACGTCGCGGAGCTCGCCGCGAGCAGCGACCCGCAGGACGAGACGCGCGTGGAGAACCTCGCCGAGCTCGAGTCGGTCGCGCGCGAGTTCGAGACCGACCAGCCCGAGGGCACCCTCGCGGACTTCCTCGAGCGGGTCGCCCTTGTCGCCGACTCCGACGAGATCCCCGACGCCGAGGAGCACGGCGGCGTCGTGACCCTCATGACTCTGCACACGGCCAAGGGGCTCGAGTTCCCCGTCGTGTTCCTCACCGGCATGGAGGACGGCGTGTTCCCTCACATGCGCTCGCTCGGCGACATGCGCGAGCTCGAGGAGGAGCGTCGACTGGCCTACGTCGGCATCACCCGGGCCCGTGAGCGGCTCTACCTCTCCCGGGCCATCGTCCGTTCTGCGTGGGGTGCGCCGTCGTACAACCCGCCGTCGCGGTTCCTCGACGAGGTGCCGAAGGAGCTCGTGCACTGGAACCGCGAGGACCCGATCTCGATCAGTGGCGGGAGCGGCTATGGCAGCGCCGGCGCGAGCCAGGGCGGGTTCGGCGCCGCCCCCTCGCTGCTCGCTGCGGCGTCCCGGCCCGGTGCGCGCAGCCCGGGCAACCGCGAGGTCGTCTCGCTCTCGGCGGGAGACCGTGTCACGCACGACAAGTTCGGTCTCGGCACGGTCGTCTCGACGAGCGGCTTCGCCGAGAAGGCCGAGGCGACGATCGACTTCGGTGTCGACGGCACCAAGCGCCTGCTGCTGCGCTATGCCCCGGTGACCAAGCTCTGATCACGCGTGGCGTCGAGGCGCTTGTCGCGGTGGTCGACCTCGTTGCTTGCTATCCGAGGTTCGTGAGCCGGGGCAGGTTGGCGACGGTGATGATCGCCTTCGGTGGGAGCCAGGTGGGCACAGGGCCGGGCACCCCAGGGGGTTGGCCGAAGAGGTAGACCTGCGGGTCGGTCGGTCGGTCGTTGACGCGCACCTCGAGGTGCAGGTGCGGCCCGAACGCGTTTCCGGTCGAGCCGATGCGCCCGAGCTGCTGCCCCACCGTGACCGGACCGACCGTGACGGTGACCTTCGACAGGTGGCAGTACCAGATCGTGACACCCGGGGACACCTCGAGAATCACCATGCGGCCGTAGGCCTTGTGCCAGGCGAGCTTCACGACGGTGCCGCTGTGCACGGCGTAGACCGGCGTGCCGCGAGGTGCCTTGAAGTCGAGCCCGGTGTGACGTGTGGTCCAGTGCGCTCCGCGATCGCCGAACACGGCGGTGGCCTCGTACAGCTGCACCGGCGACATCCACTCCGGCATCGACCCGTCGCCGCGGACCGCGAGGTTGGCCTCGTCGTGGTGGTCGACGGACGCGGCGTCGACCCCAACGACGGCTGTGTCGTCGTACGAGGACGGCTCACCGAGGAGGGTGGGAGCAGCGCGCAGCGGCATCGCAGCGACAGCGACGGGAAGTGCGGGGAGCAGCGCGACAGCGACGACGAGCACCGCGACGCGGACCCGTCGTCCGGTCACCCCGATGCGACGCACCCGCACATGCTCACGGATGCGAGGTACCTCGCGCCACCCTCCCGGTGGAATCCGGTGAGGTGCGTGTCGCGGCCCGACCGGTGCTGCTCGCGATCGAGGTCACGCCGGCGGCGAGGGTGTGGCCGTCGTGGTCGAGGTGCGCGAGCGTCGTGCAGATCTCGTGGACGACTCGACCGTCGACCGGCAGCGACATGTGCCCGACGCCGCGGACGAACACGTTGCGGGCCGAGAGGTCCGGGTGCACGACCTTCGCCGAACGCTTGGGCACCACCATCTGGTCGAGGTCGCTCCACACCGCGAGGAACCGGGTGCGACAGCCGGGGGCCGGCTCAGCGAGCTCGCGTATGACGTCGCTGCCAGGGCGCATCTGCCGGACGAGCGGATGCGGCAGGACGTAGGCCGGCAGCGTCCCGTCGTGCGGGCTGCCCAGGGTGACGAGGGTGTGCACCCGGGCGTCCCCACCGAGGCGCTGGACGTAGTAGCGACCCACCAGACCGCCCATCGAGTGCCCGACGACGTGCACACGCTCGTAGCCCGTCTCCTCGCACACCTGCTCGACGAGCGCTCCGAGGCGGTCGGCGAGGAGCCGGATGTCACCGTTGATCGAGGAGTAGTTGACCGTGACGACGCGGCCGAAGCCGCGGCGGCGCAGGCCCCGGCGCAGCAGCGTGAACACCGAGCGGTTGTCGACGATCCCGTGGATCAAGATGATCGGGGTGCCGGCCGCCTCGACGTCGCCGACGACGAGCGCCCGCTGCTCGGGGGAGAGGCCCGAGAGGTGCAGGTCGTGCAGGACGTCCTGGGTTCGCTCCTCGAGGATGCTGAACGGCCACATCGCGAGGTGGGCCGACCACCAGGCGACCTCGACCGCCACGCCACGGACGCCGCTCGGTGAGGCGACGGACCGGCGGATCTTCCCTGCTGCGGTGCGCGCCTCGTCTGCGGCACGGGCCATGCGCTCGAGCCGCCCGGGTTCCCGGGCGGCGCTGCTCCTGGTGTCCTCGTGCGGTGGCACTCCGCGAGAGTAGCCGTGTGTCGGGTCCCAGGCGCTGCCACGGCGCACCGGGGGAGGCCCTTGAGTACGCTCGAGACAGGTGTTGCCGGCATTTCCCTGCTCGTCGAGCAGGGGCGTCGGCGCCGTACCGCCCTGATCGGCACGTGTCCGTCCGTCGCTGGAGGCTCGCCATGAGCACGCTCACCACCGCCCCGCGTACCCCGAGCGGCGCGCCGATCCGCGTGGTCGTCGCCAAGCCGGGCCTCGACGGTCACGACCGCGGAGCCAAGGTGGTCGCGCGCGCGCTGCGCGACGCCGGCATCGAGGTCGTCTACACCGGCCTGCACCAGACGCCTGACCAGATCGTGGAGACGGCGATCCAGGAGGACGCCGACGTCATCGGACTCTCGGTGCTCTCCGGCGCGCACCTGACCCTGTTCGCCGCGGTGCTCGACCAGCTCCGGGCGCGCGACGCCGGCGACATCGTGGTCTTCGGCGGCGGGATCATCCCGGCAGCCGACATCGCCGAGCTCGAGTCCCTCGGCGTCGCCAAGATCTTCACCCCCGGCGCGACCACCGCAAGCATCGTCGACTGGGTAGTAGCCACAGTAGGAACCCCCGCCTAACCCCCCTCGCCTATCCCCTCCTCGCCTACCCCCCGTGGAAGAGTTAAAAAGAACGGGGGTATCCACGGCTGATTGTACCACGAGATCTTGG
>JANMBJ010000081.1:0-3437 GCA_031360335.1 Candidatus Nanopelagicales bacterium
CAGGAGTGCCGGCAGACCACGGCGTCCGAGCCCATCGCCTCGAGGGTCAGCGCGGTGTCCTTGAGCGTCTCCCCCTTGGACACGCTCGAGCCCTTGGCGGAGAAGTTGATGACGTCGGCCGAGAGCCGCTTGGCCGCAGCCTCGAACGAGATGCGGGTACGGGTGGAGTCCTCGAAGAACAGGTTGACCACGGTGCGTCCGCGCAGTGTCGGGAGCTTCTTGACGGCACGGTCGGTGAGCGAGGCGAGCTCGGCCGCTGTGTCGAGGACCAGCAGGGCGTCGTCGCGGTCGAGGTCGGCCGCCGAGAGAAGGTGGCGCTTCACGAGTGGTCCTCCGTCGTCGTACCGCCGCTGATGAGGACAGCGTCGTGCCCGTCATGCTCCGTCACCAGGACGTGCACCTTCTCCGAGTGCGACGTCGGAATGTTCTTGCCGACGTAGTCAGCCCTGATCGGCAGCTCCCGGTGGCCACGGTCGACGAGGACGGCCAGCTGCACCGCGCGCGGTCGCCCGAGGTCGTTCATCGCGTCGAGGGCAGCTCGGATCGTACGCCCGCTGTAGAGGACGTCGTCGACGAGCACCACGACCTTGTCGTCGATGCCGCTCGTCGGGATGTCGGTGGGGAGCAGAGCGCGCGCAGGCGCCCTGCGCAGGTCGTCGCGGTACATCGTCACGTCGAGCGAGCCGACGGGGATGTCGCGACCCTCGATGTCACGGATGCGTTCGGCGATCCGTCGAGCGAGGAACACCCCGCGCGTCGGGATCCCGAGCAGGACGAGGTTGTCGGCGCCCTTGGCGCGTTCGACGATCTCGTGGGCCACGCGCGTCAGTGCGCGGGCGATCTCGGCGCCGTCGAGGACGGTGCGGGTGTCGTGCGCGCTGCCGAGGGCTGAGCCAGTGTCGTCAGGCGTCTGGGAGACAGACATCGCTGAGACCCCCTTCCCCGCCTCTCAGGACGGATTTAAAGGACGTCGGTCGGGGCCGACCCTACCCGACGCACGAGCCGGGTCCGTGCACCAGATCCCGGCCTACGAACCGGGGTCATGGCTGGGCGGCACCGATCACCCAGGGCGACCGCGCACCGTCGGTGACAGGGACCTCCCGGCCCCCTAGAACCCCCGGCCGGGAGCACATCAGCCGAACGGACCATAGGATCTGAGTGCGAACGGTGGGTCACGCTCCGTAACATCACCTGTGACACTGTGGTGTGCCGGGACTACTCCGGGTGCATCGCGCCGACCGGCGCAGGTTGTTTCAGGGAAGGACCGACATGGCCAGCGACTACGCGCGTGCTCTCGGGGCGCGGCTGCGTGCCATCCGTCAGCAGCAGGGCCTCTCGCTGCACGGGGTGGAAGAGCGCTCGCAGGGCCGCTGGAAGGCCGTCGTCGTCGGCTCTTACGAGCGCGGCGACCGTGCGGTCACGGTGCAGAAGCTCGCGGAGCTCGCGGACTTCTACACCGTGCCCGTGTCCGAGCTGCTCCCCGACGCCTCTCCCGCCGCCGCGGCCGAACCGCCGCAGCGCCTGATCATCGACCTCGAGCGCCTCGGCCAGGTGCCGGCGGAGAAGGCCGGCCCGCTGGCCCGCTATGCCGCTGCCATCCAGGCCCAGCGCGGCGACTACAACGGACGCATCCTCTCGATCCGTCAGGACGACCTGCGCACGCTCGCGGTCATCTATGACGAGCCGCCGAGCCAGCTGGCCGACCAGCTCATCGCGTGGGGAGTCCTCAACCCCGAGGCCCGGCGCGCCCTCGACTGACCAACCCTCGACCAGGCGACGTCATCGACGCACGGCGAAGCCCCCGACCGGTGACGGTGCGGGGGCTTCGTCGTACGTGCGGCGCTAGATCCCGCTGGGGATCGAGGTGCCGATGCGGTGCACGCGCAGGCCGTTGGTGGTGCCGGGAACACCCGGCGGCACACCGGCGATCACGATGATGAGCTCGCCGACGCTGGCGCGCCCGATCTCCTGCAGCGCGGCGTCGACCAGGCGAACCATCTCGTCGGTGCTGGCCACCTTGGGGACCAGGAACGTCTCGACGCCCCAGCACAGCGCCAGCTGGCTGCGGACGCGGGCGTTGGGGGTGAAGGCCAGCAGAGACAGATCGGGGCGATAGCGAGCCACAAGACGCGCCGAGCGACCGGTCTCGGTGAACGCGATGACCGCGGTGGCACCGACGTCGGCACCGACCGTGACGGCAGCGCGGGCGACCGAACGTGAGGTCGAGTCGTTGCGATCGACGATCTGGGGCAGCTGGTCGAGCGCCTCGCCCTCGACCTGCTCGATGATGCGCGCCATCGTGCGGACGACGTGGGCGGGGTGCGCGCCGACCGAGGTCTCGCCCGAGAGCATGAGGGCGTCGGCGCCGTCGAGGACGGCGTTGGCGACATCGCTGGCCTCGGCCCGCGTGGGCCGCGTCATCGACACCATGGTCTCGAGCATCTGGGTCGCCACGATGACCGGTTTGGCGCGACGACGGGCCAGGGTGATGGCCCGCTTCTGCACGAGCGGGACCTGCTCGAGCGGCAGCTCCACACCGAGGTCGCCACGGGCGACCATGATGCCGTCGAACGCGTCGATGATCGACTCGAGGTTGTCGACGGCCTGCGGCTTCTCGATCTTCGCGAGCACAGGGAGGCGCACGCCCTCGTCGTCCATGATCCGCACGACGTCGAGCAGGTCGTCGGCGCGACGTACGAAGGACAGCGCGATCATGTCGACGCCGAGACGCAGCGCCCAGCGAAGGTCCGCGACGTCCTTCTCCGACATCGCGGGAACGCTGACGGCGACCCCGGGCAAGTTGATCCCCTTGTGGTCGCTGACGCGACCGCCCTCGATGACACGGGTGACCACCGTGGTCGCGGTGACCTCGACTGCCTCGAGCGCGACCTTGCCGTCATCGATGAGGATGGCGTCGCCCGCATGGACGTCACCGGGGAGGCCCTTGTAGGTCGTGGAGCAGATGTTCACATCGCCGTCGACATCGTCGATCGTGATGGAGAACGTCGCTCCGACGTCGAGGACGACCGGGCCGTTCTTGAACGATCCGAGACGGATCTTGGGGCCTTGCAGGTCGACGAGGATGCCGACCCCGCGGCCGGCGGCGTCAGCCGCCTGGCGCACCCACTCATAGATCCGCTCGTGGTCGGAATAAGAGCCGTGGGAGAGGTTCATGCGGGCGACGTCCATGCCCGCCTCGATGAGTGAGGTGATCCCCTCCTGACTCGCGACAGCAGGGCCAAGGGTGCAGACGATCTTTGCGCGGCGCACAGGGGAACCTTATCTGGAAACGCTTGCAGAAGGGTGAGCGGGGTCACAAGCGACGTGGACCGGCAGGCACACCGGGTCGACGACGCCTCGGGTCAGACCACGAGCGGACGTGCTGTCGGAGGGATCGGTGCCGGCAGCGTCGTGCTGCCGGAGAGCCAGCGGTCGAC
>JANMBJ010000093.1:0-3960 GCA_031360335.1 Candidatus Nanopelagicales bacterium
CAAGAGCGTGACCCACCGCGCCGTCGCGAAGCTCCGCGCGAGCGCCCACCTACAGATAGACGACGACGAGGTGACCTCATGAACGACATCACACCGCTGCACGACGACTCGCTCGACGAGGGTCTGCGGTCTGCTCTCCTGGACATCGACCGTGGGCCCGCGCTCACCGTCGATGTCGACGAGGTGCTGCGCCGTGGGGCACGCCACCGACGCCTCGTGACGCTCGAGCGCGTGGGTGCCGTCGCGGCCGTCGCACTCGTGGTCGTCGGCGTCGGCAGCTTTGCCGTGGGCCGTACGACATCCCCGAACGCCTCGATCACTCCCGCCTCGTCGCTCTCGCCCTCGGCGAAGCCGACAGGGGTGATCGCGGTGGCGCCCCAGGCCATGGTTGGCTCCTCGGGCACCGGAGGCGACGTGAAGCTCAAGCGCGGGCTCACCGGGATGAAGATCGTCAATCTCGGCCGTGAGGCCATGACCGTGTCGATCCAGGAGGCGACCGCCTCCGGCGCCACGATCAAGGCAGTCCTCAAGGCGGTGCCGCCGTCACAGCAGGGTGGGATCCTCTTCGACGATGCGCTGACCGGCTCGGTCGACCGACCTGGGCCGGTGAGCGTCACGGTGCCGGTGGGCCAGCACCTGCTGCTCGTCATGGCGGTCGACATCACCACCTGCCCCTCGACCCGCGCGGCTGTCAACGCGATGGCCGACAGCGTCTCCGCGACCGTGACCCTGTCGCTGGGCTCCGCCTCGGGCGGCACCAGCACCCTGCAGGTCACCGAGTCCGAAGCGCACTGGGTCCGGGTCGGCCTGGTCTACGCGTGCGGATACGTGCCCAAGACCTGACGCCCGCAACTCGCGTGATCTTGGTCGGGTGGTCGCTTCCCGGGGCCGGAAACAGCCTTACGACCAAGATCACGCCAGGGGTTCGGTATCGGGTAGCCGGCTGGAGATGTCAGGATGCTGGTCAAGCGCGACGTGGCGCAGGAGGCAGTACGGCGATCCCGTGAGCCTCCGGCAGCGCGTCGTACCGGATACCGCCAGGAGGTCCACCCATGACCGCAGACGGAGGCCCTGAGCTCGTCCAGCTCCTCACACCTGAGGGCGAGCGGGTCCACCATCCCGACTACGACGTCGACCTGACGCCGGACCAGCTGCGCGGTCTCTACCGCGATCTCGTGCTGGTACGCCGGGTCGACACCGAGGCCACCGCCCTGCAGCGTCAGGGTGAGCTCGGCCTCTGGGCGCAGTGCATCGGGCAGGAGGCGGCGCAGGTCGGCTCCGGCCGAGCCCTGGCACCGGGTGACTTCGCGTTCCCGACCTACCGCGAGCACGGCGTGGCGTGGGCGCGCGGTGTCGCGCCGCTGCAGCTGCTCAGCCTGTTCCGCGGGGTGACCAACGGGGGCTGGGACCCGCACGAGCACAACATGGCGCTGTACACGATCGTCATCGGCGACCAGACCCTGCACGCCGTCGGCTATGCGATGGGCATGCAGCGCGACGACGACGACTCGGCCGTCATCTGCTACTTCGGCGACGGTGCGACGAGCCAGGGCGACGTCAACGAGGCGTTCGTCTTCGCGGCCGTCTACAACGCGCCCGTGGTGTTCTTCTGCCAGAACAACCAATGGGCGATCAGCGAGCCCCTCGAGCGCCAGACGCGCATCCCGCTCTACCGTCGAGCAGACGGCTTCGGGTTCCCCGGCGTGCGCGTCGACGGCAACGACGTCCTCGCGGTGCTCGCGGTCACCAACGCGGCGCTCGCCGCGGCGCGCGAGGGGCAGGGCCCCACACTGATCGAGGCGTTCACCTATCGCATGGGCGCGCACACGACCTCGGATGACCCGACCCGCTATCGGGTTGCCGCCGACCTCGAGGCGTGGAAGCTCAAGGACCCGATCGAGCGCCTCAAGGTCTATCTCGCACGCAGCGGCAAGGCCGACCACGACTTCTTTGCCGCGGTCGAGGTCGAGGCCGAGGAGATGGCGGTCGCCCTGCGCGACGGCTGCCGCGCCCTGCCCGACCCGGCTCCGGCGTCGATGTTCGACCACGTCTACTCCGAGCCCCACCTCCTCGTGGAGTCCGAACGCGCCACCTTCGAGACCTACCACGCCTCCTTCGCCCCCGCCCTGGATGAAGGTGCCCATGGGGACCCGCGAGGGCCCGCTGCTTCCCACGTCGGCGTGGGAGGGGGGCACTGATGGCGGTCACGACCATGGCCAAGGCGATCAACGCCGGCCTGCGCAAGGCGCTCGAGGACGACCCCAAGGTCCTGCTCATGGGCGAGGATATCGGCAAGCTCGGTGGTGTCTTCCGCGTGACCGACGGTCTGCAGAAGGACTTCGGCGAGGCGCGTGTGATCGACTCGCCGCTCGCCGAGAGCGGCATCGTCGGCACCGCCGTCGGCCTCGCGATGCGCGGGTTCCGTCCGGTGGTCGAGATCCAGTTCGACGGCTTCGTCTTCCCTGCGTTCGACCAGATCGTCACGCAGGTGGCGAAGCACAACGCGCGCTCGTCGGGTCGCACCCCGATGCCGATCACGATCCGGATCCCCTACGGCGGTGGCATCGGAGCTGTCGAGCACCACAGCGAGTCCCCGGAGGCCTACTTCGCGCACACCGCCGGGCTGCGCGTCATCTCGCCGTCGAACCCCGTCGACGCCTTCGCCATGGTGCGGCAGGCGATCGCGTGCAACGACCCGGTCGTCTTCTTCGAGCCCAAGCGCCGTTACTGGGACAAGGCCGATGTCGATCTGACAGCCGATATCGCCTCTGCCACATCGCCTTTCGAGGCTCGTGTCGTGCGACCAGGTGGATCGGTGACGGTGGCGTGCTATGGCCCGATGGTGCGCACCTGCCTCGAGGCGGCGACTGTCGCGGCCGCTGACGGCACCGAGCTCGAGGTCATCGACCTGCGCTCGCTCTCACCGCTCGACGTGCCGACCGTGGCCGCATCGGTACGCCGTACCGGACGGCTCGTCGTCGTGCACGAGGCGCCGGTGTTCCTCGGCATGGGCGCTGAGCTGGCCGCGCGGATCACGGAGGAGTGCTTCTACTCCCTCGAGGCCCCGGTGCTCCGGGTCGGTGGCTATCACACGCCCTACCCGCCGTCGCGTCTCGAGGAGGACTACCTCCCCGACCTCGACCGCGTGCTCGATGCGGTCGACCGAGCCCTGGCGTTCTGAGGTGTCGTCGATGAGCGATGTCAAGACGTTCCTGCTGCCCGACGTGGGCGAAGGTCTGACCGAGGCCGAGATCCTGACCTGGCACGTGAAGCCGGGTGACACGGTGACGGTCAACCAGACCATCGTGGAGATCGAGACAGCCAAGGCCGCCGTCGAGCTCCCCTGCCCCTACGCCGGCGTCGTGGCCGAGGTCTTCGTGGCCGAGGGCGATGTCGTCGAGGTCGGCACCCCCATCCTCAGCATCACCACCACGACGACCACGACCGCACCCGCAGCCCCCGCCGGCACCCCGGCGGCTGCGGCTGAAGGTGCCCTGGCGGACCCAAGCTCCGCTGTTTCCCCCATCGATGCCCAGGTGACCGATCTTGTCCCCACCCCGGCACCTCCGGCGGCGCGCGAGGCCGTGCTCGTGGGGTACGGCGTCAAGCAGACCGCTGCGCCGCAACGCAGGGCGCGCGTGCTGTCGCACGACCCGCACGGCACGACCGCACCCGACACCGGCCCGCCCGGCGAGGCCGTGAAGCCGGTCCGCCATGGCGGTCTCGAGGTCGGGCGCCAGGCAGAGGAGCGGCTCTCGCGCCGCAGCGCAGTGCTCGCCAAGCCGCCCGTACGCCGTCTCGCGAAAGACCTCGACGTCGACCTCGAGGTGGTCGACGCGACCGGCGCCGGCGGGGTCATCACTCGCGCCGACGTCGAGCGCGCGGCATCTCTCGCGACCGCGATCCATGATCGTGGGAAGCAGGGGGGCCTCGTTGGTCCCCCAGGGCACCTTCTTGCGC
>JANMBJ010000112.1:0-1986 GCA_031360335.1 Candidatus Nanopelagicales bacterium
CGCTCCGGTTCAGGCGGCCTCCCCCGTCGTCGGCCAGGTCACGCGGGGCGGCGACACCCACCGCACCAACTGGTACCCCGACCAGCCCAACCTCTCCCCGTCGATCGTGGCGGGCACCACCTTCGGCCAGCTGTTCATGAGCCCTCAGCTCGTCGGCGAGATCTACGCCCAGCCGATCGTGGCCAACGGCGTGCTCATCGTCGTGACGGAGGCCAACTACATCTACGGGCTCAACCCCGAGAGCGGCGCAATCGTCTGGCAGCGGAACTTTGGCAACGGCTTCGACGCCAGGAGCATCGGCTGCCCCGACCTCGTGCCGACCGTCGGCATCACGAGCACCCCCGTCGTCGACACCACGACCAACACGGTCTACGTCGTCAACAAGGAGTACGAGACCGGCACCTCCGGTGCGACGCGCTATCTGCTGCACGCGCTCAACCTGTCGTCGGGCGCGGACCGCTTCACGCCGACGACGCTCGGCGGGCACGCCGACAACCGCAACCTGGACTTCAACCCGACTTACCAGTCACAGCGACCTGGGCTCCTGCTCCTCGACGGGCACATCTACGTCGCGTTCAGCGCGCACTGCCAAGTGCCGAAGTGGTCCGGTTGGATTATGGGCGTGGATGCCTCGAGTGGTGCGGTCACTGCGCGATGGGCCGACCACGGGGTCCCAACCCTGACTGACCCCGATCCCTCTGGCGGTGGGATCTGGATGTCCGGCGGCGGGCTCGCCAGCGACGGCCCCGGCCAGATCGTGTTCGCCATCGGCAATGCGCTCGTCCCCAACGCCGGCGCATACACACGCGCCACCCCGCCGGTAAACATGTCCAACATGGTCGCCCGTCTGACCGTCCAAGGTGACGGCTCGCTCAAGCTCACCGACTTCTTCCGGCCCGAGTCCGAAGCGCACCTCGACGCCAACGATCTTGACCTTGGTTCCGGTGGCGTAGCCCTGCTTCCTGAGGCGCACTTCGGTACGGCTGCACACCCGCATCTCGCTGTCGCGGGCGGCAAGGAGGGGTACGTCTACCTCCTTGACCGTGACGACCTCGGTGGTGAGGCCAACACCGGTGGCATCGACCGCGTGGTCGGTCGCTATGGCCCCAACGGCGGCATCTGGTCGGCTCCTACGGTTTGGCCAGGCACGGGGGGTTGGGTCTACGTGCCGACTGCCGGACCGGGCAACATTGCCTATGGTCGAGGAAAGACAGGCGGTCTCACCGCCTACCAATACACGGGCGGAAGTGGCAACCCGTCGCTCAGCCTCAGGGCGTCGACGGCCTGCCCGGCGATTCCACAGCCTCCTCCCTGCGAAGACTGGGGCTTCGGGTCGTCCAACGTGGTCGTGACCTCCACAGGTACGACTGACGGGTCCGCGGTGCTCTGGGCGGTGAAGTCGGCAACGGCCGGCAGTGCCGACGGCCTGTTCGGCGCGGAACTGGTTGCTTTCGATCCGATCCCAGCGAGCGCCACCGAGTTCCGAACGATCCGGCGCATTCCGATACGAAACACCACCAAGTTCACGCCGCCCGGGATCGGCCCCAACGGTCGCGTGTATGTCGGCACCTACGACGGACATGTCCTCGGTTTCGGCGCTCCGGTGAAACCTCTGCTTGCTACGACCACCGTGGCCTTCCCGGACACTCAGGTCGCGAGCCTGTCGACCCAGACTGTGACCTTCACCGCCGGTGCGGCTGTGTCGGTCCGTGGCCTCGCTGCCGCCGGACCGTTCTCACCGGGCGCGCCCAAGGTGAACGGAGTCGCGAAAACCTTCCCCGTGGCTCTGGCACTGAACGACCAGCTCACGGTCCCTGTCACTTTCGCGCCGACGGCGGTCGGCAGACGCACCGGAACCCTGACAGCACTCGTGAACCCGTCGGGTCCGAATGCGGGAGCCGACCTGGCGGGCACGGGATTCGCCGCGCAGGGCAACCTGACGGTCACGCCCGGTTCGCTGAATCTGGGGTCTGTGGTGATCGGCAC